>CAZILM010000059.1:0-1526 GCA_964540115.1 uncultured Candidatus Saccharibacteria bacterium | reverse complement strand
TCGTAGTGCCCTCGGGATTTGGCTCGGTTAGGGTAAAAGTAAACGTTGCAACACTACTGGCTTCATTAACCTCAATATTGCTGGACGAAAGCGTCGAAGCGGCAAAGGCTCTATTTCCAAGCATTCCCACAACCAGCAATATAGCTACCAAGGCTGCAGTTAGCTTAGGTATGGACACCAGTGCTCCCCTATTTATCAATTTAGATATATACCTTGTGCCGATGGTTTGCAAACAAAAAATAGTAGAAGAGTTACTTTACAAACGAACCATAGGGCCCGAATGCATCAAGTAGCTAAGTACTTTTCTAAACGCATCTTCTCGATAATGGCGGACACCGTTTCTTCAACAGAATGATTTGAAGTATCAATTTTTATAAAATCTGAATAGAACTTGTCTTTAGAAAAAACTTCATGGTGTTCAGAAACAACGGCTTTTCCCATTCTGACATCTTCGTTACGGGCTGCGTCTCTATCTTTTATTGTTTCCAGGCTTGGCAATAACAAAAACTTATGATTAATAGCCACCAGCTTTTCGATATTAGTCCAAGCTGGCTCATCAATGTAACCATTTATTATCACGCTATAGCCTTGCTTTAAAAAATTGGCTGCCAGGAGACCAATACTGTCACCAACTAAACCCCACTGATCAAATCCCCAACCGCCTGGGCTAGAAGTATCTTTATGAAAACCACCCACTATCATGTGCTTAATGTGGTCTGCATCAATGTTTACGCATCGTTTAAGTTGTTTTGCGACCTTTTCGCCCACTGTGCTTTTTCCTGCACCAGCCGGTCCCGTGATGGCAATAACAGAGTTAGACATGGCTAGAAAAGCTCGACTATTTCTGAATTATTAATAAATTTTAACTGCCCGATGTATTCATCCGTATGCGGTTCGTTGTTGACTGCTCTTCGCAAAGCCCGCCCGGACGCCCCATGGCCTACAATGAGTATATTTTCATCCGGCAGAGTCTGTACATATGCCAGTGCTTTTTCAGCCCTCGCTTGTAGCTCCGCTATGCTTTCGGCGCCTTCTACGGAATCGATTTGTTTATAATTGCCGTCTTTTAAAAGCCCTTCAGTAGCCTTGCCTTCAAGAACGCCAAAAGAGCGTTCTTTAAATAGCGGATTTTTCACGATTTGCTCTATAGGGTAGCCTATTTCTCTAGCTATTATGCACGCTGTCTCGTAGGCTCTTTGCAAAGGGGAACAAACAATAAGGTCAATGTGCAGATGCTTTTCCTCTAGTTGTTTGCCAGCTGCTTTAGCCTGCGCTCTACCATCTTCTGTCAACATTGCCTCTATTTGTCCGGAAAAAAGACCGGCAGTGTTATGGTCAGACAGCCCATGGCGAACAAAGTATAGCTTCTTCATTTGATACAGTTTATCACTTGAAAATTAAAAGAAAGGGTTTTAAACGACCAACTCTACGCTTAGCTAATACCTTAGGGACGCTTTACTTGCTAAACTATCGTAGTGAAAAAGTTCAAACGCTATCTATGGCTCAGCCAGGCCAACTTATTCGGC
>CAZILM010000058.1:0-1582 GCA_964540115.1 uncultured Candidatus Saccharibacteria bacterium | reverse complement strand
GCAGCGCGGCCGATATTATGAAGCTGGGCATGGTTAAAGTTCAGCAGAGTTTTGACCATGAATTTACTAATAATAAGCCTAAAATTCTTTTGCAAATTCATGACAGCTTGATTGTAGAATGTGCCGAAAAAGACGCTAAGAAAGTAGCCAGCTTGCTTAAAGAAACCATGGAAGGTGCCACAAAACTCCCTGTAAAACTGACCGTCGATACTACCACTGGCGAAAATTGGGGCGAACTGTGAAAAGCGATGAGTATTTCCTAAGAGAAGCAATAAAAATTGGTAAGTTAGGAAAAGTTAAAGGCATCTCCCCAGTGGAATTCGGCGCGGTTGTTGTCAAAGACGGCAAGATTATTGCCCGTGATCATAGCCATACTCATCAAAAATATGATCCTGCTGCACATGCTGAAACTTCGGCTATACGAAAAGCAGCAAAAAAATTCAAAAGCCACAATCTTGAGGGTTGCGTACTCTATGGTAGCCATGAACCGTGCTTGCTTTGTTTCAGCTGTGCTGCTTGGGCTAATATGGACCGGGTGGTTTATGCAACACCTGCATCAGAAAGTGGCACAACATATGAATTTGAAGGTATTAGTTTGCAAGAATTGACCAAAAAATTAGCTCGCAGGCCTATTAAAGTGGAGTTAATAATAATTAATGACTGATTAGCGCCAAGAAACTCTTGATACTTATAATGCTTCAGCGGAACAGTTGGCTGAATACTTTCGTGGCCATGGCTCACGAGTGCGGGATATCGAAACTGCTTTTAATGCAGCAGGCAACACGATCAATCCACTAGTTATAGAGATTGGTTGTGGAGATGGCCGTGATGCGAAAGAAATTATTAAACGAACTACACACTACATTGGATTTGACCTCTCTGAGTCAATGATTGAGCTCGCTAGAAGGCATATTCCTTTGGGTAAATTTGAAGTCGCTGATGCGATTACCTATAACTACCCGGAGGGAACGGATATAGTATTCGCTTTTGCTTCGCTACTTCATCTCACTAGACCGGAAGTAGAAGTAGTGTTTAGCAGAGTAAAGCTAGCATTACGAGTGGGCGGTATTTTCTATATTTCCTCTAAGTACAACGAGACTTATAAAGAAGAAGTAAAAGAAGATACTCATGGCCGCCGGATGTTTTACTTCTATAATCCTGATATATTCAAAGAAATAGCGGGAGATGAGCTGGAAGTTGTTTATGAGGATGATGATGCCAAAGGCTCGCAACCCTGGTTTCAAATGGCGCTTAAGAAAATCTAAATAGTGAAATAATTAGCAAGAGTTGCGCAGGGGGCCTCGATATAGCATTGCTACAAGTTAAACTTTATGGTTTAATAAAGGATGTTAATTATGAGACGTCTTCTTGTAGCCGTGTTAGGGGTGGCAGTGATTACCGTCTTGGTAATCATGCTTATTACACGCACCTCGAGTAAGCCTGTTCCGGTTACTAAACAGCACAAAGCGTTACATGAATATTCAGACACCTCTGCCGTAACAATCTTTACCATCCAAGGCAAAATTGTGGGCGATGACCAGTACCGGGCTATACGCATTACTGTAGGCCGTGATTTTCGCCG
>CAZILM010000057.1:0-1799 GCA_964540115.1 uncultured Candidatus Saccharibacteria bacterium | reverse complement strand
GGCATTGGTTTAATAGATTTTTACCCAATGGTTCATTTTCGGTCTAACCATCACGAATCAAAACGGGTTGATAAAGAATACGAGTATGTAGTGGCCAATAACATTCCCTTTAAAACTTTTAGAGATGGAGATATTTACATCGTCAACGGGTCCGAACAAACTAAGCTAGCTCAAGCTTAAGCCCCTGGCCCAATCAGTTTCTATGTAAAAAATACATTTGTATTGTTAAAATGTAGTTGTGAGCAATAACAAGGCTGTCGATAACTACATTAGTTCCTTGCCGAAGTGGCAACAAGCAGTATGTGAACGAGTGCGCTCGCTAATACATCAGGCTGAGCCGAACGTAGTAGAAGAGATAAAGTTTAAAACTCGCCCCTACTTTACCTTGAATGGAAACGTCTGCGCTTTGCTGGCCGCCAAAGACCATGTAAACATATTTATATACGACCCTATTGCGCCGGACCCAGCGGGTATTATTAATCAAGGCCAAGGCAATGCTACTGCTCGATCAATACAGCTGTACGAAGGTGATGCATTAGACGATAAAGCTTTCGTAGAATTGATTAAGGCTGTAGCTAAAAATAATCGCAAGGGTGGATGGCGTAAGCTAAAGAAGAATTAGTTCCAACTTTGTATAACTTGCCTGCTGTTAGTCGGTTCAAACCTTGCGCAGTATCTTCTCCATTGGTCTCCCCTTAGCTATCTCATCGACTAATTTATCCATGTAGCGTATTTCCTGCATTATCGGCTCTTCTATATCTTCTACCCGGACACCGCAAATCATTCCCGTTATTAATTTTCGGGAAGGATTCAGCTTTGGAGCTTTATTAAAGAAAGTTTCAAAGTCTGTGTCCTTCCCTATTTCTGCCTCTAGTTCTTTCTGGCTATATCCCGTTAGCCAACACATAATTTCATCAACCTCAGCCTTGGTGCGGCCTTTTCTCTGCACCTTAGCTATGTAAAGTGGATAGACCCTAGAGACGTTCATAGAATAGATTTTGTGTTTCTCCATGGGTTAATTCTACTATTTATACTGAAATCGTGAAGCCATTTGAATTTAGAGTTATCATATAGACATGAGAAAAATTGTTGTTTTATCATTTATTACTTTGGACGGTGTCATGCAGGCACCCGGCGGCCCAGACGAAGATACTGCTTCAGGATTCAAATTTGGCGGCTGGCAAGCACCATACGTTAATGCGGCTGCTATGCAGGAAATGACCAAGCAGCTCAGTATGCCTTTCGATTTGCTGCTGGGGCGCAAGACCTATGATATTTTTGCGGGCTACTGGCCCAAACACCCGGAAATTGAGGTCGTTGCCTCTCCATTCAACAAATGCACTAAATACGTTGTGTCGCATCGTCCAATAGAACTGCCATGGGAAAATTCACAGCTAATCACTGGCGACGTGGTGGCAAAACTTAAAGAGCTGAAAAACAGCGAGGGTCCCATACTTCAGGTGCATGGCAGCGGCAATCTCGTTCAAACCTTATTGAAGGAAGATCTGATGGATGAGCTGTGGCTAAAGATTCACCCGCTTACCTTGGGCACAGGCAAGAAATTGTTTGAAGATGGCACCATACCTGCAGCATTTGAGCTGACGGAACACAGCGTTACCCCCGAAGGAGTTATATTCGCCAACTACAAACGCGCCGGAGAAGTTAAAACTGGTACGGTTGGGGAATAATCAGTACATAAGTCAATTTAGGCAACTATAGTACCGGTGACATTAAGGCCTGCTTCTTCGCTTAAGGTCATATGCTAGCAACGGCAACACCTCTGTTAGTAACAATTTATA
>CAZILM010000056.1:0-1938 GCA_964540115.1 uncultured Candidatus Saccharibacteria bacterium | reverse complement strand
AAAAATACATGAAGCGTCTTGATAGCTTAATCGGCCAACAAAAAAATATAAAGGTGGTGACCAACATGCCGCTAAATGAACTAAGAAATTTATACCAGAAAGCCTCAATCTATTGGCACGCGACCGGTCTTGGCTATGACCCTGAGCAATTCCCCGAGAACCAGGAACACTTTGGCATCTCAACAGTTGAAGCCATGTCTGCCGGAGTAATACCGATTGTCATTAGAAGCGCTGGCCAGCTCGAAGTAGTGGAAGACCGCAAAAACGGAAGGTTGTGGGATAATGTAGACCAGTTGGTAACCATAACGCGAGAGTTAATCGACGATACACCCCAGCGCCAAAAGCTCTCAGAATCCAGCGTTAAAAAAGCTCGGCTTTTTGAAAGAGGGTCATTTGAGAAGCGAATCGATGAAGTACTAGAAGGGTTACAAAATGGATAATGCAGTTGTAGTTCAGGACGTTACTAAAGTATTTAAGGTACCGCACGAAAAAGTGGGCTCTCTTAAGGGCCACGCGACCCGCTTATTTCGGAAAGTGCCAACTCAGAAGTACAAAGTTTTAGATGACATTTCTTTTAGCGTAAATAAGGGTGAATTCTTTAGCATTATAGGCGCTAACGGCAGCGGCAAAAGCACTCTACTGAAAATGCTAGCCGGTATTTACGAACCAACCGCTGGAAGTGTCGACCATGACGGGTCAATGAGCACACTCATTGAGCTAGGAGTCGGCTTTAACTTTGAGCTATCGGGAAGAGACAACATCTTTTTAAATGCCTCGCTGTTTGGCATGACGCACAAACAAGTTGAAGCCGTGTACGACAAAATTGTGCGTTTTGCTGAAATAGAAGATTTTATTGACCAGAAAATCAAGAACTATTCTTCGGGTATGCAAGTGCGTTTGGCTTTTGCTATAGCTATTCAGGCTCAGGCGGATATCATTGTGGTAGATGAAGTTCTGGCAGTTGGCGATGCCAATTTTCAGCAGAAATGCTTTGATGTTTTTCGCGAGCTGAAAGCGCTCGGTAAAACAATTATTTTTGTAAGCCATGATCTTCAAATTGTGCGGGACTTTTCAGATAGAGTTATGGTGTTGGACCATGGAAAACAGATCGGCATTTATGAGCCGATGCAGGCACTGCTTAATTACCAGAATATTAACCAGACACAACTGGAAAAGGCCGAATTTGAATTTTTGCAGGAAACTGTTCAGAAAGAGGAAGAGCGCAAAAAATCTGTAATTGATAAATCAAAGCCTCACATCGAGTCGGTTGAACTGTTGGATGCCAATGAAAAACCGACAAAAACAATCCGGCGTAATGATCCATGTATAGCAGTGCTGCGGTTTAATAACCCGACGCTTGAACCGATTGAGGTTGGCATATCGGTTGTTCGCAATGACGAAGTCTTCTGCTTCGGAACGAATACCAAAATTGACGGCAATAGCGTGCCTATCAACAAGTCCGGCGAGGCTTTGCTTCATCTCGACAGCCTACCCTTCCAGAAAGGATCGTATCGCCTGGTAGCCGGAGTATTTTCAAAAAATCTAACTAAAGTTTATGAAATGCGGTTAAAGGCAAAGCACTTCCGGATTATGCAAGAAGACAGAACCGACGGCTTGGTATCCTTGAAGCGTAAATGGGAATTCCGTTAATGCCAAAAGCTTCGGGGGCAACCACCGAAACAGGCAGCGTTTTTGTTATTATCCCGAACTGGAATGGCAAGGCGAGCATTGCAGCTTGCCTGGACTCACTGCAACAGCAGACTCTGAAACCTAAGATTATTGTAGTAGATAACGGCTCGGTGGATGACTCGGTGGAATTCATTCAGAAAAATTATCCTGCGGCTGAAATTATTCCCTTAAGCAAAAACCATGGTTTCGCTGGGGGAGTTAATGTTGGTATTAAGAGTGCAATGGATAACGGTGCGAAATTTGTGGCGC
>CAZILM010000055.1:0-2394 GCA_964540115.1 uncultured Candidatus Saccharibacteria bacterium | reverse complement strand
TTTACGGGCCAGGTCGCCTTTCATCATCTTGTAGCAGGTTTCCATATCAGTCAGATTCAGGCCGGTAAAAATATTTGACATAAATGTCAGGAACTTATTAGCAACTTGATTGCGATAATAAATAATGCGGTGTGGTTCGCCGCCAATAAACCTCGATCCATAAACAACGTCTGCATGACCGCGCTCGATCGGGTAGAGCAGGCGAGTATATTCCAGCGGGTCGTATTCAAGATCGGCGTCTTGTATCACTACTATGTCCCCGGTGGTCTCTAAAATACCGCGCTTCAAAGCTGCACCCTTGCCCTGGTTATGATCTTGGAAAAGTAACTTGATGTCTTTATTTTTGTCGGCAAGTTTTTTGAGGATGTCGCGGGTGCCGTCTTTTGAACAATCGTCGATAATAATAATTTCTTTTAGGGTAGTACCTAAATCTACTTCCTCTACCTCTTCCAGAATTTTTTCAATGGTCGCCTTTTCGTTGTAGCAAGGTATAACAATAGACAGTTTTTTCGCTTTGGCCATAGCCCCTCGAATCCTTTATAATCAGGTGACATGCTAACATACGCCGGTACGGTTGTATAGGTTGAGGGATGCAAAAATTACTGAGAATTGATTTTATTCGTTTCTGTTTGGTCGGCGCTGTCGGCTTTTTTGTGACGGCTTCTTGTCTTAAAGTTCTTCACGGACTGCTGGGGCTGGACATAATTATCGCAACACTACTGAGTAGTGAAATGGGATTGCTGTCTAACTTCATTTTCCACGAAAACTGGACGTATAAGTATGTTGACCATCACGGCAAATCAGTTTTGACAAAATTTATACATTTTCATATGAGCTCGTGGAGCGGAATTGTCATAATAACGATTATAGAAACTGTCTGCGTTAAAGTATTTAACCTGAATTACTTTATAGGCCTGGTCATAGCTTCGGGAGTAACAATGTTTTGGAATTATTTTTGGACTAAATTTTATATTTTTAAGGGCCAAACACCTAAGCCGTTACTTCATCCTGAAGATACAGTGCCCGAAATGGAGGTAGAAAGATGAGTCCTGAAGGTAATATAAGCATGAAAATCGGGGTGGTCGGCACCGGCTATGTCGGGCTGGTAACCGGAGTTGGTTTTGCCGAGCACGGCCACAACGTAACTTGTAGGGACATTGACTCAGACAAGGTTGAGTTAATGCGAAAAGGCATACCACCTATACACGAAGAGGGCTTGGCTGAAGCTATGCGCGAGACTATTGACGCTGGAGATATACATTTTACAACTAGTCTAGACGAAGCCGCAGCTGATGCCGACGTGGTATTTTTAGCGCTGCCGACGCCGGAAAACGCGGACGGTTCCGCAAACCTGGACTTAATATTCGAGGTGGCCGATCAACTAGGGCCAATAATTGCCCAAAAAACTGTGATAGTTATTAAAAGCACCGTTCCGCCCAAAACAGCAGATGCCGTGCGCGAGCGAATTGCCGCAATTACCTCTGTTGAATTCGACGTGGTTTCTAACCCGGAGTTTTTACAGGAAGGCAAAGCCCTAAAAGACGTTAAAAAGCCGGATAGAATCGTGGTTGGCTATTCACAAAAATGGGCTAAAAAAGTTATGGAAAAACTGTATCAACAATACGTAGATAACGGTAACCCGATTCGCTACATGAGTAACGTATCGGCCGAGTTAACCAAGTACGCTGCCAATGGCTTTCTGGCAACGAGGGTTTCGTATATTAATGAAGTTGCCGCCGTAGCTGAAGCAGTCGGGGCGGATGTTAAAGATGTCGCAAGAGCAATGGGCGATGACAAGCGTATAGGCAAGGAATTCAACCACGCTAGCCTTGGTTGGGGAGGCAGTTGTTTTCCAAAAGACAGCCGGGCACTTATAGATATAGCCAAAAAAAATGGCTATGATTTTAAGATTATGGAAGCAGCAGATCAAGCAAATGATTGGCAAAAACAAAGAATGGCCCAAAAAATTCTTGCCTTCTACGACGGTCATCTAAAAGGAAAGAAATTTGCTGTCTGGGGTCTGGCTTTCAAGAAAGATACTGACGATGTGCGAGAATCACCAGCCCTGGAAGTTATTGATAGATTGCTAAGCGAGGGTGCCGAAATTGTGGCCCACGATCCGCAGGCGATTGAAACCACCAAAAAGGACAAACGATTCAAGGATAGATCAGGGATTACCTACACCGAAAAACGCTACGATGCACTAGAAGGCGCAGATGCTTTAGTTATTGCCACAGACTGGGAAAACTTCAAAGCTGTAGATTTGCCCAGGGCAGGCAAGTTAATGAAAGCGCCGGTAATTTTTGACGGCCGCTTATTGCTGGATCCTAAGGTAGCCAAAGAGGCTGAGTTTTATTACGAAACTATCGGCCGGCCGGTTGTTGATGGCCGCGC
>CAZILM010000054.1:0-2418 GCA_964540115.1 uncultured Candidatus Saccharibacteria bacterium | reverse complement strand
TAATCCCCCAAACTCTCACACTTTTTCGCCTAGCGAAAGAGAAGCAGCAAAAGGTTTAATAAAATTTCTAGGAGTAGATAAAATATACACCAAACGAGTCGGTCAGGAAGGCGGCAAGGGAGCCGTTGGATACGAAAAGGATGAGCTTGATGCCGCACTCCGCGAAGTTGACGCAGTAGCTGACAAAGGAGAAGGCTTGCTAATTCAGGGAAGACTTACCGGTCCTGAATACTCGACAACTTACATGCTTGATGGAAAGGGTGGCGTAGTGGCAACTGCCCTATCACGCGACCATAAGTCTTTATATGACGGCGGCCTGGGGCCAAATACCGGCGGGTTGGGAGCATTTGCGCCTCTTACTACGGAACAAGCTTCGATAAGAAGACGTGCTGAAATGGCAAGGATGGGTCGCATTATAGCGGTGGGTCTGGTAGAAGAAGGCATAGATTTTAGAGGGACTATATATGCCGGCCTGATGGCAGCGACAAACGATCCTGAATCTGAACTTGGTATTTTGGAGTTTAATGTGCGCTTTGGTGATCCTGAAACACAAGTCTTGCTCAAATCATTGGGCGGTAGAGCTATTGAGTATATGTATCAGTGTGCATTAGGGCGCGGTGAAAACGATATGAGCCGGCTATACCTAAGCGCCGACGAAAACCCCGTTACTATTACAGGTTGCTTAGCATCACCAGGGTATTGTGTTGAAGGGGAAGCGCCCAGAACGGGCTTGCCTATACATGTACCCAAAGATTTGCCTGAGGAAATCTCAATTCAGTATGCCGGCGCAAAAATGATAGATGGCAAGCTTGTTTCAAGCGGCGGCCGGGTTCTTTACGTAACTACAACAGCTCCAACCTTAGCAGAAGCCAGAACAAGGTTATATGACAATATAGGCTATGAAAATAATGGTGTTTACATTGGCAACGATGAACAGGTAATTCGCACCGACATTGGCGTGGTCTAGCTAGAGCGCCACAAGTGGCGATAGCGGAAGTAACCCCAGAAAACAACTGAAAGCCAGCCAAAACCGAGAAACAGAGCAAGGACCGGCCACAACGAAATACCTTCTGCGTGTCCGTAAACCTGCTGGTTTGGACTTAGCAGAGTATGGACGAATAAGAATATACCAAGAGCATAAATCATCACCCAGCCTTTGGTGCTCCACTTTTTGATCTGCTCACCATTTGAAAAACGAATCGGCAAAAGGCCAAACACAATGCTACACAACGCACCCACCCATAAACTAGCCAGAACCGCATCAATAATCAGCACGCCAAATCCTGGATTATTTCCAATTGCAGCCTGCCTAACAGGAATCCAGGCAAACCAACCGGCGGCCGCCACTGCTAGTAGACCTAGAGTAAACACCGCCATGCCGTGACCATCCTCTTTGTCTGACGGCTGGCGCTCGCCAGAAAAGACCAAGCCAGTAAACATGCCGTAGACGTAGCCGGGCAATAAATGTGTAAGGCGAGCAGCTAGCACTAAAAGAGCTGCAAAAACCAGACCAAGTGCATGGGTGCGCAAACGGCTAGGTGTGCGAAAGCGATGGTGCATGTAGCTGCGCCTGACAATATCAAAAACAAATGAGCAGACTAGAGTTGTCACAAACATTCCCAGGAAGAGGGCAGCCGAAGCTTGGTTTTTTCCGAAATCTGGCGACAGAAAACTATTTATTAAAGCCCCGAGCGCCGTAAAAAAGACTAAGGAGAAAATAAGTGGAACATGCCTGTGTAGTACTGTGGTTAGTTTATGCAAGCGCGGTGTTTTAAACCAGCTGGCAACTTCATCATAATTTTCCTGCAAAGTGCCGTTGAATAATTCAGATGGAAAAACTATTAGAAGAATCAACAATATGGCAATAATTGCGCTGCGCAGTAGTGCCTTTGGGGACCAGTCCACCTGTTTTGGGTCAGCCACAGAACGAACGAATGCCGAGCGATGGTTAATTAGATCAATTTCCGGGTCATCCGGGGCTGCGGTAATCATTTGCGGGATTTCCGTTTTGGTTTCTTCGGTTGTGGGCGGATTTGTCGTTTCAGTTGTCCCGGGTTCCTCTGTCGGTGCTGTGGTTGTAGCACTGGGCGTGGGAGTTGGGGTGACCGGCGCCGTCACAGGAGGCTGATCATCGTCAACAATCGTCGCGGTCCAGCTGGTACCATTGGTTTGAATATACTGAGGAACATTAGTAACCTCAACGCTGAAAGTTTCATTTGATTCATCTGTAGTATCAGGGTGTAAGGGTATTTGAACAGTGACAGATTCCGTATTCGAGCCGGGCGGAAAATTAAGCTGACCGCTCGTGGATTGGTAGTCGTTTGGCGCTGTGGCGCTGCCGTCAACCGTATGGTAATCAAAAGTCGTAGTGCCCTCGGGATTTGGCTCGGTTAGGGTAAAAGTAAACGTTGCAACACT
>CAZILM010000053.1:0-2508 GCA_964540115.1 uncultured Candidatus Saccharibacteria bacterium | reverse complement strand
CTTGCCTGCTTAACATGGGCATGAGCTATGAGGACATGCTGCTGCGCATAGTAGCGTTGGGCATGAAACGAAGCCTGCCCGAAGTTGAGGAACTAGTTAGTCTTTCGCCTATCCCTGTCCCAGCTTAGTAAAACTGGAGCGATTATTAAGCCGCTTTATCGACCAACGCCATGGCCTGCTCTAAGGCGGCGACCGGTTCTGCAACGGCCGTAATTGCCCTGCCTATGACCACGAAATGAGCGCCTTCATCAATTGCTTTGTCAGGTGTGTAAAGTCTCTTCTGGCCAGCAGTATCTGCTGCATCTGGTAATTTTATGCCAGGGATAACTCTTAATAGGCCGTCCAGTTCCTCAAATTCATATCCCTTAACAAGCTCTTTACCCGAAGAAACTAATCCCTGAAGTCCTGCGTCTTTGGCGCGGTGGGCAAATTTAACGAATTTGGATTCCGCAGTTGCACCTTCTCCAAATATGCTAACAACATCATCGTCATCGAGTGAAGTCAGCACGGTAATTCCCAGTAAATTAAGTACGTCGGCTCCTTCGCCAACTGTTTCATTTCTAGCTTGAACTGCTTTTCTTAAGGCGTCCATACCGTTTGACGCATGAAGAGTAACCAATAAAGGTGGGGCAGGTTCAGCATTTACGTCTTCGGCAATGTAGTTATACATTGTTTCGTCTGTATCGTGATGCTTTGGGTCAAACATAACATCGGAATTCATCCCTCCAAATCTAGTCATAACGGCATCCAGCCCCGGTCTGGTTGCAAGAGAGTTGGCTTTTGCTATTGGGTGGTAACCGGCTTCATTAAAACTTGTATGCATCGCGGCCGCTTCGTCTAAACTCATGCCATCATACGCAATAATAATTCTTTGGTCCGGGGAGAGCTCCCCTACTCTATCTATTAACATTCGTATACCTCCCAATTAACTTGATAAGTCTACAATATCATAGTCTTCCTTTGGCTGACCAGTTCCCGGATTTGGATCAATTTTTCAGTTTGGATTCGATCACCTTCGGTAGTATCAGCACCAATAATAGCGCAAAGCCTAGAGCGCCAACCATCTGCCCAATAAACATAAAGTGAATTGTGTGTACGGCGGATAGCAGTGCAACTGCCGAACCTCCGACCATAATTAGTAAGTAGGCTAAGGTATCAAGCTTGGGCCGCTTAAACAGAAGCCAGAGAGCCAAAAGTAATTCGTAGCTGAATAGAAAAATGCTTATATTGTCGTGAATTTCAGAGAAAATCATACCAAATCGGCGCGGGAATGTACTAACGAACACCATCAGAGTAATGGCACAAAGTACACTCAGGTACCGCGAAAGAAATTTGAACTTACGATCGAGCAGCATCAGCGTTTCGGAAGCCATATACACATAAATAATGTTAGCCAAGAAAGCAATTGTATAAGGAATGAGCGTGCCGTAGTGGTTGCCGTAATTGCTAACGCCGCCGTTTTTGATTGGTACACTTGAAGCTATAAAACTGCAAAGTATTAGCCAGCCGAATAAGTTGGCCTGGCTGAGCCATAGATAGCGTTTGAACTTTTTCACTACGGTAGTTTAGCAAGGAAAGCTTCCCTAAAGAACAAGGACGAAGCAGAATTAGCTTCAGAAAGACACTGCCGTTTAGTTTACAGATGATAAACTGTATCAGATGAAAAAGTTATACTTTGTTCGCCATGGTCAATCAGACCACAACACTGCTGGTCTTTTTTCCGGACAAATAGAAGCAAAGCTAACAGAAGAAGGAAAATTGCAGGCAGCCGCTACCGGCAAAGAACTTAAAGAAAAACACCAGAAGATTAACCTTATTGTTTGTTCACCCTTGCAAAGAGCCCATGAAACAGCTTGCATAATTGCTAAAGAGATAGGCTATCCAGTTGAAAAAATTAAGAATAATCCGCTATTTATGGAGCGTACTTTTGGCATTCTAGAGGGTACACCCAGTGAAAAGTTTTTAAAAGACGGTAACTATAAAAACCTTGATTCCGTAGAAGGCGCCGAAAGCATAGCTGACTTACATGTTCGTGCAGAGGAAGCCTTGGCCTATATCCGAACGCTTTCAGCTGACAACATACTTATAGTTGGACATGGCGCTGCCGGTCGAGCACTTAGAAGAGTCGTTAATGGTGAACCTCATGGTAACGAATACATTGGCGAGATAAAAAAGATTAATAATGCGGAGATACTAGAGCTTTTCTAGCGATTTTTTGCGGCTAGGGTCACTATGATTAAGGCTCAAATGCCTGCCTAGTTTCCAAAAATTTTTGTTTGCAAACCAGAGGCACAAGGTATATATCTAAATTGATAAATAGGGGAGTAGTAGTGTCCTTACCTAAGCTAACAGCAGTCTTGGTAGCTATATTGCTTGTTGTGGCAATGCTGGGCAATACAGCCCATGCCGCTTCTACGCTTTCGTCTAGCAACATTGAAGTTAATGAATCCAGCAGTGTTGCAACGTTTACTTTTACCCTAACCGAGCCAAATCCCGAGGGCACTACGA
>CAZILM010000052.1:0-2542 GCA_964540115.1 uncultured Candidatus Saccharibacteria bacterium | reverse complement strand
AAATATAGAGCACCAATATAAAACAAAAGATGACGAAAATACCCAGAATTTTAAAAGGTAGTCTTACTTTGTTTTCTGAATTAGCCGCTACGGCCTTCTTAACCATAAGAGCAATATTATCACATGTCAGTTTTGTTTTGGCTCGGTCTGCGGCAGTTTAGTGCGCCGCAGTTACATTCAAAGTTCTCGGTTTCAAGATCTATGTAGTCTGAGGTAATCTCTTCTCCGGCCAGTATGCTCCGGGATGCAACGTCGCTTTTGCCGACCACATGGGTGTTGGCGTCACACGAATGATTCATATATCTCTCAGGCGGCTGCATCCATAACATTTTTTCACCATCAGGATATAAGTAATGTTTCTGTTCTGCGTTAGGTAACTGGCCGGCTTCAGCTTTGGTGAGCACTTTTGGATGCCACTCAACTACAGTCTCACCCTTGGTAATCAAACTTGTTGCAAACAGGCCTTTACCATTGATTTTGGAATCCCTAACTTCGAATTTTTGTTGCATAAACGAATTATAGCAACTACCAAATTTGGCGTAGCTTTTCCAGAGTTACCGCGGAAGGTTAAGCTTGCGCCAACCGCCTTTGCGGTTATTTTCGGTTACAGCCTTAATCAGGTTCACAAATGCTTCTTCGTCTAATACATCACCCTCGTATAGCTGAATAGAGCGTGCCGTAGTATTACTTTGTCCTTGGTTAATAATGCCCGCCGGGTCCGGTGCAATCGGGTCATATATAAAAACATTTACGTGATCTTTGGCGGCTAGCAAAGCGCAGACGTTACCCTGCATTGTGAAGTATGGGCGGTTTTTAAACTTTATTTCCTCTGTAATATTTTCGTCCGCTTGATGAATCAGGTTGCGTACCTTTTGGCAGATCGCTTGCTGCCAGGCGGGAAGTGAATCAATATAATTATCAACCTCAGGAATATTTTTCATATGTTCATCTTGGGTCGAATTCTACTGTCCACTCTATTCCGTATTTGTCTCTGAACATTGCAAAATAGGTGCCCCAGGGGCTATGGGCTAAAGGCATTTCAACTTCACCGCCCTCGGAAAGACCCTTGAATAGGTTTTCAGCTTCTTCTTTTGTCTCGGCGTTAACCGCTATCTTGGACCGGTTTTCATTTTCACTTACCGGGCCCATAGCCTTAGGTACATCATTGGCTATTAAAGTATTTCCACCAATCGGCAAAACAATACGCATAATTTTATCGGCTTCATCTTCTGGTACAGGGAAGTCAGAACTTTTTAAATCTTTGAAGCGGATAATCTCTTTAAACTCGCCACCAAATACAGACTTGTAGAAATTAAAGGCTTCTTCGGCATTTCCATTGAAGTTAATGTAAGGATTGATGGTTGCCATTTAGACTGCTCCCCTTTAGTTTCGTCTTAGTTTAGCAAATAAAAAGTACCCCAGTTAAGGGGTACTTTATTGTGCAACTTTTTAGTAAGCTTTTGTTGCGCCGTCTTCTACCGCTTTTTCAGCAGTGTCTTTTGACATCATTGCGCAAACCGTAGTTCCGCATTTTTCGTGTTTACCCTTGGCCATGAAGCCGCCCGTTTTAGTTTGAACTATCTCTGGTGATGATAAATCAACACCTTTTTCCTTACACTTAACGCAGTATCCTGTTACCATGTCTGACTCCTCGCGAATTAATTATTGCGTAACGTGTTTAGTATAACGTTTAGCAAATATATAGCTAATTCAAAAGAAAGGATGCCTAAGAGTCACGTAAGGCTAAATTGGCGCTATTAATGAGGTCGAGTGATACCAACGTTTGCTGCTATACCCAAGCCGGCTGCCGTCATTTCAATCTGATAATCAGGACTTTTTGTCTCGTGAGGTCTACTTCGCTGGATTTAGGTTGAAACCGACCGCCAGATCAATAAACAAAAAACTCCCGAACAAAAGCCGGAGATTTACAATTATTCGGTCTGATCTCTGCTATTACGCAAACCGGCCTTAAAAGACTCTAGCGTTTGGGCGGTTTGACGCACTACTGGGCTTGTAGACAAATTATCTGGTCGTACAGAAACTTCAACACGGGGATCACTAGGCGACAAGGTGCTCTCTTTACTGGCTTCCGCCAGCAAAATAAGCACCATAATACCAATTGATTCACCTAGAGGTCTTAACTCTTCTATACCAATCCCCAATTCGGCCGCCAGAACAAACATATGTTCTGTGGAGCGCTCAGAATGTTGAAAGCTGGGTAAATCACCAAAAAGATCAGACATAAAGCTGATTGTAACATAATACGTAAGTCACGTCAATTTCTACGACGGGTAAAGGGACTCTCCCAAAAGTTTCGCTATGCGAACTTTTCGGCATGCCTCAGCTCGGGTGGCTGCCAAGCCATGCCGGGCTTCCGGCCTTGCGAAGTGCCACCGGCACTTCTCACCCTTGGCCTCTACTCGGCCAAGACTTAGAGTCCATACAAACAAAAATCCTCCATAGTCCACCTTAGGCGGACGACGGAGGATGGTGCGGGTAAAGGGACTCTAACCCTTGGCCTCGTCCTTGGCAAGGACGCGCT
>CAZILM010000051.1:0-2676 GCA_964540115.1 uncultured Candidatus Saccharibacteria bacterium | reverse complement strand
TCGGCTATGATAATCTGCATTTCATTTTGGTGAGCGGCACCATACCACTCTAGCTCGACTATATCTGTTAAATCCTCTATTATGTGTTGGTAATTATGCAGCAAAAAACCGGGTCGCGGACGGCCTATTTTAACCTTATTAAAAATATTGGCCTGTCTGACTTTAAGGTCAAGTACCATGATTCATTTCTTGGTTATTTGTGGACGCTGGCGAAGCCACTGTTGCTATTTACGATTTTGTTTATCGTTTTCACCCGTTTTTTGAAAATCGGGCATGATGTACCGAATTATTCAGTCCAGCTGTTGCTGGGTATAATCGTCTGGAACTATTTTTCGGAATCTACTATTACTGCCATGAACAGTTTAGTAAGCAAGGGTGCCCTTCTGCGTAAAATTTATTTCCCAAGGGAAATTATTGTGCTGGCATCAGGCTTTACGACCTTTCTGACATTACTGCTTAATATGGCAGTGCTGCCGGTTTTCATGTTCTTAAAACATATAAGCGTCGATGCACATGTAATTTTGATCATCCCACTGTTAATGGAGTTGTTTATATTTACCATTGGTCTTTCAATGTTGCTCTCAGCACTATATGTGAAGTTTCGGGATATCGGACACATTTGGGAGGTTTCGCTTCAGGGATTGTTTTATGCCACTCCGATTTTATATACACCGGCTCTGATTCCAGAACGATTCCGCGGCCTGATTATGCTCAATCCGATGGCTCAGATAATCCAGGATATGCGCAAAGTGCTGATTGATCCCAATGTACTAAGTTCATACGACGTACTAAAGCACGGTCTGTGGTTAATTCCTTATATCCTAGTTGGCGTAGTATTTCTGTTAGGTTTGCTGTACTTTAAAAAATCCTCTAAATATTTTGCCGAGGAAGTATAAGTGCAGGCCATCGACCAGCCTTCTGTATCTGTGGTTGTGGTTAATTGGAATGGCCTGAGGTTTTTGCGCAAACTTATACCGCTTTTACAAACACAGACCTATCCGACCGATAAGATTGAAATTATAGTCGTCGATAATAATTCAACCAAGGATGATTCCGTCAGTTTTATTAAAGAAAACTATCCTGCAATAACCCTTATAGAGAACAGCCGCAACGATGGCTTTGCCAAAGGCTGCAACCTGGGTATGAAAGCCAGCCACGGCGAGTATGTAGTGCTGCTTAATAACGACACCAAGCCGCATGCTGAATGGCTGGCCGAACTTGTAAGTTGCGCCGAAAGTCGTCAAGCCGGCGCCGTTGTATCTAAGTTGCTTTTTGCAAATAAGCCCGGCACCATTAACAATGCCGGTTCTTCACTAAAGCCCGAGAGCACCTGGCCGGTTGAAGAAATCGGTGCGAACCAGACGGACGGACCGGCTTTTAATAAAGTCTACGAAATTACGGCGCTGTGCGGAGCAAGCGTGCTACTCAGCCGGAATATGCTTAAGTCGATAGGGCTATTTGATGAAACTTTTTTTATGTATTTTGAAGACGGTGACTTGTCCTGGCGTGGCCAAAAAGCCGGCTGGAAGTTTTATTACTGTCCTACCTCCGTCGTTATGCACGAACACAGCGGCTCCAGTAAGGAGCACTCGGATTTCTGGACCTTTTACGTTACCCGTAACCGGTTATTAATTCTCCTAAAGCACTCCGCCTTTCGCTTATTTTTGAAAGCCTATTTTGGCTTCATTCGGGATTTCTTTTTAAAGCCCGCAGTATTGTTACTTAAAAACCGTGAGCGTCGCCACCAATTAAGAAATCTTAAACTTGGCGTTAAGATAGCTTTTTCGGTATGTTACCGCTCTTTCGCAATGTTACTCAGAAGGTGGCGATTGTTACCTGAAGTAAGGCTAAGCTCATGAGGATTGCCATTCTCAACCCCTATTTTGATTCGCTTGGCGGCGGTGAAAAAGTAACAGCTGTAATGGCCGATCATTTTAGCAAGAAGCACGATGTAGTGATTCTCATAAAAAAACCGGTAGATCCTAGTGTAGTGGAGAGTTATTTTAATGTCGATTTAAGCCGAGTTAACTTTGTCGAACTCCCAAGAGATCCTTTACTTGTTAAGTTACTCGGGCACCACCGCTTGCCGCTGCCGGGTCGCTGGCGCTCTATACTGTACGACCGCGCCAGCTACAAAGCTCTCAAAAAAGTAAAGGCCGATGTATTTATCAACAATTTATACCAAAGCAGTCTGCCGAGCCCGATAACCAAAAGCATTTACATGTGTATGTTTCCGCAGCGGCTGAGTTTTGATGAGGTGTACACAAATGGACTGCGGCGTTTCTACAACCGGTTCACTAATTTTTTGGAGCACGTCTTTGTCGGTACGCGCACAGAGGCCGTGAATTCCTACAAAGTTGTAGTTGCTAATTCTAAATACACGGCCGGCTGGATAAAAAAATACTGGAATCGTGATGCTTCAGTCATATACCCGGTCTGCGACGACATGGGCCCGCCAGACACTAAGCAGAATATCATTATGAACGTTGGCCGTTTCTTCGCGGATAACGGCAGTAGCCATCATAAGAAGCAACACGAACTGGTCAAAGCTTTTATCAAACTCGACCGCCCCGATTGGGAGCTCTGGCTGATCGGCAGTGCTGCAACTGATACCGAATCTAAAAAATACATGAAGCGTCTTGATAGCTTAATCGGCCAACAAAAAAATATAAAGGT
>CAZILM010000050.1:0-2693 GCA_964540115.1 uncultured Candidatus Saccharibacteria bacterium | reverse complement strand
TAAGTAAATTAGAACCAGGGAGAAATGGCCCCGGAGTACCCGGGGCTTTGTATTTCCCCAGAATTTTGAGATTATCCACTAGCTTTATTAATAGCTGTATGACAATATGTTGACATGGTTTGTATTTATTGTGGCAAAGATACCCAGGTTGTGAATTCCAGGCATCAGCGACGGAACAATCAAATATGGAGACGCAGACAGTGCGTATCCTGTAAAAATATTTTTACCTCTGTTGAACAAGCATCTTTAGCTGGGTCTGTGGTGATTCGAAAAAATTCGAAGGACATAGAGCCCTTTTCAAGGGAGAAACTCTTTCTAGACATATATGATTGCCTAAAACACCGAAAAACGGCTGTAAGCGACGCTAAAGCCTTAAGCGACACGATTATTTCCAGGCTAATACCCCGCATAAAAGACGCCAGTCTAACGCATGAAGATATTATTGAATCCGTCTCAGAGGTTTTAAGAAGGTTTGATAAGGCTGCCCATGTTCACTACTTAGCCTTCCACAAAGATCAATAAGGAAGCTAGGCCTTCTTTTTGTCTGTGACTACTGCTTTTTCGGTGAAATCAAACTTACCTAAATACTTACCAAACATTAATCTTGTCTGGGAGTATAGGGCGGCAAATGAACCGTAAGCAATAGTTGTAAAAGGAAGTAGCGCCCATTGGGCCAACATAAGGAAGCTTCGGTGGGCTTTGTAACGCTTTGGTTTAGGTGGCAGAGTCTTAAAACTAATAAACAGGGTGACAAAAATACCAACCATAGCTACCGTTTGGATGCGGCTGGCGATATGGGGTAGTTGGTTTGCGGCGTAATCTTTTGGATTAAATATCAGGGGTATAAAGGATGAGCCAGCAAGTATTAGAGGTGCTACTGCCCAGGTTACATGCCCTTCTAACAAACGAGCAAATTTCAAAATAAGATCTAGCTTTGGTACCTTATTCTTTTTAAAGAAGCCCGTTTCAGCCACGTAAGCCACATCTGACGCTCCCCACGCCCATCGTCTTAGCTGAATAAATTGGGCCTTGAAGGTCTTGATATAACCATTGGCTAGCACCGCATCCTGGTAAATTGGCAGATAGATTGGTACTACTTCGTGCTTGCCGTCATAACGAAAGTAAGTGCGCCAAAACTGATGGCCATCCTCTACAATTGTCCGCACGCTCCAGTAATTTGTATCAATAATGCTTTGCATGCCTTGGGCATGACTGGAAAAGTTCCGCAGCATATGTGGTCGAAGTGACAGAATAATATTCCAAAAAGAGTTACCGGTGGCAATAACCCGCATAGGAGCCGGTACATCCCAGATATTTTTGTTGTAGATAGATAGCGGCTGGAAAGACATGTGCAGTGGATCGGGGGATAACGCGTACACATAAGATAAGCCTGCCAAGTATTTAGAGTGTGGGTGATTATCGGCATCAAGAGTGGTTACCACTACGTTAATCGGCTCAATACCTTCCGCCTTCAAATACTTTTCAAGTTCGCGGCCGGCATAAGTTATATTGCCCCCCTTGCCTATAATCTCGCCGTCTATGTCTTGAGGATGCTTAACCGCAAAAGCATGCTTAAAATGATGTCTATACTTATCTATGAGCCCGCTAGATTGAGCCTCAATCGGTTCTCCGCCCCGTTCCTCATACGCCAGAACTAAAATTACCCGCTTCATATCAAAGTCAGAACTTACAATAGCTTCAAAGGTTGGCTCAAGCACCTCAAGACTTTCCTTATAAGTTGCGACGATTATTGCATGAACGATGTTCCTGGCTTGCACGGGGGTTGGCTCGACTTTAACACGCTCTAGGTTAGTTCTATGCCATGACGGGAAATGGATCTCGCCATCTGTTATTTCACCATTTTCAAGATCTTTAAGCATCTGAGCCCAGGGCATTTTCTGTTGTTTTGTCAGAGTACGATAACCTTGCAGGGCCCGAATATTCAGCCCGATTGCCTTAGCAAACCACAAAAGTATATAAGCGATGATAAAGAATACGGTCAACCTAGGGTTAAAAATGCTTAAAACGAACGGTAAGAATAGGATTGACCAGGTAATCATGCCAGGTAGTATCTCGAAAAACCGATAACGCCAGCCGCGATCGGCCACGTATGGTATTTCAATGTCGGCTTTGTTCATTTTTTTGGTCTAACGATAGACTAGGAGCGCATTACTAACTATGGCAGCAATAACCAGTAACATTGTCCCAAGAGTCAAAATAGCAATGGTGAAATGTCTTCTTAAATGATAGACGCGCATGCTAATAACAGTATGGAAGACTAAGACTAGCGCCGAAAATACCACAAAACTAAGAATTGGCGTGGCATTGCCTTTTGTAAATGCGGCGTAATGTAAGTTAGAACGATATTGAACTATGTGACTACCTGAATAACTGCCAATACGCAAGACTATCAACAGGCTACTGAGGAGTGCTACAAAGGTGTTGATACTCAGTAGTAACAAGACCAATCGGTCATGAAAATAGTTTTTCGGAACGTGCATTGATATAAGTTTAAAGTGAAAAGTGAAAAGTGAAAAGACCTGGCTCTCCGGCAGCCTCTGAGTCGAGTGGTGCGGGTGGCGGGAGTCGAACCCGCGTTTCAGCCTTGGGAAGGCTGCATAATAGCCGTTATACGACACCCGCATGGAGCCACCTTGGGGATTCGAACCCCAGACCCCCACTTTACGAAAGTG
>CAZILM010000049.1:0-2841 GCA_964540115.1 uncultured Candidatus Saccharibacteria bacterium | reverse complement strand
TCAGGCGGCTGATCGTGGTTGTCGTATCTCTTCGAAAGTAATGTGACGATGCCAGCCATGTTGCCAGCCACCACCTCTACCATATGCGCTTATTTCATCTCCAGTAACTACGTCTAGGGGTTGTCCGGGTTCCATGCGATCAGGAAAAACGATGCCGTGCACGTGGTCGTCTTCATGTGTATATACGCGAGCTGTAAAGCCCGATATCAGAAATGCTTCTTGCACACCTCGGAGATTATATGCCCTAGCCCGTATCCATCTGGGGCGTTGAACTACCCCCCATATATCTGCACCATCAGCTGTTGGTGGTATGGAATAGCAGCCATCGTATTGTTTATCTTTCTCAGGGCTCTCTTCGAAAACTTCGGAGTTGATGAACACGTGTAATTCTTGTGGATTCTCCTTATAAGGCACGTAGCCCATATCGACTACGAACATACTCTTCATAATTCCAAGCTGGGGCAAGGCTAATCCGACCATGTCATCTGCGGGCAGGTTGGTGGCGAGCTCTCCACGACAGATGGCCAGCAGGTCCCTACCAAGACCTTGGATTTCTGGGCTGGTTATAAGTTCTGGTGGAATAAGCTCGCTCGGCATATAAAGCCGCTCATCAGTAGGCGGTAAAAACTCATAGCTTGGTCGCACCTGTGGGTCGAAATTTGGGCCTTGTGCACTCATGGTGTCAGCCTATTTATATCGCGCGGGAATAGTGTAGCTTCCTTGACGCTATTTAAGCCTAGAATTTTTTCGACGGTGCGTTCTAAGCCCCAGCCCCAGCCGCCGTGCGGTGGCATGCCATATTTATAAACACTCAGTAGTGGCATAAAGCCCGGGCTTTTGGGGTCTCCGCCCATGCCTTTTAATTGACCTAGAAGACGATCATAACGGTGCTCACGCATGCTTAGCGTCGCAATTTCGACTCCTCTAAAAAGTAAATCGGCGCGGTCCGCCAGCTGTGGATTTTCTTCGTTTTTACGGTGATAAAACTTAAAAGTTTTGCTGCCGCTCGGCCAGCCAAGTACTAAAACAGCTTCGCTACCCTTCTCTTTTTTTGCCCACTCGCAAATCCAGCGTTCCTCGGCCGGAGCGAGATCGCCCTCTTCTGTGTGATCTTCTTTAGTAGCTTTTAAGAATTTTTCATGAATCTCATCAATAGTCAGGCGAGGGATATCCTCAGTTTTTGCCGGCACCACATAAGGCTGAACGTTCCAGGCCTTAAGTTCACTGGCGCATTCTTTTTGAACTTTATTGAGGATGAAGAGCAAGCAGCTGCCTGCAGTACTAAGCAAATCTTCAAATTCTATAAAGCCCATTTCGGCATCGATGGTTATGTACTCCGTCATATGCCGCGTGGTAGCACTCGGTTCAGCTCGGTATGTCGGGTTGGTTTCAAAAACCCGCTCAAACACCCCTACCATCATTTGCTTATAGAACTGGGCTGATTGAGCCAAAGTAGCTGTTTTACCAAAGTAATCGAGCTTAAATACTTCCGCTCCGCCCTCGGTTGCTTCAGCCAGCAGCTTGGGGCTGTTCATTTCAGTAAAATCATTCTGGGCAAAAAATTCACGAAAAGCTTCAAGCACTTTTGCCTGAACTTTAAATATGGCTGTCTCGTTTAGATTCCGTAGAGTGATAGGGCGGTTATCTAAAAGAGTGTCTAAGTTTTCGCTTTTGTGACTAAGCGGCTTATCCAGTTCAACAGGTGACTCTTCAGTTACCCGAATTTGCACTTCGAGTTTTGGATCATGAATCTCGGCACCACCAGGCGCGCGTGATTCTTTAATTGCTTCCCCATCAACAGCCAAGATTGTGCCGATTTGCAGGCCGCGCAGTTTTTCTACCTCGTCCTTATCCTGTACTACAACCTGCACTAGACCACTGCGATCGCGGACATTAATAAAAGTCAGCCCGCCGAGCAGGCGCTTTTTATGCAACCAGCCTTGTATGTGGACTTTCTTACCTATATGGTCTTTGACATCTCGAGCTAAAACTCTCATTCGGCTATTCTACCACCTCAGGTTCATCAGAGGTAGTTTTTTCGGCTTCTTCTTGTATCTTGTGTTCTGCTAGAGCGCTGCGTGCAGCCACGGCTCGCAAGTCTTCGTACTGATCGAACTCGTCCATAATAGGTTTGCCGATAATCTGCTCAATTACGTCTTCCAGACCAATTACGCCGACGAATTCTTCGAAGTTATTTACGACCACAAACAGCTGACGATGAGTCTTTAAAATGGCCTGTAAAACATCGTACAAGCGCTGGTCTTCGTGCACGTAAAAGACTTTTTTCCTCATCATGTCTTTGACGCTGCCTTCGGCCTTTAGGTTTGTTATGTCGCGTAGATAAAGTGTGCCGACTATATTATCTTTTTTGCCTTCGTAAACCGGGAAGCGCGAATGGCCGCTCTTGTGCAGTTCGTCTATAAAAACTGGGCCGACCGTTTCGGCAGAGTTGACCAGCTTAACAACACGGCGTGGCACCATGACTTCGCGCACCACTTTATCGCCAAACTCCAGGGAGTGACGTGCAATAGATAGTTCCTCTTCAGTCATGCGGTTATCGAATTGAACCGATTGATGATCTAAAAGTTCCAACAAATCTTCTTTTCTGTATAAGCCACTATGAAAATGAATTGGTCGGTGCCGCCTAATAAGACTCGCCAGCCAATCAGTCAAAGGATGGACACTGTTAAGCACAGCTGCGAGCGGAGCTGCTAACCATTTGGCAACGTAGGCGCTAATTACAGTTACCCGACTATATGGCAACCAGGCAAATCCGAACCAGATTAATGACAAGCTTACAAAAAAGGCTAACCAGGGTGAAAAAGAATTGGCCAGTAAAAC
>CAZILM010000048.1:0-3177 GCA_964540115.1 uncultured Candidatus Saccharibacteria bacterium | reverse complement strand
AAACTGCAGCAGCAAGATTGTATGATCTTAAGAAGCGGGAGAATAAACCCGGTACGGTTATTGCGGCCGACATTGAACAGCTGGTTGAACTGGGAGTGCCGCGTCGCTATCTTAAAGCCGTTGAGCAATTTTGGCCCAATCCAATCAGCATTATTATTCCGTGTAGCGACAATTTGCAGTACTTACATCTTGGCAAAAAAGGCTTGGCTATTCGTTTGCCCAAAGAAACAGTTTTAATAAATCTTTTGCAAAAAACCGGTCCATTATTAACAACCAGCGCTAACCATCCTGGCGAACCTCCAGCTAATACAATTGAGGAGGCTAAACAATACTTTGGTGACCAAGTAGACTTTTATGTTGATGGTGGTGACCTAAGCAACCGACCAGCCTCTACCATTATTCGTATCATTGACGATGAGATTGAGGTTATCCGTCAAGGTGCTGTTAAGCTTGACGAGAATGGTATGGTTTAATGAATTTTAATGAGTATCAAAAGAAGGCTTTAAAGACTGCCCTTTATAGTGGTAACAAGTTCACCGACCTCACACACTGGGTGCTTGGTACTGTTGAGGAAGCCGGCGAGATAGCCGGCCGGTTCAAGCGTATTATCCGTGACCAGGACAGTAAAATTACAGAGGCTAATAGACAGGAAATGGCCAGTGAAATTGGTGATGTATTGTGGCACCTGGCAGTTTTATCGCAGGAACTAGACATACCCTTCGACCAAGTAGCCAAACAGAACTTAGCCAAGCTCGCCGACCGCCAAAAACGCGGCAAAATAAAAGGCAAGGGCGATAACCGATGAAATATAGTACAGCTACACCTTATATTGCCGCCTTTGTAATTATGCGCCAAGACAACAAAGTGGCTTTTGTGTTGCGCGAACACACGGCTTGGATGAATGGCTATTACGGCTTGGTTTCTGGCAAGGTCGAGAAAAATGAAAGTTTTCTGCAAGCAGCCATACGTGAAACCAAAGAAGAGGCCGGCGTAACCATTAAGCCAGTTAATTTGAAATATGTACATACCATGCACCGAAAAAGTGATGACAACACATGGGTGGATGTTTTTTTTGAAGCAAACAAATGGGAAGGTGAAGCTTACAATGCCCAGGACGACGAGCATTCTGAGCTGGCCTGGTTGGATTTAGATAACTTACCCAAAAATATTATTCCGCCCGTCCGAGCAGCGTTACAATTTATAAAAGAAGGTAAAATATATAGTGAATACGCTTGGGAACAATAATGAACAGACTTGAACAACTTATTCGGGATTACTTGAAAGAGGGAAGACTTATGCAGTTGGCAACTGTTAAAGATGGCCAGCCGTGGATTTGTACTGTGAACTATAGTGTTGATGAAAATAATAATTTGCACTGGATATCATTAAAAAATCGTCGACACTCCCAAGAACTTACTGCCCACCAGAAAGTGGCGGGTGCTATTGTAAAAAATCCTGGCGTAAAGCAGGGTTTGCAATTTGAAGGCATAGCCGAAGAAGTGAAGTACGATGATTTAGAGAAGGTGAACGCCATTCATTCCGAACGCTATGGTCATAAACCGGAACGATTAGAGCAAGCAAAGTCGGGTGATCCAAATTCGCGAACATACTACAGATTAAAGCCGACTCTATTTGTACTATTTGACGAGATCAACTATCCAGAAAACCCTCGACAAGAAATAATTATTCATGCATGAAAACAAAAATTTTTCTTACAGGTTCAACAGGCTATCTAGGCACCAAATTCGTTGATTTATATGGTTTGAAATTTGATATTCTCGAGGTTTCCAGAAGCGCTGAACCTAGCATTGATTTATTAGATGTCCAAGCGGTGAAGCATGCTTATAGGGAATTCAAACCAGATTATATAGTACATTTAGCAGCCGATACGGGAAGAGATTCCACGACAAGCGACGAAATCATAAAATCTACTTCCCAAACCATGGCGGATTTAATTCAACTGGCACAGATCGATAGGACACCCTTTATATTTAGTAGTACTGAAGCGGTCTATGGTGGCAAAAAAACCGGCGGCTACCACGAAACAGATGCTTATAATCCCCGGAGTTCATACGGCGCATCTAAAGTCGCTGCTGAACAATTACTGAAATCTTCCGGATTACCTTACTTAATAACTCGTGGTCACCGACACGTTGGGGTTAGCAAGCGTTTTAAAGGGCCCAAACAATTTCCGGATACCTTGTCTGCTTTAGAACGTAATGAAGTTATGCACTTAGATTCTCGCAAAGTTTTCACACCAGTACTTATAAATCATGTTTGCGATATTATTGTTTATCACATAGAGCACCAGGCAGATAAACAAACTATATTAAATATAGGCACTGATAAATCGACTACTTATTACGAATTCGTGTCAGATGTGGCCAAAGCAGTTGGTATTAGTAAAGAGCTGCTTATGCCCGATGGTAACGAAACTGGGTGGCCTGAAGATAGTTCATTATCTGTTAAAAAATTGGAAGAGTTAGCATATCCCACAATGCGTTATGATGAAATGATTCAAACGATTAAAGCCGAACGGTGAGCGTGGTATCATAGCCCTATGAGCAAAACAGTACTTGTTGTTGAAGACGATAACCTAACTCGAAAAAGCCTAGTTAATCTATTGATTGAAAAGGGCATTGTGGTGCATGAAGCCGTCAACGGCAAAGTCGGTCTGGAGCAAGCCCTGGCCAAACATCCTAACCTAATTGTGACAGACATTCGCATGCCGGAAATGGATGGCATAGCTATGATAGGTGAATTACGCAAAGATGAATGGGGCAAAAACGTGCCCATTATTGTGCTTACTACGGACGAAACAACTACAACTGTTAACAGTGCCTTGCAGGCTGGTATCACTGTCTACTTACAAAAAATGACGCTGGACCCGGGAACTATTACCGAGCAAGTTATCACCGCCCTAGGCTGATTCTTCGCTAGCTTTATTTTTGCCGGGTGCAGAGTGCATGGGTAGGGCCACAAAAATAGTGGTGCCTTTGTTTTCATGAGACTCTAACCACAAAGAGCCGCCATGTTGCTCAATAATCATTTTAGTAATCCATAGACCCAAACCGGTGCCATGTGCCTGTAGCTTGACGGCATTACGGGCTCGGTAGTAGCCTTCCAGCACTTTAGACTGTTCAGACTTAGGAATACCAATGCCCCAGTCGCGCACCG
>CAZILM010000047.1:0-3285 GCA_964540115.1 uncultured Candidatus Saccharibacteria bacterium | reverse complement strand
AAATTGCGGCCAACACGGCAACACCAATCAATATACCAATAACCAAATTTTTAACTTGTACTTCTTTTCTCTGCCGAACTACAGTGGCAGGCAGTTGTGATATTAGAACGTCTTTCCATTTCTGAGCCAGCTTGACGTTTTTGGTCATTTTGTAAAGATTGTGAAGAAAAGGATCTGCGAAATTGAAAATATGCACAATGCCACTCTGTGTGGTTAGTTTGAACTGCACCTTTGCGAATATATTCGTGAAATCAGCCACAGTAATATCTGCAAGCTTGATCGTTATAGGCTGGGTCTTATCAGTTGGCGTAAACGTCAACGTGTGGTCCGTAGATAATACCAATTGACCCGCGGTGCCTTTAAGGTTCATAAAACCGTCATGTGGCACAAGATATGCGACCGAGCTAAATTGTGTAGGAGTTGCCGAAGATTTCTGAGAAAACGCTGATTGTCCGGTGTTCATCTTGTTCTAAAGTATATATACAAAAAACACAAAAGCTCGAGTTTACACTCAAGCTTTTGTGGTGGAGCACCTGGGCTTTAGCCCACCCTAGAACTGTTCGGCCGTTCTACAAAGCCCGGATAACACAATCTCTTAAATATTGGTTTTGGAAGTCTGACTTGTCACCAATCTTAGCCTTTCCATCAGACACAAATCGCGCAGATAATGGTTTGCTATATTTGTTGGAAAGCGACTGTAAAAGTTTCAGAATCTCGACTACTCGCTCTGGATTCTCGTCTATTCCAACTGGATAAGTATCAATCCCAAGACCGGAGTGTAGTGAAAGGTAAATGTTCCTTTCGATTGAGAAATTGCCTGCTTCATATTCGTCGGCCAGCTCAAAATCTTCCAGACAAGGTAACATCATACCGCACAGTCCCACAGGCTTTGGATTTTGCTCTTTGATGAATTTGGTAATCGTCGTGTACATATCTGTTGTTACAGAATGCTCAAAAGACTGCCCAAGCCTTTTTACGAAATTAACAAAACTGCTATCTCCCTTAAACAATGGCGCAATCGAACTGTCGATACCTAAGAAATCTTGGTCGTCAGCAAACAGGCCAGCTATCTCATGCCAGGTTTGTTTCATCTTCTCTAGCCACTCCTCAAGCATGTTACAGCCTTGGGACAGGTCTGTAGGCTGTAATCCTATAGCAAATCCATCTTTCTCGTATTGTGCAGAAGGAAAATATGGGCTAGACGGAGCATTGTTAAATGTATAGGTAAAGCTAAACGTCTTTGATGCGTCCGTCTTAATTATTTCTTGTAGCAACTGTGCGTGGTTATCTGTGATATGCTCTTGGCCAAGCTCGACATTAAATGACAGTGTTTTGTTGGCGTAAAATGCTGGCAGAATTTGATGTGCCTCGGCAAGTGTGGCGTTTCCAGCACTAATATACTCAACTCCTTTTGCCGATAGCTCAATTAGTCCATCAACATTCTGTACTGTTGATACAACACGCTTAGTCTGCACTACATAGCCGTTCTGTTCTAGCTTCTGAACTATTACATCAAGTTTGTGCAGGACTGATAGATCGGGTTTTTGCGTAAATACACATACAGTTCGTACTATTTTTTCTTCGTTCATATATCGTAGCCTACCATAATTTTATATCTTGTTTCACCAGCCAGACTTGTGCAGATCCCAGCTTCGGGGTGCTTGGTCATCTAATGCCATTACTTGCTCACTGGCTTTTGTTGCTGTGAGGGCGGCTGAGCCAATCGTTTCTTCCTTAGTGACTACTACAATAGGTTGTACCTGCTGTTCAGCACTTGAGTCCGTGGGCTCACTTCCTTTACCTTGTTCTATTCCGTTCATTTCAAATTCTCCTTAAAGTTTCAACAATTAAAAACGACCGCTTCTTTTCGGCGGTCGCTCTTGTGCTTGTTTTAAGTCGTTAATACGTTCGAGGAGCTACCGCCTGAATAAAAGAGGTAAAACCAAAGAATACGGCAAATGTCTGTCGAGTTGTGGGTTGCGTAGTCGTGTTTCTCATGCTTTTCATGGTTTTGTTACTTTAACATTCTTGTTCATATACTGCAAAGGTTCGCAGCCAGGTTTTTACGATAATGAGCCTTTAAGACTTTACTGGTTGGCGGAAACTATTTTTTCGAGTGTAATTAGCATAGATTTCTTGACGCCAGTGGCCGCGGCGTCAATGGCCTCACTGCCGTAGCCATTGAAGTACTTTTCATAGCTAAGTACGTAGTAGTTTGAGCCGGCCTTAACGGCATAAGCGGCATGGTAGTTGTAGCCGTCGGTGTTTTCAAAAGCATAATATTTTATGCCGTCAATTGATTCGGCAGTGATTTTGGCGCAGGCACTGACGGCAGCTGCGCTTTTATCGGCTGTTTGGGTATTGCTGGCATTGGTGTAGGCCACCCACGCCGTGCCATTGAACTGGCAATAAGTGTCATATGAAAAAGTCTTGTAGTTAATGCTTGGCAATGAATGTTGATGCACGGCGATTTTCGGCGAAAAGTTATCGTCGTAGTGACCGTCCGGATCGGAAAATAGGAAAGTCCCATTTATTTCCTGGTCTAATTTGTAATAATTAGGCAAAACAGCCTTCTGGCCATCACCTATCGGGAAAGGCTTCCAGTCTTGAGGGATCGAGGTCTTGCCTTTAAGGGCTTCAATTTGTGAGTTGGCGGCCTGGATGGCTTGATCTTTCTTGGTGTTATCCTGGTTTTGCTTTCTGACGTATAGGAACCCAGCCACGATGGCACCAATAACAATTACAAAGAGCAGGCCGAGCATTATATGACTGATAACGCCGCGCTCATTACTTTTTAAACTTTTCATATCCATAAGCATAAGCTGTACCATATACGAAAGCAATCAAAAAAGCACTATGACCATTCGCCAGAAATAAGCTTTTCTTTTTTCTGTCTGTTCCAGGGTTTTATGATAATTTCTCTTTTCCTGGCTTCGGATTTGGACGGAAAGGCTTTAGATACGTATTTCAAGACGAAAGGACCCTGTTGTCTGGCCATTTGTGAACCTAGTCCCTCATTATGTTTCTCAATTCTTTTTACGGGATCGGTCGTAATACCAACGTAATAACGGCCCGTGCGGGCTTGTGCTATGTAAACAAACCAAGGCATACATTAATTATAACTTGGCCCCTCCATAAAGTCGGGGTCACTCGACCTACTGCACTCGATCGCTACGTAAGTCTCCCAATAATGATAATTGGTTTACCACGAGCGAGCGTAGTGAGTCGAGTGGTGGAGCTGCCGGGTACTACCCCCGGGTCCGCTGGTTTTTCAGTTAGTCTTCT
>CAZILM010000046.1:1497-3822 GCA_964540115.1 uncultured Candidatus Saccharibacteria bacterium | reverse complement strand
TTGGGTTTCTCATCGCGCGGGGCAAGAACATTTGCTCCGGCTTCTCTTCCCAAGAGATGGACACAGTAAATCCGAACTAAATCCGTATTTACTGCGAGCTGTTTAATTAATGCAGGTCTGTTATTTTCTTAGCGGTGTAGCTTGATCATAAGTCTGAGGTTGGACAGGTAATGTCTGGGGTTGAGAGCTGGACGGGCTTTTAAATAGGCAATATGTTTTTCAGTAAAGGAAATGCGATTATCAGGCCATAGAGTAGTGTTAGCACTGTATGACGACTCAGTGCTTAAAGTTTCATCGAGCTCCATAACATGCAGAGCCTGCCGGATTTCTAGTTCTTCCATTTCATGACATTATACTCCTAAAACGCCAATAAGTCCCTGTTATAATTTAGGTATGTGGAATGAAAAAAATAACTCGCTTGTCAGAGAATTTAAATTTGAAGATTTCAAGTCGGCGCTTGAATTTGTAAACAAAATCGGCAAAATTGCTGAAAGAATGAATCACCATCCGGATATAGAGCTAGGCTGGGGCAGGGTAGAAGTTAGTATAACCACGCATTCCGAGGGTAAAGTAACGGATAGAGATAGAGAATTAGCCGAGAAGATTGATGACATCACGCAGTAAAAAGAAGTGGTTTATTAAAGTTCGCGGCAGCTATCTGCCAAATAACACCAAAGGCTGGCTGACCTACATTCCTTACACATGCTATCTAGTTGGCGTATTGGTATACGTAATGAAAAGTGATCATGATTTTTGGATTAGCTTATTTATTGTTGTGCCAAACTGGGTGGCGGCCGCCGCAGTTATGAATTGGGTAGCTTCCAGAACCTCATAATATAATTTTGCTCTCTTCTCGCCTGAAACGTTTATGCTAAAATAGCGACTAAGGGAAACGATGAAGAAATATAGACTATTTTTACTGCTAGCTGCCATTACACCTGTCTTTTTGCTTGGCGTCGTTAAAGCTCATGCAGATACCACGTCGGGAGAGAGCAATAGTGGCACTGATGCACAAAGCAGCACTGAAGCCGAAACTCAGCCGCAAACTACAATTGCAGAGCGTATTCAGCAGCGCAAAGATGCCCTGAAGATTAAATTAACTGCAAAACAAACCGCCAGCCTTAAACTACGTTGTAAAGCTTCTCAAGGTGTTGTAAGCAGCCTAAGCGGGCGGGTAAAAGGCATAGAAACAAGCCGTGCAGAGGTTTATGGCAACATTACAGATAACCTTACAAAGTTAGCCACCAAACTACAGAACAAAGATATTGATTCAAATGAGCTGCAAGGTGAGATTAATACGCTGCAAACCAAGATTGCTAACTATAAGACAGATTTGAGTGCTTACAAGTTGGCCGTCGATGACTTATCGTCTCTGGATTGCCAGGCTGACCCGACTGCCTTCAAGACCACGCTTGAAGCAGCCCGCACCGCCCGCCAAAAAGTAGAGGATGACGTAAAAGATATCCGTACTTACGTAACCGATACCATTAAACCAACTCTAGCCAAAATTCGTGATGGTCTGAAAACTAAAGAACAACCAAGCACACAGCAATAGGGAATATTATATGGAAATCAAAGTACGCACCAGCACAGATCCAAAACCAGAACCTACTTTAGTAACTGGTGCGCCTGCCCTGGACCTTAAGACCGTGACACCGGAGCCCGCTGCTCAAGCCGTGGAGGCACCACCTGCGCCTGTTGCACCAGTAGTTGAACCAGAAGCTCCTGCTCCGACATCTTTCACACCAGATCCGGAACCAGTAGAATCTGTTCCAGAACCTAGTGCACCAGTTGGCGTTACTCCATTGCCCGAACTTTCAGGCGAAGGTGCTGAAACCCCACCAGTAATTCCAAACACCCCGCCTGCTCACAAACAAAAGAAACCAATAGGTGTAATTATCCTTGCAGTAGTTGTGGCGCTGGCAATTGCAGCCGTAGTTGTATTTGCCTATATGAAAAGCCAGGAAACTTCTAAGAAGCCGACCAGTAAAACTACTGCAACTACAGTTTCACCGCCTGTCACCAGCACTGATGTCACCACCAGTAGTGACCAAGTCGATCAAAGCCTTAGTAAAGTTGACGATTCTAAAGATTTTTCCAGTAACGACCTGAGCGATCAGACACTCGGTCTTTAATAACCGTACATAAGATGCTAGCCTAGGTTAAACCTAGGTATTTATTTGCATGACAACTTCTGACCCACTAAGCGACCCTAAAATAATCGAGCAGTTAATGAACGGTGCTGTAGGGGTTATCCCGACTGACACCATCTATGGATTAGTGGCTCGGGCAGCAGACCAGACGGCGGTCAAAAGACTGTATGAG
>CAZILM010000046.1:0-1397 GCA_964540115.1 uncultured Candidatus Saccharibacteria bacterium | reverse complement strand
GGCGAAAAACCATCGGATACGATTGAAGAAGCCAAAAAATACTTCGGCCAAGATGTAGATTTCTATGTGGATGGGGGTGATTTATCAAATAGACCGCCCTCAACCATTATTCGTATAGTTGATGACGCAATCGAGATAGTCCGGCAAGGTGCTGTTAAGATAAATGAGGCAGGGAGAATCGATGAATTTTAATGAATACCAGAAGAAAGCCTTAAAAACTGCACTCTACAGTGGTGACAAATTTGCCGATCTAACCCACTGGATACTTGGTACCGTAGAAGAATCCGGCGAAATAGCCGCCCGTTTTAAGCGTATTATTCGCGATCAGGATGGCAAAATAACCGCCACCAATAAGCAGGAAATTGCCGGTGAAGTTGGCGACGTGTTGTGGCATCTGGCTGTCTTGTCGGAAGAGTTGGGCATTCCTTTTGACCAAGTCGCCGAGCAGAATCTGGCGAAGCTGGCCGACCGCCACAAACGCGGCAAGATAAAAGGTAAGGGCGATAACCGATGATTTACACTACAGCCACTCCCTACATTGCTGCCTATGTAATAATGCGGCGCGGCAACAAAGTGGCTTTTGTGTTGCGAGAGCATACTGCCTGGATGAATGGCTATTATGGCCTGGTCTCCGGCAAAGTCGAAAAAGACGAGACATATACAGCCGGTGCGATTCGTGAAGCCAAAGAAGAAGCCGGTGTTGATATTGAGACCAAAGATCTTAAGTATTTATTAACCATACATCGTCGTGAGCCGGAAATGAGCTGGGTAGATGTCTTTTTTGAAGCTACTAAGTGGTCTGGTGAGCCTTTCAATGCCCAAGCCGATGAACACGCTGAATTGGCCTGGCTGGACACGAACAAATTGCCCAAGAATGTGCTTCCTAACGTTAAATTTGCCCTGGCTGAAATTGAAAAGGGTAAAATGTATAGTGAACACGGTTGGGAGGCATAAATGGATGTAGAAAAAATAGTTCGCGAATACATCGAAAAATCACTGCACATGTCACTAGCTACAACCAGCAACAATAAACCATGGGTCTGTGAGGTTCATTTTGTCTACGACGATAATCTAAATTTGTACTGGCGCTCACTAAAAACACGTCGCCACAGTCAAGAAATTGCAAAAAATCCGCAAGTTGCCGGTAACATTGTTCGCCAGCATTCGCTGAGCGAAGGACCCCATGCTATTTATTTTGAGGGCAAGGCCGAATTGATAGATGATGAAAAAACTCAGCAAACTTTATTGCCGTTATTTCAAAAAAGGCTGGGTAAAGATGGGAGCATCCTGGACGAAGCAAAAAAAGTGGAGGGCACCAAGTTCTACAAGGCAACAATCAAAAATTGGTACGCCTTTGGCAAGTTCGACGGCCCCAAGTTTGATAAATATAAACTAGA
>CAZILM010000045.1:0-4047 GCA_964540115.1 uncultured Candidatus Saccharibacteria bacterium | reverse complement strand
TGATGAAGTGCCTCAAGCACAAGAAAAGATCAGTTATGGGCTGGCAACTTTCACACTCCATGGCAATCTGGTTCATTTTGGCGGCTACGATAAGCACATCGGTTTCTACCCTGGTGCGGCACCGATTGCTGAGCTTAAAGAAGATCTAAAAGCTTACGTAACATCCAAAGGCACAGTTCGCTTCCCTATCGACAAACCGTTACCTCTGGCTCTCATTCGCAAGCTGGTTAAATCGGCTGCTAAACGCAATCTAGCCAAGATGAAAAAGTAGCTATTTGCTTTTTGTAAAGAAGACAATCTTATAGCCGTCGGGGTCGATTACCACAAATTCACGCCTGCCCCAGTCAAAATCTTGGGGTTTGCTGGCAGGTTTTATACCTTTTGCCGTTAGAGAATCGTAAAATTCATCTGTATCACTAACACTTACTTCAACAAAAATGCCGGACCCTTTGTTTGCAGTGTCTAAATTGGCCGCTTTCTTAAACACAGTTGGTTCAGCTTTATCCTTAGCTACAAACTCCATCCAATACCAATTTACGTAGACTTTGGCATAATTAGTTTCCTTTTCTTTAATAAGGAACCCTAATTTTTCATAAAATTCCACAGTCTTGTCCAAATCGTCTACCATGAACACCAAACCCGAAACGCTGTTAATCTTTATCATGCTCTAATTTTACACTAGGCGTATACTAAAGCTGTAACAGAGGAGATGACATGAGTAAAAATCCAGTAGTACATTTTGAGATGCCATACAAAGATGCAAAAAGAGTGGCCGAGTTTTATCAAAAAGCTTTTGGCTGGGGTATGAACGCCACCGGCCCGGAAATGGGACACTATATTGTTGCAGTTACCGCCGACACCGATGAAAACCGGATGGTTAAAACGCCGGGGACGATCAACGGCGGTTTTTATGACCTTAATGCTACCCAGGCCTCGCCCCAGCCATCGGTTGTAATCTCAGTCTCTGACCTCAAAGAAGCTGTAAAGAATATTGAAGCAGCTGGCGGTAAGTTGTTAGGCAAACCACAAGACATTCCAGGTATTGGCCTGTGGGTCTCGTTTAATGACTCCGAAGGCAACCGCGTCAGTATCCTGCAATCCAGCCCGGAGATGCTCCAGAACAAGTAAATAACTTAAGGAGAAAACTATGGTATCGAAACTAAACCCTTACATTAGCTTTCGGGGTAATGCCCGCGAAGCGATAGAATTCTATAAAGATGTATTCGGCGGCAAACTAGACCTGACCACATTTAAAGAAGGCGGCGTGCCGGTAGACCAGGCTGACCCAAATCAATTAATGCATGCAATGTTAGTAGCCGAAAATGGCATAACTCTCATGGCTTCTGATGCTCTGGATGTGGGCGGAATGAAATATCAAAAAGGCACTAATATGAGCATTTCACTTAGCGGAGACGATGAAGCAGAACTAACCGGCTATTTCAATAAGCTCGCAGACGGCGGCAATGTTGTTCAACCCCTTACCAAAGCAGATTGGGGCGACACTTTTGGTATGGTCAATGACAAGTTCGGAATCTTTTGGATGGTAAACATAGCCGCCCCTAAGTCCTAGCTCCTGGCAATGTCTTCCTCATTCCAGCTAACTATGAAGTAGCGTCTCAGCAATGGCTATACAGCCGGCATTCATGAGCGTTCTCTTCTCTGGATCAGACCATGCCCTATGGTATGCATCAACAGCGCTTTTGGCAGCTTCGAGCGCGGTCTCGCCTTGTCCTGGATCAAACCAATCTATCGGATAGTGAGGCATTGCATTATAGTCCACTGAACCCTTGATTCCAGCTTGACTAAGACAGGTTTCAAGCATAGTTCTATTTGCCGCCCAAGCCAGATAGCCCTGCGGGGCTCGGGTAAGTCTAATGTACACATCGTGAACATTGTATTGCTCTTGAAAGTATTCTAAAAACTGGCCGTAATCTGTATACATGTCGTCAACCATAAAGGCTACGTTACGACCTAGACGAACAAGAAGCAAGCGTAAGCAATATCTCTTTCAACATTTATCAGGAATTAAACTGTTCGATCTGCCGCAATATTGTAGAAGAAACTATGGCTGTACGCATCATCCTGGAACGGCTGCCGTCATCGTTCAGAACTGCCCGGCGTATTTCTTCTGCTGCAGTTCTTCTGGTGGGTATATCGCTAGATCGTAATGCATCAGCATGGGGATAGAGAACGTATAAAGCATGCTCCTTGGCTCGCAAGGCTGCACTGTGCAAAAAATCCATATCCTCAAGGCTGTATTCTGCGCCTATAATCGCGAAGTCACCTCTATCAGAATCAAGAATTTCGGCCAACGGCTCTGGCCCTTCATATGCACGCAGTACCACGTACTCCCACGCATCAGCCTTAATGGTGTCTCCGGGCTCACCTATTTTCATGCTCTCATACTAAAATAAGTGAGTTGAATATCAAACCACAAGCAATATGCATTTGAGCTATAGCATTCTATAATAGAAACTTCCTAAGGAGTTAAGATGCCTGGATCCCTTGTTTCAGATAGCGAAAAGCTGGCAAGACTAGAGCTTGGAAGTAAGATTTACCGGATTGGCGAAAAAATTCGCATGAACGCATTTCGCATTTCAGGCCTGGGTTTACCAACTGATTTATATCCTAGAGTTGAGGTAAAAGGGAGAGTACGAGAAATACTGCGGGCAACTATTAAGACCGTTCCACCTCTTCCTCAGGCTACAGCTTCAGAAAATGATATCAGAGGTATTTCTACAAATGATGGCAGCCATCACGGTGGTTACTTTCAACCGGATGGGTCTGTGTGGAGGATGGACGCCGCTCCGTTGGGATTTGAATGGCAAGAACATGATGCATCCATGAATGAACTGAGTACAATGGCTGGACACTTAGAAATGCTGGCCAGAATGCCCTATTCAGTCGAGATTATATTCTCTGGTAACTTTCCCGGCGAAAGCTAGCCACCAGCCATACGTTTACCTATACGGGTTATAATCGAATCATGAAGAAATACCAGAAAATCCTGCTAGCTGTAGCGCTGGTTTTTATTTTGCTCACGATTCCGTGGCAAATGTTTATTAATCACTATCATGATACAAAATCAATCAAAACCACAGCAACTGTAGTCCGCTTTAACCGGGTACATAAACAGCAGTACCCTGTCTTGGAATACACAGACTTACAAGGCCAGGTTCACACTACGAGAGGTATTGAGGGTTTTTATGGGTTGGCTTATATCTACGCGCCAAAGATTGGCGATAAATTTACGGCCTTTTATGACAAAAGCGATCCTGCTAAATCAGATATATCATATGGACTCTGGGACAATGTGCCTTGGTACCCTACCTTTTTAGGGGCATTTCTGTTGCTAATTTTTGTTTCTGTTTTTGTTGGCAAGATCATTAAAAAGAAAACTGCTCTCGGTAAAGCATAAACAATAATTTCCTGTGTGAGATAAAATAGAACCGTGAAGGCTATTATTGAACTATTGCATGAAGAAGTCTTGGAACAGATTGCCTTGCCGTCAAATTTGCGCTACGGTCGAGCAATCTACAAACGCGGCGGTGTAGAAATAATCGTGCAGAAGCCCAAGAAAGTTGAAGCTTGGGTGGGTGGTTTGAAAGGCTCATCTATCGAAGGTGGCGGCCAGCGCCGCCGTGTAACCTTTTCTACCGGCGCCAAAGGACTGACTTGGCACTGCGCTGGCAATCCGAAAAACCATCAAATCTTTTGCAAACACTGCGTCGCTTTAGCCCTATCACTCACGCATTAACCACGAGCCATATCCCCGCACTAAAAACTTGAAGCTTCACAATCTGGTTACAGACTGTTCCGCTCATGTTTTAATGCGGGACAGGCTTTTCCCTCCCCCAAGCGTATAGGCTACCCGGCTTACAAAAAAATAGGGCGCCACTGCGTGAAGCTATATAATTAAAACAATGAGCAAAGAAATTAAGAATACAACAATCGCAGCGGCGGCATTGAAAAGTCGTGATGATTTAGCTAAATATCTGTCCAAATATAAAGTGGGGGCTGAAATAGGTGTTGATACTGGAGAATATG
>CAZILM010000044.1:1605-4327 GCA_964540115.1 uncultured Candidatus Saccharibacteria bacterium | reverse complement strand
TTTTAATCTACGCTTTTTACGATGTTGAGCAGCTGCTCTGTGCTTAGGCTGCCGTCACTGTTAACTTGTACCCACTTATCGCCAGTCACCATGTTGGCATTGGTCTTATCAATATAAACTGTCCGGCCATTTGCCTGATATACCTGATATGACTGGTTGGTTTTCGCAACATATGCTGAGCGCAAGGTTTCACTGTCCCAATTAGAAGGTTGCTGCTTCACTTGAAAATTTCGACTGTCGCTATTCGACTTGTAGTTAATTGTAAGTTCACCCGGTGCGTACTGCACTGGGCCTTTGAGAGCAAAACCAGCTGGATGATATGCCGGCAATGAAGCATTGAACCCGGCTCTTGCAGCAGCGATGCGGACGTTCAGGTTTGCCATGTTTTGATAGAAGACGAAACTACCAAGTAATAGGGTTGCCAAGACTACCGCCCCGATATTGAATTTCTTCGGACTGATATGTAATTTATGCGCCACTTTGTGGTGCGCACGGGTCTTTTTTAGTTTTGGTTGTTCATGCGAATGGGCGGTCGATAGCGCCTTACTTATTGCTTGCTCAGAGCGTTTGGTAACCGGCCTCTGCTTTAGGGTGTCGGAAACCGAAGGTTCTTTTTTTACCGGCAAAACAGCTGTTTTTATTAATAAATTGGCCGGTGCAAAGCGACTAATCAAACGGCTCTTATGTATAGCTTCAGCTCGATGGATGCGTTGTTGGCTAACAGCGGGCCACATAGCGACGTCTGTATTAACACTTAGCGGGCTGCTGGACAAGGGCAAAGCCTTAGCGTGAAAAAGTCCTCCTCGCGATGGCTTGATGACTGCATGACGCATAAGCGTCTTGGTGTGCTGAGTTTTCTTATGGTGGGCGGACTTGGATAAATTACTTGGCTGGCGGCTAGGAGATGCTGTTTTACCTTGCGCTGTTGTCTTTTTGCTTATTATGCCTTCTACGCTTTGCTCTTTCTTCACAGCGGCCTTTTTGGTAATTAAAGCACTAGCTGGTCGGTTTGTGGCAACGTTATTTATAATCTTGCCAGTTGCGACATCATATCTTTTGCCGTTAAGTTCTAGATAGGTTTTGGTTTTACCCACTTGTTTTTATATCCTCAATGCATCCCAATAATAGGACGATTTAACAGTGTAAGATCATAATACTAGTGCTTAGTCGATTTTACAAGCCTGCATAAGCAGTTATTCGCGACGTTTTTATTTATTGTAGTTCATAAATAGTATCGGTTGCAGCAAAAGCATTATACTAGTGGGGCATGGATTTTCTTGATCCTAATAAAAAGCGGTCGCACCGCATACGATTATTAGTTGGCTATGCTCTTGTGGCTATCGCGTTAGCCATGGGAACCATGGTCCTGGTGTTTCTATCTTATGGTTATGATCTGGACAGGAAAACCGGGTCGGTTGTCCAGAATGGACTGGTCTTCGTTGCTGCTCATCCGGCTTCAGCTGATATATATGTAAACGGTGAGCAGCGGGCTCATACCGATACCCGGATGTCGTTGCGAGGCGGACAATACAATATAGAGTTAAGACGGGCTGGTTATCGACCGTGGATGCGCAGCATTTCATTGCAAGGCGGTAGCATTGAACGGCTTGATTACCCCCTACTCTTTCCGATTACACTAAAAACCAAAGATGTTGAGCTCTACTCGAACACTCCGCCGTTCATAACCGAGAGTCCAGATCGTCATTGGGCACTGATTCAACAGCCCGGCCAACTTCTTAAATTCGATATTATGGATCTTAATAACGACAACTCTACAATTAGCTCGCTTACTTTGCCGGCTAATATAGTGACTGCTTCGTTGGAACCAAATCAAAGCTGGCAAAATACTGAGTGGTCAACCGATAATAGACATGTATTAATCGAGCATCGTTTTGGCGCCAGCAGCGAGTTCGTAATGATTGATCGCGAAAATCCGGCGAGCTCATTTAATGTTAACCAGCTGTTCAAGCAGTCGCCTTCCCAGGTTATGTTGCGCGATAAGAAATTTGATTCGCTTTATCTTTACAGCAACGGCACAATTCAAACCGGAGACGTCAAAGCAGCTACCGTAACGCCATTTCTCACTCATGTGCTGGCCTTTAAGCCTCGTGGTGACAAGACCGTACTATTTGTGAGTGACCAGGCAAACAAGCCCGGAAAGACTTCATTGAAATTAGTCGATAGCGGTAATACCTATACATTGCGCGAACTGCCGGCCAACGACACTTACTTGCTTGACCTGGCTCGTTTCGATAACCGTTGGTACATTGCGGCGGCTGCCAAGAGCGAAAATCGAGCTTATATTTACCGAAATCCGCAAGATACGCTCAAACAGCATGGCGATAATAACGCACTTCTACCGGCCATCGTGCTTAATATAACTAACCCGCAGTTTGTTTCTTTTTCCGATAGCGCTCGCTTTGTCGCCGTTCAATCCGGCAGCAAATTCGCGGCTTATGATGCCGACAGCGACAGGCGATACTATTATGATCTTGAAGTGCCAATCGGAGACTCAACTCACGCAGTCTGGATGGATGCAAATAGACTCACAGCAGTGACTGGTGGTAAGGCGATGGTGTTTGACTTTGATGGCACTAACAAGCAAAATCTCGTGCCTTCTGACTCTTCCCTATCGCCTTTCTTTGACGGCAGCTATAAATGGCTTTACACTATCGGCCCTTCGCTTAGTGTGGCTGGCCGTGCTGCGGTTACACGCACTGAA
>CAZILM010000044.1:0-1505 GCA_964540115.1 uncultured Candidatus Saccharibacteria bacterium | reverse complement strand
TTTATTAAAGCCAGCTGGTAAGGCGCGACCACAAGCTTGGTGAATTACTCGGCAATACAGTCGGTCGGTCTGAAGATTTCACACTACTGGCTTTATTGCCTGATGGATCTGGCGAAATCTGCTGCCCGACAATAATTAATCTGTGCAGTGACGTACCAGGTGGATCGCAGGTAATTAGAGTTGCTGTGGCGGGTTTGGTTGTGTTGCTAAGTACCGAAACATCTGATGGATCAACAATCTTTTTATCAAAGACCTGGTACACATATCGAACACCATCTTTGTCTAGATAAAATAGATCACCATTATCGAGCCTGCTTAGTAAAACAAAAGCAAATTTATATTTTCCTTTATTAAGAATGTTGTTGCTTGAATGACCGAAAATAACGGCATTGCCTAACTCGCCGGGGTTCGGGGTTGTTGCGTAATGCACCACCCCGCTTTCCAGCGATTTCTCTACGTCTTTCTCTGCGACGGACGGCTGGTTATATACCACCGGAATTTCTACGTTTATTTTTGGAATTATAACCTCGGGGTTGTTGCTGGCGGCTGTGCTATTCGGGTCGGTAATGATAGGTGTAGCACTGACGTTTCGGCTGGGCGAGATGAGCGGCGCTATAAAACGTTCGTTAAAAAAACCGAACAGTAATATTAGCAGTACCACCGAGCCCATAGACAAGCCGAATATCAGAGACTGGAAATGATGCTTGCCCTTAATCTTCCTGTGTGACTGAGAGCGATGGTTGAGCTGCTTTTTGATGTCGGCAATCGATTTTGGCTTGGATGATTTCGGCATCGCCGGTTCCAGCGTAGAGACTTGTGATTGCGGTGGTAGCTCTACTTGGTGCAAAGGCTGAGCTGAGGGAACTTGATTATATTGACTACCGTGTCCATGGGCTTCATAAAACTCGCGCCAGACCTGATGCTTCTCTGGGTCAGTTAGATTGGTGTAATAGGTATGCCAGGCTGTTTGGATATCGGCTAATGATTTGCCTGATGTACTGAGTTGATACATGAAACGCTGGTGTTTGGAACGGTGTCGCCCAGCCTCCTCGGCCTCTTGTATCTCTTCCTTGGCGTTCGGCTCGCCGGCATAAATAGCGGCGATTTTTTGGCGCATAGCCTCAGCAGCGCGTTCACCTTGCGCTTTAACTAAGTCTTCTTTTGAAGACTTAGTTTGATCTGGTGGTTCATTAATAGTTGGATCCATATTATAGTGTCACGTAAACAGAGGCGGTGCCCGCTATCTTCCTGGCATCCAGTATAGTACAATAACCGAAGTTAGCCTATGGCATAACAGGTATAAGCCGAGGTGGCGGAACCTAGTGCGGAGCACGATCAATTAAAAATGTATATCTGGGTTAAATGGAGCCGCGGTGGTGGAATTGGTAGACACGCCGGACTCAAAATCCTGTGAGCGCAAGCTCGTGACGGTTCAAGTCCGTCCCGCGGCACCATTTCATTCAGATACGCTGGACTCAAAATCCAGTGATGGCAACATCATGAGG
>CAZILM010000043.1:2103-4954 GCA_964540115.1 uncultured Candidatus Saccharibacteria bacterium | reverse complement strand
TGCCCTACCTGGTTATCAAAACTGCCCAGTAGCTGCTGGAGGGCTGGAACAAAAATAATTAGTTTGCCGCCGGGCCTTAGCGCTGAGTAAACCTGATCCAGCTCAGCCTGATCGTCTTCAATATGCTCCATAACATTTATATAGACAAAGGTATCCGGCTTGCCCTCAATCTTCTTTTTGACATCGCTAAACGTGCCATTGTGTAATTCAATCTGGCTCTTCGGTGATTTTTTGCCAAGAGACTTTGAGGCCACTTTTAGGTGCTTGAACATATCGGACGATGGTTCAATCAGCACAAGACGTTTCGGTTTGTGCCCTATCAAGTAGTTTGAGAATGAGCCGGATCCCGCCCCAACTTCTACGACCTCATTGCCTACATGCCCGGCAATTTTGTCGGATATCCAGGCATAATAGTTGTGGGCATTGAGCATTGACTCAAGGTCATGGCCACCGTAATGAAAATCAGTCTCAGCCAAGTATCACTCCAACCACAATCTTAGATTCTGTTAGAATTATTCTATCAAAGATTTCGCTACATTAACGCTGCGATCATTTATAAGAAGGTATATCTGGGCAATCGCGCTCATTGGTTTGTTCGTGATTTGTAGTCTGCTGCTAATTAACTACCCCGGCCCGCATTACGACGAAGTCCTTTTTACAAACGGCGCTCTTCGCACTGATAAAACGACTTTCCTATCGTTTAGTATCTGGAAGTTTCCAGTTCTACTCATGCCATATATTGGCGCCATAAAAGCGTACCTCTTTTTTCCTCTATTCAAATTATTTGGTTCAAGCATCGCCCTAATACGAACCGTGTCGATACTCATGCTCGCTGGCGGACTAGCGGTAGTCTATGGCGCGGTTTTAAAACTGGCAAACCGGAAGGTTGCGCTTCTTGCTCTAGCTTTACTGGCAACGAGTGCCAGTCTCATAGCCTTTGGTCGCACTGACTTCGGACCGGTTGTAATCGAATTTATACTCAAAGCCCTCTGCACCTTTGCTCTTGTATATTATCTGAGAGATAGAAAGCGCTGGGCACTGATTGCCGGCCTGCTGCTTCTGCTGGTGGGTGAATACAATAAGCTCAATTTTCTCTGGTTCAGTAATGCCGCAATTTTTTCTCTGCTCATTTATTTCTTTGTTGATTGGCGATACAAGAAAAGAAAAGTGCAGCTCACTGACGTAGTGTTAGCGCTGGGTTGTTTCGTTTTATCAGTTTCTTACTATACTTTTATCATTCTTCACTTTGGCTTGGGTCATGGCATTGGTTTTAACAGTCCTATTTTAGTCTGGAATCTAACTAGTACAACATTAGGCGGGCAGGCATTTTTCTTTTACCAGCTGGTGCTTCATGAAACATTCGCGTATTCATATATATTGTTTCTAATTCAATTGGCTGTTGTTGCATGGGGAGTTACGCATTACTTCAGAACCAAGCTCTTTAATTCTGGAGGTAAGGGTCGTTCTTTATTATTTGAATGGTGCGGATTAGTTTTTGTCTTTTTATTTGGCCAGTTAATGATCTCACCTGATGCAGTAGCCGGTTGGCACTACTTGATCCTGCAGCCTTTCTGGGCAATTTTGCTGGCATTCCCGGTTTATTGGTTGCTACAAGGCGCCAAGAATAGAAAGAGAGTTATTCTGGTGACAAGTGGTTTTGTTCTGGTTTGCACTGTGCAAATAGCTATCTATTTGGCTCACCTGCCTTCGCTAGTTCACCATAAGGTACCGGTCTGGTCAGAAACAATTTATGATCTGGTCAATTACACGAGGCAAACTCCTGGCAAGTACATTGTGGACGATTGGGGTCTGCAGACACAGCTGCTTACCATGAATCCTGAGTACATGAAGTACACCGAAGTTTTTGGTCCGATTGATGCCCAAGATCCGTCACAAGTTAAAGCCGCTCAGGAAAAGTATTTTGGAGGTTCAGGAGCTAACATACAACCTAGATATATCATCGCACACAGCCAAAACGCAGCCGTTTTCCCAGAACCGCAAGCTGCCATACTCACAATTGCAGGCCACTCAGGAACCGTTAAAAAGCTGAAGATTTTCTACGACGAAGGTGTGCCCATATATGAGCTGTATCAGTTTACGCCAGCACAGCCTAGCCAAAACTAAAAGGGTTTGTAGCGAAAGTCTACGGTGTGTTTACCCGCCGGCACATCAATAGAGCGGAATAGCTTGACCGTGTTATTGCCATAGGTTTGTATTTCTACCGGTTGGTTATCGACATAAGCCTTCCAGCCAGTGTAATCAACTTCCGATAGAACCAATTTATCTGGTTGGTCGGCTGCAGTATTCACTTGTATGTGAGTATCGGAATATGTCTGCAACATTACTCCGTCGCAGCCAGGCAGATGTTGATGGCAGGCTTCAAATTGGCTGGCCAGAAATGCTCGCGGCATATAGTTTGGTCGCTCATACACATAAATTTCGCGATCTTCATCATAAAGTTTTAGGGATAATTCAGGATGCGGCTTTTTGCTGACCAGGAATTGAGTATTGAATAGATCCATGTGCAGTCCGCTAGTCGCTTCTGTCTCGGGCTCGGTCAGGAAATTATAGAATGACTTATGCAGGGTTGCGCCGTAGCCATTCACCGTCTGGATGTTAAAAACATCGCCAATATTTACCGGCAGCGCGTTGTCCTCTATCAGTACACGGGCTTTACCATAATAGGGCTCCAGGAAATTGATACTGTCGCTGCGGCGATAATACGTGGGCGCATAGGTACTTGGAAAGGCTTGGATTTTCGGCAGGAACCAGACTGGTTGAGCTATGGCTACCATGCACGCACCGAGAAGGAGTACGTGCTTGGTGTAGCGGGTAAATAAGGCGCACAAGA
>CAZILM010000043.1:0-2003 GCA_964540115.1 uncultured Candidatus Saccharibacteria bacterium | reverse complement strand
GGCACCTCACGCATGATGGCTGGAATAAAAGTCCAGTAACCCAACATAATAACTACAGCAATTAATATTGTGCCAGTTAAGAAGCGCTTATTTGTTCGCCAAACGGCGTGTTTACGCAGTTCACTTTTGGCAAAAAAGACGGCAGCGATAATAATGGCTAAGCCCATCAGTCCAATGTAGATCTCATTGCCATCAACCACCGGGTATTGAACCGGGTTTACGATCGATAGAAAATCTTGCGGCTTATAGCTCAAAGCTTTCGTGAAAGTGCTGAAACTGACTTTATCGTTTGCGCCAATTGGCTGGGTATCCCCGACAAAACGAACGGCCTTAGGTAAGTATTGAGCACTAAGAGCCATTTGAGGCAACGCCACTAACAGAGAAATAAGCAAGCCTGCTGCCACTGCAGCCAATCCTTTGAGTAAAGTCTTAAACCGTGCTGCCGACGGAAAACTGAAAGTACGAAAGACTACATAAAGAGTTATCAGCACGTTGGCGTGGAACCAGGGCTGGATGTGTCCGGCCAGTAATATAAGCCCCTCCGCCAGACCGCAAAGAAAAAGATAGCGTATTTTTTTGGATTTAACGTACATATGGAACGTAACAAAAACCCATGGAATGAGGCATAGACCGAAAAAGATGGCAGTCTGAGAAACTGACCTGATTGCAACTGTCCCTCCAAAAGCAAAAGTTAATCCCGATATATAGCTGGATACTTTACTAAGTCCCAGCGAACGAGCTGCGTAGTACATACCCAACGAGGCCAACCAGAAATGGAAAACAACTATTAGCTCCAGAAAGAAAATACTGATGCCTTGAGCTGATCCGAAAAGCCAAACCCAGACCAGGTTTACCGGGTAAAAAACTCCGGCCTGCAACTCGCCGACAAACGAATGGCCGGCGCTGACATTCGCATCCCAGATAGGTAGCGTCCCGCGATGAACTGCGTAGGCCAGTTTTTGATACCAGGCGTAGAATTGATCAATATTATCAGGGAAAACATAGAAAGTACGGTGTTTTAAAACCAACGTCGTAAAGAAAACCAAGAATGTAATAAAAGCCAGCAGAAGCGGCGGTATGAGCACTCGCAGTTTTGCTAATTTAGGGTTACTTACAAGCGTCCGCAAAAGTTGCCTGTTCATTAACGAGAGTGTATCACACCTTAAGGCGCTGCTTTAAGCATAACTACTCTACACAAATTGCATAAATTATGCATATGTGTTATCATAAACACACTTAAGGTAGACAAAAAAATGAAATCAAAAAGAACTAAATCAAGCCGTAAATACTTCTTAATTTGCATGCTAGTTCTGGCCGCGGCCATTTTAGCTATTGGCGGACTAAAAATTTATAATGATCACAAAACCACGCCTGAGCCATCCACAACTGGTGCTTCCGGAGTTAACTATGCCCCACCGACTGAAGAAGACAAAAAAGAGGTAGATCAACACAAAGCCGATTTAGGCGACCAGCAGTCATCAACAGGTCAATCATCAAACTCGCAAAAAAAATCAGTGACACCAGTTATTACCAGTGCTGATTCGTCTGCCATCAAAGCTTATGTACCTGGCGTCTTTGAGGACGGCGGCATTTGTACGGCAACTCTGACTAAAGGTAGTACGACCCTAACAAAATCTTCAACCGGTTTTAAAAATGTATCCTACACGACTTGCCCGCCCATGAAGCTTGCAAGCGGTGAATTATCAGCTGGCACGTGGTCAGTAGTTGTAAGTTATAGCTCCGATGCTGCTCAAGGAACATCAACATCTTCGACAATAGAGGTAAAATAAGATAGTGAACCGGCTTGTTAAATTTACGGGTTATGCCTTAGGGCTATGTCTTCTAGCACTGACAGCTAGTCTGCTGGTAGGCGGCCATACGGCGATGGCCTTATCGGGAAGTGACTTTCATGCCGGCCGCATCATTGATGATGGTGTGTTTTTCAGAGTCAACACCATGAACACAGGCGACATACAGAATTTCCTAAACAGTAAAGTTCCCTC
>CAZILM010000042.1:0-5010 GCA_964540115.1 uncultured Candidatus Saccharibacteria bacterium | reverse complement strand
CCGCTTTTATTTGCATCAACCTGCCCTTCAATTCTAGTTCCGACTACGCCGGGGACTTTGGGGGCCTCATAAGGGCTAACACGAGACTTTCCGGCTTTTACTAAAGGATCAAACTGCTTTAGAGCAGTTGCGTAATTAGTCTGTAAAACCTGAACGCGTAAGGCAAAGTTAGTGTTTGAGTTTAAGCCCGGCACAAAATTAGGGTGCATGTAGCCGTCTATGACCGCACTGCCACCGTTCTCACTTACCTGTGCACTCCATGTTTTGGGATATTGTATGGTTAATTTACCGAATGTTTCCGGTCCAACGTATGATCGCAGTGGATTCTTTTCGGCCTCCACAAATTCAGCGTCTTTTTTGCTGTCCTCCTGCTTAATTGCAACGCCTATAGCAGCCGCTGCCTTTTGGTCGGAGTGATCTTTATAGTCCTGTCGGCTGGAGTATGCCCATATGCCAAAAACTGCTGCAACCAGAAACAGCACCACAAAAAGGCCAAGCGTAACAAAAAGAAGGACTGAGCCTCTTTGGTTGTCTCTAATCATAAGCGTAATGTTATCTGAGTTATCCATAGATGTAAAGATATAAGGCATCTTTTTTGGCTGCCGGTTTTTTATTAGGAATCCTGAACGCGAAACTCACTAGTTTGATTTTTTTATCAGGATATTGCTGCATAATTTTTTTATCCAACTTTTCCATATATTTATCAAGCAGAAAGACGAATACCCCATCTGCTTCTGGCCATGCTTTTGTCCAGTAATTACCCCATATAATGGTGACACTATTACGATAACCAAACGTATTAAACCACGCGATGATAACCAGTAGCGGGTTAAGTTCGTAGCCAACGGCCTTTTGCCCCCGTTGAGCCGCTGCTTTTAGCACTCTGCCATCTCCGCAACCTAGTTCCAGTATCGTTTGGCCTTCTTTTAGATCAAGCAGATCAAGCGCTGTTTTGGTCTGCTTCTTAAGCGTAGGAAGATAAGGCGCACCGAACAGTACAACGAAACCAAATAGAATAATCATTGCAGCTAGAACTAGGAGTAATATATTCATCGATCGAACTGTAGCTTTATCTTCTTAACCTTATTTTCGGCACTTTTGAGCTGTTTTTCCAGTTCAGATATTATAGCCATACCCCGCTCGTAGTTTTTAACCGCTTGCTCAATATCTATATTTTCAGCCTGTAACTGCAACACAATCTCATCAAGCTCCTGGCTTAGTTCCAGATAAGAATCGGTTTTTTTTGTAGCCATAGTTTCCTATTTTAGATTAATCTTCTTAACAGTAGTATCAATCAGGGAGTCTGGCAATTGCAAGGACAGTTTTTGTCCGACAGACAAATCTCGCCCGGTTCTGACAACTGTACCACTTATGGTTCGCACTATGGCATAACCACGTTTTAGTGCAGTTTGCGGGTTGAAAGCTTCTATGAGCTGTTTTTTCAAGCCAAGAGAACGCTGCTGGCTTTCAAATATTCTAACCACAAGTTCTCTAATGGTTTGCGTGTCATCCTGCATCCGTTTTTGGTGGTCCATCATACAGCCTTGAACCAACTGAGATAGCTGTGTTTTATAAGAGCTAAACTGTGAGAGAACTTGTTTTTTGTCTGGTACAAGCAGTTCAGCTGCGTTAGACGGCGTACTGGCGCGTTGATCGGCCGCCAGTTCTGCCAGGCTAACGTCAATTTCATGCCCGACAGCCACTAGAGTAGGAATACGGCTACCAGCCACCGCCCTGGTAACTTGTTCTGTGCTAAATGCAGCTAAATCTTCGGCGCTGCCGCCTCCTCTAGTCAGGATAATTACATCAACAATCTCCGTGCTAGTTTCAAAGTACGATAATGCAGCTACGATTTGAGCCGGTGCATTATCGCCCTGGACTTGAACGTCGATCAGATCAATTTCTACCCCTCCCCAGCGCGCATTCAATATCTTCAAAAAATCGTGGTAGGCAGCGGATTCGCTTGATGCAATGAGGCCAATACGATTTGGTGGGTATAGTAATGAGCGCTTGCGCGATTCATCAAATAGTCCCTCTTTAGCCAGTTTTGCCTCAAGCAGTGCTGAGGCCTTTTTTATACTGCCCTCACCCACAGGCTGGATGGTTTGAACATTTATACTGAAACCATATTGCGGATGCAAACGCGGTGCACCCCGTACTTGGAGTAACATTCCCTCTTCCAGCGGTCCCGGCAGACTATAAACTGTACCAAAAAACTTTACACTGGCGTTTTCATCTTTTAAATCAAAATAAACCCAGCGGTTTTTGCTAACCCTGAAGTTAGCCAATTCACCGCTGACAATAACATTCGGATAAGAGAATTCCAAAGTTTGGTTGAGTACAGCTACAAAGTCCGAAACCGACCACACCTGTTCCTGCATACTTTAAGACTATATATTTTAGGACTCGACGTCCAGGTCGTCAGTGGTAATTGTGTCTAAATGCTCAGGTAAGTCAGGTTGAATCGGTTCGTCATTGAGCGCCCGATGGTAAAAATACCATCCCGGCGGCAACTGCACCGACATATTAACGACACGATACATAATTGTTACTGGCAGACTCAGACTGGCTGGTATTCCACCGGCCGCAAGGACTGCCGTCATCAACGCTTCATAAATTCCCACTCCGCCCGGCAGGACTGAAAGCAGGCCGGCAAAGTTGGCAATAGCGTACCCCAAAATAATTGCTCCCGGATTTACGACGTGTCCAAACGCCAGGTAAACCACGTATATACAGCTAATCTCGGTAAGATTCCCTAATAACGCATAGATTAGTGGCTTTTTAAGCACATCCAGATTGCGTCTGATCTCCATGTAGTGTTCGTGTAACTCACCAAAAACCTGCTGTGCCCTTTTGATGTTAATCGTCTCAGGATTGCTACGGCGGACAAGGTGAATTATTCGGTTAATAAAGCGCGTAATAAATGTGAAGAAACTATTTATGCGCTGTTTGCTCCCAATAATGAACGTAATCGCCACTGTAGCAACAAATAGCAGAGTTGTTAATGAACCTGCGATTAAAATAACAAGATCACTGGCATCGCCGCCGATCGCAAGCAACAACAATCCTACGAACAATAAAATCTGAAATGAAATAAATAACAGTACAAAGCGCATCATCTGCACCAGACTGGCTTTGGCACCTGAAACTTGCTCCTCCCGCATGCGCACACCTATGTAGGAGAAGCCACTGACCCCCCCGCTCGGAAACACAGTGTTTACAAAATTTAGCTCAAGGCTAAGCCTATACATCGATTTAAACCGAAAACGGTCGCCTAAGATTCTGAATAAATCTTGATAGACCCGGGCGTCAGCGTAGTGGTTTAGCGCTTCCAGTGGAATTATTAAGAGCACGAAAAAGATATTCACATCGCGCAGCCTGCCAACCGTATCGAAGATTTGCTGGCGCAGAGCTATAAGCAACAACACCATAGCAACGAGGGTGACCCAGGTTACAATGAGCTTCCAGCGGCTCTTGCGTATCTTTTCGGTCATTTCGACCTATTATATATACTGTTAAGGTATGTCACAAAGTCTTTGTATATTGGGGAGGCAGCCAGCGCTAGGTTTAGCCGAGCTGGAAAGTCTATATGGTGCTGGAAAAGTACGCAAACTTGGCGATCACGCCGCCCTGGTAGATGTTGATCCCTGCCTCTTGGCTTTCGACCGCCTTGGCGGCTCAATAAAGTTTTGCAAACTTCTGACAATTCAGGACACCGCCAACTGGAAACAGATCGAAAAGTTTCTAATCCAGGTCTCACCCGACCACTCCAAGACTATGCCGGAAGGCAAGATGCATTTAGGCATGAGTGCAATCGGTTTGGACATAACCATATCCCAGCTACAAGCAACCGCTTTATCTCTTAAAAAAACTATACGTAAAACCGGGCGATCAGTTCATGTTATTCCAAACAAAGAGCTGGAACTAAATAGCGCCCAGGTAATACATAACAAACTGACCGGTCCGACCGGCTGGGAATTAATCTTTATTCGTGATGGCGCCAAAACATACATAGCTCAAACAGTTAAAGTTCAAGATATTGAAGCCTACGCTGCAAGGGATCAAGCGCGCCCTAAGCGCGATAGCAAGGTTGGCATGCTGCCTCCAAAATTAGCGCAGATAATTATAAATCTTGCAGTTGGTGATTTACCGGATGAAGCAAAGCAGTCTATTTGTGAAATACCACCCGAAAAGCCAATTCCCAGGTTACATTTTGAAAATATGCGACTTCTTGATCCTTTTTGCGGCACCGGAGTAATACCGCAAGAAGCCTTACTTATGGGCTATCCGGCCTATGGAACAGATATTGATGCTCGTATGGTTGACTACTCTAAGCAAAATCTTGAATGGCTCAAACAGAAATATCCTGATACTCCAGAGTTCTTAATTAACGAGGGCGATGCTTGCGATCATACCTGGGAAAAGTTTGACACAGTTGCTGCCGAGACTTATTTGGGAAGACCCTTCTCTGCTCTACCAAGCCCGGAGATTCTCAAGCAAGTCATCAGCGACGTTAATACAATTCATAAAAAATTCCTGCAAAATCTCGCCAAGCAGACTAAGCCCGGACTGCGAATGTGTCTAGCGGTCCCCGCCTGGAAAACCACAAACGGATTTAAGCACTTGCCTGTTCTTGACCGTTTAACAGATATGGGGTATACTCGTTTGAGTTTTGTTCACGCTAAAAATGAAGATTTGATTTATCATAGAGAAAATCAAAATGTCGGGCGCGAACTTGTAGTATTAACCAGGAAGTAAAATGTCACACGTCAAAGCAGGTGGAACAAGCAAGAATAACCGGGACAGCCAAGGCCAACGCCTAGGTGTTAAAATATCTGGCGGCCAAAAAGTCAAAACCGGCCAGCTTATTGTGCGCCAGGTTGGCGCCTCCAAACGTGGCGGTGCTGGCACATTTACATCTCGCAACTTCACTATTCATGCAGCTAAAGACGGCGTTGTCACCTTTAAACAGCGTAAAGTTCGCACATTCAGCGGCAGAACCGTTCCTCG
>CAZILM010000041.1:0-5113 GCA_964540115.1 uncultured Candidatus Saccharibacteria bacterium | reverse complement strand
TACAACCGGCTGGTGGAAGCTAAACCAGCCGAACGACCACCTCTGGAAAAAGCTTTCAAAGAAGACTTAAAAAGACGTATAGATGAGACAGCCAAATATATTCGGCAAGACAAAAACACGCTTGAACAAGCTTTGATGTTTATCCCTAGTGAAGCCATTTATTATGATTTGCTTGCCAATAAAGTTGGTCTAGCCGGCGTAAGCGGCCGCGATTTAATGCAGTATGCAGCCGTTGAGAAGAAAGTGACGATAGTGGGACCCAGTACGCTATCCGCAATGCTACAGATTATTGTGCAAGGTTTGCGATCGCTGGAAATCCATAAAGATACCGAAAAGATTCGTAAAAATATCGAGCAATTAGGCAAGCACCTGATTGCCTATGACGGCTATATGCGAAAGCTTGGCGGCAGTTTGGGCACAACCGTAGGCCACTATAATACTGCCCACAAAGAACTCGGTAAAATAGATAAAGACATTGTGAAGATTGCCGACACCAGCCCCGGCGTGGAGCCATTACTGCTAGAACGACCCAGCGAAGCTGAAGATTGAACATCTAATTTACTAAACAGCCACTATAAGTTATAGTATGCTTAATATGGCAGAACCTTTAGAAATAGCACAGTGGGAATGCCCGGAAGGCTTTAATAAGTCTATGCCCTTAGAGCTTGGCGTTCTAGTAATAAACAAAGTGATAATACTGCACACATCAGCACCTGCCAGCAATCCCGAAACACATCTCAAGATCACCGATCAAGGTGAAGAACCCGACGTGCTGATAGTGTCGGAAGACGGTTTGAAAGTGGCGGGGGACCCAATAATTTTGAAAGGCACATCTACAAAAGAGAGTTGGGAACATAGGCAGGGAGTGTGGCCGGATGAGATTCACACCGGCCTAATTATACCCGGGGAACGCTTAGTTTTTGACTCTCGAAGAGGTCCATTCGTGCCTCGATATTGGATAAAGGGCTGGAAACTGAAAGAAAAGAAGTAGCTAATTAGCTTTTTAGTAAATCGATAGTAAGGGCAGCCGTCCAGGAAAAATGATTGGTGCCGGCCGGAGTGCCGTCTAGCGGATTGAAATACTCATAGAGGCCGGACTTTTGGACAAGTTCAAGGGTGGATTCCCGCAGCGCATCGGCATGTTCCTGAAAGCCATTGCGCTCTAACCCATCAATTATCAGCCAGTTTATATTTATCCAGGTTGGCCCCTGCCAATAACCCAACGGTTTAAAGTGAGCAGAATTAATAGCCACGCTAGGTACCGGATAAGGCGGTCCGTACAATTTGGCGCTTTCCAGTAACTTTACTAATTGCTCAGCGCGGTCTTTCTTAATACAACCGGCATATAAAGGCAAAAGTGTAGCTACGTTGGTCTCTTTTAAGAATTTATGAGTCACAAAATTGCGGGCGTAGTATTGGGAACTATAAGGATCCCACAGCTGTTCAAGCGCATCTTCTGTCTTTCGCATGCGCTTGACTAAATCATCAGGTAAGTCTTGTTGTAGAGTTTTGGCCATGTCGCGTAGCAGCTGATTGGCACGTATAAAAATAGAATTAAATGCTACATCTTCTATCGCAAAGACAGAGTGTGTCAGCACGCGGTTAATATCGTAAGCTTTACGCCGCAAGCGCCGCTGAATGCTATATAACGCCAAAGCTTCAACTGTAGATAGCCGCTGATTGGCGTGAACAAACCGGCGATCACGGCGGAAGAGAGTCACTAACCATTGTAAATGGGCTTTTTCGAGCCACCTGATCCACCATGGCAGTAAATGCTCTCTAAGTTCGGCCATCCAAGGCGGTGTATTGTCCATACCAGTTTCCCATGAGTGTATCTGTAGCACTAAGCCTTCTTCGTGTGGATCACGCTCGTTATACAGCCACTGGTGATACTTAATTAATGCAGGCAAAACCGTTTTGTACCACGTGCGACGTTCAGCTATTTTTAATCTTTGGCCTACCCGGAAGACAGCTTCGGCTATCATGGGCGGTTGGGTAATACCGCTGGTGTTAACATCATCGGGTGAGTAAGGGCTTATCCAACTGCGCCAGATATTGCGGTCTGTTCTGTGGGCGTGGCCGTGCGCAAAAATAATGTGTGGGAGCATACCGTTGCTCCACTGGCCGCGCAACAAGTTCAGTATCTCAGTTTGAGCGCGCTCTACATCTACGTGCCGGAGCCCGATTGCAATAAAACAACTATCCCAGAGCCACTGGTGCGGGTACAAACCGGGTGCCGGAATGGTGTAGTCGCCCTGATTATTCTGTTCCAGAACCGCCTTGGCTTGTTCTTCTAAATTAGGCTCTTGGTTTTGTTCCACTGGTGGCTCTTCGGTCTGCTCATCCATGAGATTCAGTATACCCCATGCTTATGCTTGCAAAATGTAAAACATAAGTTGATTATTATTTAAAGATAAGGAGGGAACATGAGCGAATTCAATGGCCGCATCGGGCATTTATATGGCATTGAATCCCCCTGGGGGAACGCCGGTGGGGTAGTTAAAACAGTTGAAGATGTCGAGCAAATGGCTCGGACTGGCGTGGGTTGGATCGAGGGTGGATCATATACGCTTGAAGAAAGAGCTGGAAATGGCGCCAATGGTGAGCGTGTTTATTATCATGATCCTGCCAGAGGAGAAACGTTTAATAGTCTGGGGATGCCCAACAAGGGGATGGATGCCGTAGAAGCAGAAATCCCTGAAATGTCGAAGATCGCGCGGAGTTATCACAAGAAGCTAATAGTTAATGTGGCGCCTGTGAGCGAGGAACCAGTTAAAGAAGCAGTTGAGCTTATAGCGCGTTCTTACGCCGCTGGAGCAGATGGTGTCGTCCTGAACGCCGGCTGTCCCAACGTTGTGCTCGAAGACGGCGGACGTCATGAAATCCTAAGCTACAATCCACCAGGTTTAGCCGAGGTGCTTAACGGCATATATGAAGCACGCTTTGATAGACCCATTATGATCAGAATCTCGCCGCCGGAAAACTACGCCAAGGCAATCGATATTTTCGCTGTCATTCGGTCTTCACGGGTCGTTAGCGCTGTGTTTGATCCAAATACATGGCCTGGTCATAAGCCACTTGATACCGAAAAACAGCCGCTTCTAGAAGTTCCCGGAGGAGTGGGTGGTAAAAGCGGTCCTGCCATGGCATTTATGTCAGCCAAACAGACTGAATGGGCTGTAAAAGAGTTGCAGGGTAGCGGGATAGACGTGGTGAGATCAAGTGGCGTAATGGATGCTACGGAACTCCAGCGTAGTTTTGATATTGGAGCCGTGGCGGCGGCTGGGACAACCTTCTTCTATGAATCTAGGAACGGATGGCAAGAAGACGTCGGGCGCTTACTCACTGACTTGGCTGCTTAGCGGAAGTTTGTGAAATTAAGCGGAAAGTCGAAGTCCTGTTTGCGGATAAGTTGCATGACGGCCTGCAAGTCGTCTTTGGCGCCGCTTGTAATGCGAACTTCTTCACCTTGAATCTGGGTTTTGACCTTCGGGTAGTTATCTCTAATTAAACTGGTTATTTTCTTGGCTTTTTCCTGGTCTAAGCCTTTCTTGAATGGTACTTCCTGAGTGGTTTTCATATTTGTCACCACCGTTTCACCGGTGGTATCCAGCACTTTTTGGCTTTGATTACGAGCCGCCAGTTTTTTACGAACAATATCTAGGATGGCCTCAATCTGGTAATCGCTGTTGCCAGTGACTTTGAATCCGGTTTTATCTTCGTTTAGCCATTCCAGTTGCGCCGGTGTACCTTTAAAGTCGTAACGGTTGAGCATTTCACGCTGTGCTTGGTCAAAGACGTTGTTCATTTCCGCCTTATCGTATTCGCTAACAATATCAAATGAAAACTGAGCCATAGCACAAGTTTCGCACCGCACCAGCCTGATGTCCAGCCCAGCTGGCCATGCTGCTGGCACTATTGGCGCATTACTACGTCACAAACTCCAGTACTCCTTCACCGTATTACATATACGGCTTAGTCCGTCCTTCGTTTGTTCCTTGTACTGCATCCAAGTGCGAAGCTTGTGACACGTCAGATGAATAACTGATATACTTTTTATTAAGATGGCTTATAAGAACAAACGGGTAGCTGAAGTTGCCAAGATACTCAAAAAGCGCCTTGGTGAACTTGAGGATAAATCGTCCATACTGCGTGCGGTTGAATTGAAGGCCCTTTATGCCGAGATTCCGCAACTTAAACCGGCCGAGCGAGCCAGCTTTGGTCAAGAAGTAAATGAACTCAAAACTGAACTCGAGTCGTTGGTGTCTAGCCTACAGTCTCCAGTCTCAGAGTCGAAACCGATTGATGTGACCGCCCCATTTGACGTGAATGTGTTGAGTGAAAAAAGACCTCAGCTGTTAAGTAGCGAAAATGGCAGTAAGCATCCCCTAATGAGTGAATTAGAAATTCATGTCGACATTTTTGCCCGTATGGGGTTTGTACATATGGATTCCCGGGAACTTGATGATGATTACCATATGTTCACCAGCCTGAATTTTCCAGAAGGCCATCCGGCTCGTGATGACTACGATACTTTCACTACAGTTGAAAAAGATTCTAAAGGCAACCCATTTGTAGCACCGGCGCACGTTAGCATTATGCAGAATCGTCTGCAGAAGAAGTACGGCAAAAATCTTAAACAAGGCAAACCAATTGCCGTTGTCTACACCGGCCGTACTTTCCGAAACGAAGACATTGATGCCCGGCATGAGCATACTTTTTATCAGGTAGAGATTAGTTACATAGACAAAGGCATTCATGCCGGACACCTGATTGCGACTATTCAAGCCTGGCTAAGTAGTTATTACCAGCGTGAGATAAAGGTAAAGACCCAGCCTTTTTATTTTCCATTCACAGAGCCGAGTTTTGAATTTGCCGCCAGCTGTCTGTTTTGCGACCAGAAAGGCTGCAATATTTGTAGTTACACGGGTTGGATTGAGCTCGGTGGCTGCGGCATGATACACCCCAATGTACTAAAAGAGGGCGGTATTGACCCCAGCGTTTATACGGGTTTTGCCGGAGGCTTTGGTTTGGAGCGCATGGCCATGCTGAAGCACAACATTGAAGACATTCGACATTTCGAGTCTGGAAAACTAGACTTCTTGAGGCAATT
>CAZILM010000040.1:0-5193 GCA_964540115.1 uncultured Candidatus Saccharibacteria bacterium | reverse complement strand
TGGGAGAATATTCATAGGCGCGGACTATTACACGCAGGCGCTCATGTCTGGTGCTGGCATCGCGGAGTTAGTGGCCTTGAAGTACTTGTTCAAAAGCGCGCTGACATTAAAAAAACTTACCCGGGCAAGCTTGATATTTCCGCCGCTGGCCATGTTGATTCCAATGAGACACCCTTGCAGGCAGCGGTCCGCGAAATCGCTGAAGAATTAGGGGTGAAGGTTGACCCTTCCCAGCTAGAATTTGTTTTCAAATACCACTCCCGGCAACCTGCGGGCGACGTACTGATTGAAAATGAGTGGAAATTTGTCTATCTACTCGAGTTACGCTCAGATACATCGCTTAAGCTTCAGGCTAGTGAGGTAGCTTCAACTTACTGGCGGCATATTGAGCAATTTACTACCGAATTACTCGAAGAACCAAAGGCTGGCAAATACGTATACCAGGGCGAAGGCTATTTTGAGAAGTTACTGGCTGTTTTAGAATCCAAATGATTGATCAATTTCTCAAAATCTCCGTGAAGTTCTATGGGTTCCATGGCAATTATTTCTTCTAAGAAAGCTGACTGCTCAGGGATTTTATTTAGAATGTAGATTGGTAATTTAAGATAAAAGGCCAGCGCCATTTCAATTAGGACATTTCCACCAATGTAGTTGTCTACTCCCTTTTTTGTCTCATTAATAACTAAAATAGCATCGCCTTTCTCGACCGCGTCAAAATGCCCGCGCATCAGCCAGGATTTGCGGCTGTATTTGCTGGAATCCTTTAGCCAGGTTCGGTAGTGGGCAGCATCGTAATTTCCGCTCTTTTTCATAAGTTCAGCTGTATGCGGGACTATGGCTTTGAAACCGTGCTTTTCTAGATATTCCTGGGCTTCAACGGCTTTTTTGTAGAAGTTCGCACTCGAACAGATGGTAATAACCTTTTTACGACTCATTGCAAATAAAGTATAGCAGCTGTCAAACCTAGTCGCATTTTGACTGCTATACTGGCAACATGCCTGTGTATACCAAGCGGGACCGGGAGGCGTCGCGTGCTATTCATCGCTTATTTCGTCACGCCTGGCTACAAGACCGGGTTGGTCTGTTCGTATGGGCTCTAACCCGTCCCGCGGCAATTCTTGTCTATAACGTTCTTATACCCTTTGCGGTGGCCTACGGTCTGCAAGCAATAATTACCAAGAATTTTGATCGTGTCCCGCACTACGCAGCGCTAGTGTTGCTTTTGGGAGTAATTTACTGCGTCTTGTGGGGCATTGGCGGCCTGGCAGTCATTCGTATGGCTCGCTTGGGTATGCAAGATGTACAACGCGAAGTCTTTGCAAATTACTTGTCGAAAGATTATGAATTTCTAAATAACACATACCTTGGTAGCTTAGGATCCCAGGCTACTCGCCTGCGTGAAACGCTGGATGATTATGACCAGGTGATTTTCAATGGGTTTGTTAAAGAAATAGTAGTTGTGATCAGCAGTATTGCTATCATTGCCTGGCAGTCAATCTGGCTGGCGCTGGTAACTGTCTTATCGATGGGGTTGGTTTTGAGTTTTACAATCCTAGTTACTAAGTGGCGGATTAAATATCGGCGGCTTCTCAGCGAAGCTAACAGCGAAACAGCCGGTGTAATCGGCGACGCCTTGGGGCATGGCTCTACGGTAAAAAGTTTTGCAGCTGAAGATTATGAAATAAAGCGCCTACAGCGTCCGCTGAAACATTTAGCAGACACGCAGTACATGTCTTGGCTGACATCTATCCCAGCAGACATTGGTCGCATGATGCTGGCAGCCGTGGCTACCTTTCTTTTGCTAATCTTAACTTCGCGGCTTTACCAGGATGGATCAATATCGATAGCGATCGTAGTACTGGTGCAGCTATATGTAATTAAATTGGTCATGTCTACCCAGAACATTGCTGATTTGATCAAGTCTTATGAAGCAGCCATGAGTGCCGCTCATCAAGCGGTCAAAACCATGCTTGTACCATCGACTGTTTTAGACAAACCCAGACCACAAAAGCTGCCCCGCAAACCAGCTCTAAACATTTCGCTGCATGACGTAACCTACCAATATAATGATGCCGCTAAAGGCGTTGAGGCGGTCAAAGATTTCAATCTGGAAATTGCGCGTGGTGAAAAAATCGGGCTGGTCGGCTATTCAGGCAGCGGCAAAACAACTCTCACAAAGCTACTTCTACGTTTTATGGACATAACTAAAGGTAGCATTCAGTTGAGTGGAGTAGATATTCGTGATTTGGCTCAAAAAGACTTACGTTCCGTTATTGCGTATGTTCCGCAGGAGCCTCTGCTTTTTCACCGCAGCATTTACGAAAACATCTCCTATGGGCGCCCCACCGCCAATAAAAAAGCCATACTTGAAGCCGCCCATGCCGCATATGTTGATGAATTCACTAAAGAATTAACCAATGGGTACGATACGCTGGTCGGTGAGAAAGGCGTCAAACTTTCAGGTGGCCAGCGCCAACGGGTTGCCCTGGCTCGCGCATTACTCCGTGATGCACCGATTTTGGTGTTGGATGAAGCTACCAGTGCTCTTGATAGCCGCAGTGAGCAATATATTCAAAAGGCGCTTTGGCGCTTAATGAAAGGCCGCACAGCGATTGTAATTGCCCATCGTCTTAGCACGATTCAGCGCCTTGATAGAATAATTGTGATGGATAAAGGACGCATTATAGAGCAAGGTACGCATCAGGAATTACTCGAGCAATCTGGTGTGTATGCCAAGCTTTGGCAGCATCAGAGTGGCGGGTATTTACCGACAGCTTCAGCTAGTGTGTAAGTTGTAGTAGCAGTGTGCGAATGACGGTCCAGCTCTCTCGCTCGGTGTGATGACCACTGACAGTCCAGGTTAGCCAGCTATTTGGTAATTTCTGATGGAGCTCGTAAGCAGTTTGTGGTGGGCAGACCATATCATAACGACCTTGAACCAGTTGGATGGGCATCTTCAGCTTGTGGGCATTATCAAGGATGTAGCGGTCAGGCAAGAAACAGCGCTTTGCCATGTAAGCCATCTCGATGCGAATACCGGTAGGATCGTATTCTTCCAGGCTGTCAGGCGTGTAGCGATCATCAAGTCTCATAACGCCCGACTCAAGGTTTTCATAGGCGTAGCCTGATTCTTTTACGGCTTGTTCGTCGTCGCTCATTATGCGTTTGAAGTGGTAAGCACTCGGATTGTTATGGTGAGCTTTGGGTGTACCTGCCAGGAAAATATCCCAAACATCTGGGAAAAAAGTTTTAAAGCGACCTTTGTCGATCCATTCTATCTCGGCCTGCGAACCCGTGAAGATGCCGTGCAAGACCATTGCTTCTATGCGTCCTGGGTGAGCCAGTGCATAGGCTAAAGCCAGGCACGAACCCCAAGAACCACCGGTCACAACGAAGTGTTCGAGCTTACAATGATTTACGAGCTTCTCAATATCTTCAATCAGGTCTTGGGTGGTGTTGTGCTCCAAAGAACCGGCCGGCAGACTGCGACCGCAGCCGCGTTGATCAAAAAAGACCACGCGCTGAAATTCGGGGTCAAAGGTAGCTTTATGCTTATCCTTGACCTGGCTGCCCGGCCCACCGTGGAGGAAAACAATTGGCATTCTGGCCTTTTTATTACCCCAATCGTGCACATATAGTTGGTGGCCGTCGCCAACGTCCAAGAAAAATTCATTTATTGTGTGCTCATCAGGTGCCATTTAGATCTCCAAATCAATACTAACCGGACAATGGTCTGAACCCATAACCTTAGGATGTATGTCGGCTTTACTAACTTTTAACTTTAAAGCCTCAGAGACTAGGATGTAATCAATCCGCCATCCGACGTTGCGTGCGCGGGCATTAGCGAAAAAGCTCCACCAGGTGTAGAAGCCTTTCCCTTGTTTAAATATTCGCAAAGTGTCCACGAAACCCTCATTGATAAAATTCTGGAAGCCACTACGCTCTTCAGTAGTAAAGCCTTTTTTACCTTCATTAGACTTGTCGTTCGCTAGATCGTCTGGTGTATGAGCCACGTTTAGGTCGCCGCTAAAGACCACTGGCTTTTTTTCTTCGAGCCTTTTCATATACGCCAGAAAAGCTGGGTCCCAGTGCTTTTCCCGTAGAGGAATGCGCGACAGATCATCCTTGGAATTAGGCGTGTATACGGTTACGAAAAAAAACTTGTCAAACTCGGCCGCTATTACCCTGCCCTCAAGGTTTGGGTCGCCGTATACGTCGCCAGTAACCTTAAATTTTTTGATGATATCTTGCGGCAGACCATTGATGACTTGCAACGGTTTGACCTTGCTGAAAATGGCAACACCGCTGTAGCCTTTTTTTTCGGCTGAGTGCCAAAACTCTTCGTAACCCGGTAGATCTACTTCGGACTGCTCTGGCTGGGCTTTGGTTTCCTGCAAGCCCAAAATGTCCGGCTGATTCTTTTTAATAAATTCTTGAAAAGCACCTTTGTTCCAAACGGCGCGAATCCCATTTACATTCCAGCTATAAATCTTCATCTCCACTAGTATACAAGAGATAGATTCGTCTGGTAGAGTACCTGCAAATGGCAGGATATAAAAAGCGCCCATTACCGGGCGCTTTTTTGCTTTCTAGACTTTTGACGTAAAGGCTAGTTCAAGTTGCTCTTGGCGAACGTTCCGCCAGCTTCTAGTGTGGCCGTCAATGTGTATTGCGCACAATCCTTAGTAGTGTTGTCACAAGCCGTACCATCAGATGCTGTAACAGCATAAGCGTAGCTATTAGCAGCTGGTGCAGCTACTAGTGTCTGAGCACTACCTTTAGGATCTTTTAGTGCTTCTGCATCAAGACCCTTCATGTTAGTACCTCTCCAGGTACTATCATTCAGATTAGCCAATGTTGGATACTTACCATTCTGTGCATAGTAAGCCTCAACCTGACCGTGTACCGCCTTAATGTCAGTAGTACGCTCTGTGTCCCTCGCCTTCTGCTGAATCCCCGTAAACGTCGTAATGACCAATGCCGCCAATATACCAATAACGACAATCACGATTAAAAGTTCCACAATTGTGAAACCCTTTTGTTGCGATTTAATTCTCATCTAGTGTTGCCCACCCTTTCTAACGGTGTTTTTATGTGGTTAAAGATTAACGAAATCAGTGTAGAACGTTTGCACCTTAAGCACAAGAGGTTTGAAGTCAGGTTGTGGAAATTTGTGGCGGAGGGAGAGGGATT
>CAZILM010000039.1:0-5508 GCA_964540115.1 uncultured Candidatus Saccharibacteria bacterium | reverse complement strand
CAACATCAGCCTAGTAGTCCTAAGCCTAGCGCTCAAACGGGTGCGCCCCGGCCTAAGGCTGTACACCTTCCTATCCGGCACCCTATCCATCACCGCCTTCTTACTATTCACTATGCACATTAATCTGGGCTTGGGGCAGGGCAACATGGAACGCCTAGTATCCTACCCCCAAACCCTCTGGCTAGTATTGTTCGGCCTATACATGACCCACTCCCACCTCCACCGCCTAAAGTAACCGTTCCAAGACAGACCTGTGCACCGAAGCTAACAGTAGCGAAGGAGCATACAAAAATGCTAAGATATAAGCATTAACATTTAATATCGCGAGCGCGGTTAGGGATCGAGCCCATTGATCCGCCGGCAACCTGCAATTGCAAGGTGCTAATTCTCGCCCATAGGGGGTAGATATGAGATTCAAGCAAAAAAACATAGAGTGCATTAAAATGTGTAAGAATATGGAGGAGCAAGTTTCAATACACCGCGTTGCGAGCACATCATGTTGACAAACATACAAAGCAAATCGCACCCAAAGCATTATTTAATGCACAAATATTGGGGCAGAAAGGCTCACAATTTGGTCGCCGAGTATATATTGTATTACACCAAGCCTGGAGAATTAGTGCTGGATCCTTTCATGGGAAGTGGTGGTGTCGTCATAGAATCTAAGAAACATAAGCGCAGAAGCATCGGCGTAGACATTAATCCAATCACGAAATTGATAGTCGAAAACACCATATGTGAGATTAACCCGGATTTGATTTTAGAAGAGATCGATAAAATTGTGGCAGCAATACCAAACGAGGTTAAAGTATTAAGCCTCACAAAATGCCCACAATGCGGTGCTCAGAGCAAATTACAAAATGCAGTATGGAATGGCAACTTAATAACTCGCGTTAAGGGGATGTGTCCAAATCATAAGCAATTCATCAAAGATGCTGACGAATTCGATTTTGAAAAAGCAAAAACTGCAGCAAGATTGCTTAAAAAGTATGCAAAGTCACCCGGTTTTTATTATCCTCAGGATAGAATCCTGGATTTTGTACGTAGAAACGGCAAAAAACACATACATGAACTTTTTACGGAAAGAAATTTGTTGCAATCGGCACTCATTTTACAGCACATTAATCGTATAAAAAATCCTAATCTTAAAAATCTTTATAGTATGGCGTTTACTTCTATGTTACCCAATATCAGCAGCATGATTCCTGCAAACGAAACGAATGCGACGGGCAAATCTGGCTGGCAGATCAGTAAGTTCTGGGTGCCCAATATTCACACCGAAAAAAACGTTTTTGAGTCCCTAAGGTCGCGGATAACATTAATACATAAAGGTAAAGTAGAGACGCAGAATACGTTTAGTAGCGCCAAGCACGAGGTACACATACGTTCTGCCGAAAATCTAGGGTTTATTGAAGATAACGCAATTGACTATATCTTCACCGACCCTCCATATGGGGATAGTATTGCCTATTTAGGTCTGAGTATGTTTTGGAACTCGTGGCTGCGCTACACTGTTGATTACGAGGCAGAAATTATTCACGACCCCTATCGCCAGAAGGGGCACGGTGACTACAGTACTCGGTTGACTAATGTGTTCGAAGAACTCTACAGGGTATTAAAACCTGGTAAGCAAATGTCATTTACCTTTCATAATCGATATGTCAAGTTCTGGAGTATTGTGATGGATGCCGTATCGGGAAGTGGGTTTGAGCTGGAAGATATCACTTGGCATGCACAAGCAGTAGCATCAGGCACTCAGGGCATTAATCGACGCAATACCTTAAAAGGTGATTTCGTATATACTTTTAAAAAACCGCTAAAGCACAAAGGTGTTAAGAATGAGCTTCTGCCATATTCTGAAGGTGAACAAATTTTGCTAGAGCATGTGAGCGGATTATTCGCTGAATATGACTTCCTTGAGACTGCCAAAATATATGAACATGTAATACCTGTTATTGTACGCAAGCGTGCCTTTTTGGATAGTCAAGGTGGGCTGCTAGACATTGACAAAGTTCTGAAGAAAAATTTTCAATATCGTGAAGTTGAGCTCGGGAACAAGAAAGCCTATGGCTGGGCTAAGATCTGATTTTACAATCATTGATTTGTTCGCTGGAGTAGGAGGACTATCTCAGGGTTTTACTGAGGGGGGGTACCAACTCCTATTTGCCAATGATAATGATCACTGGGCGTCGCAAACCCTAAAGGCTAATCATAAGTGCCAATACTATTTAGAGGGTAATATCCAGGAAATATCGATTAGTGAAATCAAGAAAGGTATAGGCGGGCGCCATGTTAATGTCCTGGTAGCAGGTATACCCTGTCAATCATTTTCTATGGCCGGCTATAGAATCCGTAAAAAGCATCAGGGGCAAGATGATGATCGGAACTATTTGTTTAAGGAATTTTTGCGTGTCGCGGCGGGTTTAAAACCAGACGTTGTCATTATAGAAAATGTGAAAGGGCTTGTATCTATGAATGGTGGGCGTATTAAAGATGAGATCATTGAAGGCTTGAGTAGCTTAGGCTATAAAGTGGATTGGAAAGTGCTAAATGCTGCAGATTACGGGGCCCCACAAACTAGGCAACGCGTTTTTTTTATAGGAAATAGACTAGGGGTTAAAAATATATACCCTACACCCACACACAAAGTGGAGCAATACACTAAAGTCGGAGAAGTTTTAGGGGATGTGCCCTTAACTAACCATGAGCCACGAAAGCTTGAAGGTATAGTGCTGGAGCGCGTAAAACTTATCAAGCCAGGTCAAAATTGGACCGCGCTGCCCAAACATCTACAGACCAAGTCTAATCATAGCGGTGCATATGGCCGCCTAGATCCTAATAAGCCAGCTCGAACATTGACTACCCGTTTCGATAGCCCTCCGGTGGGGTATGTTACGCATCCTTACGAACATCGTACGTTGACTGTTAGAGAAGGCGCTCGCATACAAGGTTTCCCGGACACATTTGAATTCCAGGGCCCCATTATGCAACAGTATAAACAGGTGGGAAATGCTGTGCCAGTATACTTTTCCCGTGCACTGGCAGATTCCATAACCGTTATGCTACATGCGAAGGATCGCTAATGTTACAAGATTATAAAGATTTTATAGGGCCTAAGACTGATTATTGGCGTAAAGCTAAACAATACGAATATCAAGATATTGACCGCATTGTATTAGCATTAAAGAATATCAATCATTTCACTACTCGTAACACCATGACATTGCGCATACTAGGCCTTGTTCAAAACTTAGGGAATAATAACCTTGAAATAACTGCCGCAGGACATAAGTTGTTAGTTGTTTCAGACAAGCAATCTATTATTGACGAGCAATTGCTAAAAATATATTTAGATAGTCCTATTAATACGGGTATAAATATACCGATATTTCCGATGCAGGTTATATACAAGACACTTAGTAAAACCACTCATATAAATTTTAAAGAGTATCAACTTTTTGTATGTTGGGTTGATAATTTTGACGAAATAACCAAAGTAGTTCAGTTGATTGAGCGGTATCGAAATTCAAGTGATGCTGAGCGTAATGAAATTGAGAAAATTATCGAGCGCAAAATGGTTGAAATGGGTATTCAGGATATGAAAGACAACATCATACGTTTATTTAATATGTTCACACTCTCGTCTTTCATAACTAGCGATGGAGTCCGATTTGAACGGGCTTTATACCGCAATAGTTCTACTGATACTTACAGTAAACTCGCACAAATAATAGCTGAGTCTGAATTCGATGATTACATAATATTTGATTATAACTATCACCACCTCATTAACTTTTACGCAGATCATGAGGATATTACGGAGTCATTACGTAGCTTGACTAAACAAGAGAGATCCATTGTAGTTCGAACTCTTCAGGAAAAGAAAGAGCTTCCGGATATAGATAAAATTGACCCTGTCATTGTTACTCCGACAATCGTAGAGGCAATAAAGAAACCCCCAAGAGACAGTAAAAATAAAACGCCCTTCAAGCTCGATTACGCTGCCAAAGAAAGTACTAATCGTATAGTAGGCCTTTTTGCGGAACGCATTGTAATGAAATATGAGTATGATCAGCTGGTCAAGGGTGGCAAGGTAGAGCTAACAAGCCAATTAAAGCAAGTTTCCTTAGAAGATGATTCGCTTGGTTATGACATCCAATCTTTTGATGCTGAAACCAGTAACGAAAAGCATATAGAAGTTAAAGCAGTAAGTGGCTATCCAATTACATTTAGCTTTTTCATATCCGCAAATGAAATGGCAAAAGCAAAAGAAGACCCTGAATACTGTGTTTACATTGTGTTTGATTACCGTTCTGCTAACCCCAAGATTTGGCCCATGCCAAACATATTTTTAGAATCTAACCCAGAAATTATTGTGTCTCCTGCGCAATATAGAGTAACAGTTTCGGTCGAGCACTAAATTACTCTCTAAAATGTTGGCGGGGAGATAGCTAATTCACAGGCGCTGTTGGCGCTTGCTCCTTAACCCAGTTGACGGCATTTACAGCACCCTCATGGGTGTTGTACGCCTCACCGCTTTCGGCTACGATACGGTTATTAGCCGCCCATAGTCGCCAACGATAGCCGTCTAAGGCTCGGTAGATCTGAAAGTGGACCATACCATTCTCCTACGCAGATAATGATTAGAGGTTAACACCGCGCTTACATCAACCCCCACCACAATTCTGAAAAATTCAAAACTGAGGAGGGGAGTGAGCGCGGGTTAACATAAATTCTTCTTCTATGCAGAAGATTTTCCCCGCCAACATTTTAAAGAGCAATTACTGTTATACTCTTTTCCCTCTGGAAAACAAGAACTTTCGATCTGCCGAGGTAACTATGCGACTGTTGCTAGCAGGGGTTAGTCGTTGTGGTCTAGGCGGGAGAGCATTATCGCTTCCTTTTTGGGGTCGGATTGCTTCCGCTGCTTCGATTTGCGGGTTTTGGCTTTTACGAGCATGGGCTTGGCGGGCTTGCGCTTGGCGCCTGGCTTTTTGAGTGTGGCTGCTAGCCTTTGCGCGCTAACGCCAACGGCTGCCTTTTTGGCTGCGGCTTTCGACTTTTCTTTACGCTCGGCCATTTTTGCCATGGCCTTTGCGGCTCTGCTAGGCTTGTTGGGTTCTGGAGCCGGCTCATCTGCTGGTGGCTCCGTGGGGGTTATGACTTCGCCGGGCAGCTGCATAGTTACTTCATCAGCCTTTTCCGGCTCCTCTGTTGCGACAACGTCCTTCGGCTCCTCTGTTTCAACAGCAACCTCTTCCGGCTCGCCTGTTTCAGCAACGACCTCTTCCGGTTGTGCCTCAACTTCTACCTCCGGTGCAGCCTCCTCGACGGCGGGCGCTTCAACTTCAGCTTCGGTTACCGCCTCAATTTCCTCAGGAACTTCGGATTCTTCAGTAGCGGTTTCTTCTTGAACCTCTTCGCTTGCAACCTCTAGCACTTCTGGGTGGGTGCGGCGTCGTTTGCGGGCGTACGCATAGCTTCCCCAGGCAATGGTGCCGACGCCCA
>CAZILM010000038.1:1592-5564 GCA_964540115.1 uncultured Candidatus Saccharibacteria bacterium | reverse complement strand
TTCCTCAGCTCCTATCTTATATACTCTGCTCTCAGATCTACTGCAAGCATGAGCATCAAGGCTACACAAGGCTCGAGGAGGGCCTGACGAGATGTTGTGGGAACCAGGCGCCCTTGGGTGCGAGAGCTGTTTGACGAGCAATAAGCTCCGGTGGAGCTTTTGCGAGGAGTTCTCGAGCAAGCCTGGTTATGACAACAGATAGATCAAGCATGACGAATGCCTGTCGCTTTTTGGGTTCCGTTTTTGGCGATCCAAAAATGGAACAAAGGTTTTGGTTCTTTTCCAAAAGAACACGAAAAAGCCCGAGGCGGACCCCGGGCCGATTTGCTTCCTAAGAGATAGGATTAGCTGCGCTTGACGGTCAAGAAACCGTTGCGTGGGTTCTCGTTGACTTCCATACCTGATGGAAGATCAGTTGCCTCTGGGCGTTGGTCTTTACTGAAGTAGTAAATAGTCTGCTGTTTGCCGCCCCGAAGTGTGACAACCTTTGAGTTTAGGTAGTAAGTTACTCCCTTTGAATTTGTGTGCTTGTAAGCCATTTTGTCTCTCTCCCTCTTAGGATTAGTAATGGTACTTCCTAACATACTCTCAGCTGTTTTGCCTTGTCAACACCTTAAATAAGGTTCGCCCCTGTAAAACACCTTAAATAATGTAAAAAGCAACAGATAGGCTGGCGGCAACCTTGCATCATATTATGCTTATGCATTACACTTAAAGCCGTAACTATTAATGGTTAATAAAAAGGTGGTTTCTTTATGGAATTCATGAATCGCAGTCCGCAAGCCCCAGCAGGTCAAGCGGCTTCGAGCCCTGCGAGCACGGGCTCACACAGGAGCTCCCGCATGAAGAGTTCTAAAATTTTACAGTGGTCAACAGTTGCACTTCTATTTTCGGCAACTATATTAGTTGTTGCTTTAGTATTGTCACTTTTATTCGGTGGTTCCGCACCTGAGGGCAAGTACGTTAATAAGAAAACAATGCAAGCCGTATTCTTGAACAATGGTCAGGTTTATTTCGGCAATATTCGCACCTTAAACAGCAAGTATGTCCGGGTCGGCAATATTTACTATTTGCGCGTTAATCAGCAAGTTCAGCCTAACCAAAGCACTACAAATGCCGCAGCGCAAGACATTTCTCTTGTAAAACTCGGCTGTGAACTGCACGGCCCGTCAGATGAAATGTACATTAACCGCGACCAGGTCACTTTCTGGGAGAATCTAAAAACCGACGGTCAAGTCGCCAAGGCTGTGACTGAGTACGTCAAACAGAACCCCAACGGTCAGAAGTGTGATACTGCTACTAGCAGTAGTAGCAATTCAAATACAAGTACGACGCCAAGTACTACAACTACACCTAGCACTACAACTCCAAGTACAACCAAAAAACAATAGTCTGGGGTAAAATTACGAAGAAGGGCCGAAAGGTCCTTTTTCTATTCTCTTAATTCTGCTTTTACCAAGCGGTCTACGGCGTAGAGTGCTATGAAGGCCACAAAGCTTAGTAGGCTTATAACTAATGTGAAGCCGGCCAGATCGGGTGACCAAGTTGGTGAGACAAAATCAAACTTGTAAAGTGCATCAAGAACAGGTTGCTCCTTAATACCATGACTACTCACGTATTCTTGGATGCAGGGCACCCGGCCGCGACCTGATAAACCATCTGGAACGGCCTTTTCGCAATAAGCCTGGGCGTCGGTATAAATTTTGGCATTAGCCTCGTTAACTCTCTGCTTTTCAGCCGACACCAAACGATCATAGCGATATTTGAGCTGAATAGGTGGCTTAATAGCATTGTGGCCACTGCTTAGATTAGTATTCATATGAGAGTAGACATATTCCCGCAAATTGCGCAGTGCCGTTTCTATATCACCGTTATTTTTGTCCACCTCTACGACCTTGGCGCGAAGCGTAATCATCGTAAGGTTATTCTGGCGCAGCGCCAGAACAGCAACCAGACCACTAATTAGCGCTGCTGCTAAAAAATACCAAGGCTTGATACCACGAATTTTTACCCAAAAGTTACGCAGCTGCTTTTTATCCATCTAAGATAAGATTATGGTAATGATTATATTTACACAAGCTTAACGCCTAGCGGTTGCTAGCTTCAAACTTCTAACTTCTATATTCTATATTTATGCATATCTTTTTTAGTGGAATAGGCGGCACTGCAATTGGACCGCTGGCTATGATTGCTCAGCAAGCTGGTTACACTGTTTCGGGGTCGGATAAGCAAGACTCCCAATATATACAGTATTTAAAGAAGCATGGTATTAGCGATATTCATATAGGCCAAGGTCGCGAACAAATTACCTCAACACACGACAAGCAACCGATTGATTGGTATGTCTACTCTTCAGCCGTAGCAATAGAAAATCCGAACGCGCCGGAATTACAATTCTGTAAAGAACAGAGCATAAAGACTAGCAAGCGCGATGAGTTGTTGAATGAAATTCTGGTTGATAAAAAACTCAAGCTAATTGCAATAGCGGGCACACATGGCAAAACGACTACCACGGCAATGATGATTTGGCTGTTTAAGCAACTTGGTCTTCCCGTTTCCTATTCGGTCGGTGCCAAAATACCTTTCGGCGATATGGGACAGTACGAAAAGGGTTCAGAATACTTCATCTATGAGGCCGATGAGTTTGACCGCAATTTCCTGGCCTTTGAGCCATTTGTTAGCATTATTACTGGTGTAACGTGGGATCATCATGAGATCTTCCCAACGCGGGAAGACTACCAGCAAGCCTTCAAAGAGTTCGTAGACCAAAGCGAATGGTTAGAAATATGGCGTGAAGATTTTGAATATCTAGAGCTGCAACAAACCGACCATCATGCTGTTATGGATTCCAGCGATCCGGATATTGAAAAAATTAAGCTGGCGGGACATTACAACCGCCTAAACGCCTGGCTGGCAGCTAAAGCCGTCCGGCAGCTGACGAAAGCACCGCTTGAGAAAATCTTTGACATTATCAACCGCTTCCCTGGCCTGCAACGCCGCATGGAGGAAATCGTGCCTAATCTTTATAGCGATTACGCCCATACACCAGAAAAAATACGCGGGGCCATGAGCGTGGCCCTTGAAATAGCTGATGCCAAAAAACAAGTCATTGTGGTTTATGAGCCCCTGACCAATCGTCGACAACATTACATGTTGAACGATTACAAAGATGTATTTGATGGAGCCAAAAAAGTCTACTGGATCCCTAGTTACCTGGCGCGTGAAGATCCAAAGCAACGCATTATTCCGCCAGAGGAACTAATTTCTCATTTGAGCAACCCATCAGTTGCAGAACCCATGAAACGCGATGAACAGCTGAAGAAGACTATCCAAAAACATTTAGAGGCTGGCGACATGGTAGTGGGAATGGCAGGCGGTGGCGGTGATTCACTAGATGAGTGGTTGCGCAAAAATTTTAAGGTACAGAAATGAAAAAGATTTATTTTTCTTGCTCCATTGCTGGTGGCCGTGACCATGCCCATGTTTACCAGGACGTCGTAGATAATATCAAAGCCACCGGTATGCATGTGCTTAGTGAAATCTTCGCCGATAAAACAATTAAGCCCGAGCACGGACCGACGCGGCACCTGACTGACCATCAGATTTGGCAAAAGGATCTAGGAGGGGTCAAAGAGGCCGACGGCGTTATTGCAGAAGTAACCCAACCTTCTTTTGGGGTCGGTTATGAAATAGCCAAAGCCGAAGATTATAAAAAACCTGTTCTGGCACTTTTTTATAAAGGCTCCGGCAGACGCCTTTCACCAATGATAGCCGGTGATCCAAACGTAACCGTTTTTGAATACGACGATATAGCCGAGACCAAGGCACCCATACAAGCTTTTATAGACACACTTTAATCCACAGTAACTTTGTCTATTCTGCAACGTCTTTTGTTTGGGCAATTCAAATCCGCATGTTGAAATAAAATCAATGCGGGGAGAAAAACAAATATGGGCGGCTAGTTTATCTATG
>CAZILM010000038.1:0-1492 GCA_964540115.1 uncultured Candidatus Saccharibacteria bacterium | reverse complement strand
TGCTATAAACCAAGAAAGCCTGGGTGCTGCCGGGCTCGACCTGGTTGGTATTCAGCCAGCTGCTCTTGAAAATGAACAGCAATCGGATGGAAGCCAAATTTTGACACCACAAGGGGTGTATATTTTTGTATCAGCTGGTGATAACTGCGCCACAGCTTTTACTAGCGAGGATAATACGGTTGATGAAAGGGGCCAACTAACTATACGTCCGGCCTTTGCCGGCAAATTACCCGGGGTCAATTCACCATCGGTTTATAACGGTCCGGCTATGTTTCAGGGCAGAGATATTATCCAGGCCGAAGTTGCCGAATTCTGGTACACGCGTTCAGATGATGTAAGTCGTATAGCCGACATCACTCATTTGCTTTGCGATGCCTACTTTAATAACCTAGCAGCCCTCACGACTACCACTTCCGACAACCCTTAGCGTATTACGCTTATGGTATAGTTATAACAGATGAATCCCGTTAAAAGCCGCGGTCGCGACTTGGAGCGGCAACACTTGAGATAGGATTTTATGGTCGAAACAAAATTACCGTTGAATCAGAAAGGTTTGCAGGCGAACGCGACCTGCTTTATACGGGATGAATAACACCTCAGCGGTGGTGGATCCGCGGCTGCTTGCCAAACCAAAACGCCTAACAAGTCTGGTGATGATGCTCATTATAGTTGTGGGCGTCATGGGCTCTTTGTTTGCCGGCATTGCCGCCAACCAGCATAACAATGATCTTATGATGGCACGGGTGCGGACAGCCGCCAGCGCCCTCCAACCAGATGACGTAAAGGCGCTAAAAGGTGACGAATCAGACCTTAAAAATCCTGCTTACAAACGGCTTAAAGAAAGACTGTCCCAAATACGCTTAGATAACCAAGGTATACGCTTTGTCTATTTAATGGGTCAACACGGCAAAGATGTGATATTTAATGTAGATTCGGAAGCGCCAGATAGTAGCGATTATTCCCCGCCCGGCCAAATTTATTACGAAGCATCAACCAAGCTAAGATCCTCCTTTAATGGCTCAGAGCCCTTCCTGGAGGGGCCAACCCGCGACCGTTGGGGATTATGGATGTCAGCCCTAGCACCGGTTACAGATCCTGCAAGTGGTGTTACGATTGCCGTTCTGGGCATGGACACGCCGGCAACTAGTTACTACTTTCAAATACTCCTATTCACACTAATACCATTATGTCTGGCAGCTATTCCGCTGGCTGGCTTGCTCCGTGACCGTAAACTGGAAAACAAGGAACGTGAAATTGCCGCCCTTAAAAATCAATTCACATCTATTGCTTCACACGAATTACGCTCGCCTCTGGCTGGTATGCTGTGGGCTATCCAGTCAATGTTAAAAGACAATAAAAATCTGCACAAAGAACAAAAAGAAATGTTAAACGATATGTATCACAGTACCGAAGCCTCTCTTGTAACGGTGAATGAGATTTTAGACTTGTCGGTATTTGAGCGTGGCCAGGCCGGCAAAATGCAACATGAAGT
>CAZILM010000037.1:4260-5572 GCA_964540115.1 uncultured Candidatus Saccharibacteria bacterium | reverse complement strand
AGAAGAGCGAAGTTCAGCGCCAACAAGAGGGCAAAGAAAAGACCGGTGTTTTTACTGGGTCATATGCTGTTAATCCGGTAAATGGCAAGGACATACCGATATGGGTAGCGGATTATGTCTTATCCGGCTACGGCACGGGTGCCATCATGGCGGTACCTGGCGAGGACGAACGCGATTATGAATTTGCCCAAAAGTACGACCTGGATATTATCTACACTACGAAGCAGCAAAAATTTGTCGCTTACGAAGACATTAAAGCAGCCCCCGAAAAATACACGGTCACAAATTCGGAAGAATTCAACGGTATGACTTTTACTGAAGCACGGCTTAAAATTTTAAAGAAGTTGGAAGCTCAAGGCTCAGGACAGGCAATTACTAATTTCAAGATGCGTGATTGGAGCGTATCGCGTCAACGCTACTGGGGCGCGCCGATTCCTATTATTTACTGCATAGATCATGGTGCGGTTCTGGTCCCGGATAAAGACTTACCAATACTTTTACCCAAGATCACTGACTACGCACCGACCGGCGATGGCAGAAGTGCCTTAGCCAGAGCAACCGAATGGGTCAAAGCACCTTGCCCGACCTGTGGCAAAATGGGCGAGCGCGAAACCGACACGTTAGATACTTACATAGATAGCAGCTGGTACATGCTTCGCTATTTTGACCCTGATAATAAACAGAAAATATTTGACTCAAAAATTGTCAATAAATGGATGCCGATAGACTTTTATAACGGTGCCGACCATGCCACAGCACATATGATCTACGCGCGTTTCGTGACCCGTTTTTTCCATAAAAAAGGCCTGGTAGAAAACCCTGAACCATTCAAAAAATTTCTGTTTAACGGCAAGGTTACGGCAGCCGACGGAATGATGTTTAGCAAAAGTAAAGGAAATGGCGTTGATCCGTTGGAAATAATTGACCAAGGCTATGGAGCGGATGCGCTGAGGATGTATCTGATGTTTGCCGGTCCGCTGGATCAGTGGGTCAAATGGGATCCACAGGGTGTACCAGGTACTCATCGTTTTCTGTCACGGGTTTGGACTTTGGTTGAGGAATTTCAACTTTCTAAAGCGAGCGGGAAATCGGACAACACAAAACTGCTCCAGGCCACTCACCGAACCATTAAAAAGATAACCGAAGATCTTGAGGCACAGAAGTACAACACAGCTATTGCCGCCGCTATGCAATTTACCAACGAGTTGTATAAATTAAAGAGCGATAATTTTGCTAATAAAACAGCCTGGCAGTTTGCGCTCGAGAGCCTGGTAATGCTGATAGCTCCCTTTGCACCTCATATTGCCGACGA
>CAZILM010000037.1:1433-4160 GCA_964540115.1 uncultured Candidatus Saccharibacteria bacterium | reverse complement strand
CATTGCCCGCTCACCAACGTGCTCAGGATCAAAATCACTTTGGTCGTGTTCTAGGCCAATGGCTGCTCTGGCGCGAATGACTAATTCACCCAAATGAAACTGGGCGCTTGAATAAGCCTCACCAATTTTTTCAGCTGCAGGAACGTTGATACGCATTTTCTTCGGCTTCTAATTCTACGACTTACGAATTCGTTGTCAAATGATTAAGCGGGTCTGGAGTATTGTATGGAGGAGACAATTGGCTGACTGGGATTATGGCTTCATCGTCACCAGGTTGTGGGCCCTTGTAGTCGGGATCATCAATAATGGTATTCAGATGCCATATAACAGCATGGGCCTCGTTTTCACACGCTGGGGTATTTCCGCTGATTTGATGCGTTGCGCTTTCTAGCTGGTCATCGCCGGAAACCTTCACGACAGTCGTGGCAGTCGGGTCAATGTCAGTACTAAAATAGCAGGGTGGCTTTGGAGTAGCTTCTTGCTCTTGAATCCCTAATAAAGCTAAGGCGACAACGACGCCAACACTACCAGCAATCATTTCTACTCTATTGCGGCGCAAAAAATCAATTACTCGTGATGGCCACCCGCGTTCACCAAATTCGTTTCTCATAAGAGGCTTACTATACTGAAACATAAGCTATTTGTCAATAATTTACAAGATGGATACTCTTGAGTTTTTGGTGATTCTAACTTAAGCTATAGACAAGATTAATCTGAATTTAAGAGAGGAGCTGTTAGCTATGGGCAAGCCCAAAAAGCGCACTAGCCCCAGACGGACCGGTAGTAGACGCAGCCATTTAGTGCTCAAGTTGGCACGTACTGTTAATGCTAAATCACCGGTAAAGGCGTACACTACCCGCCGTGAATCGGCCAAAAAACCAAAATAAACGGCTTTGGCCGTTACAGGCGGTATACTTTATAATAAGTACCCCGCGTTAGGATTTAACAATATGAGTGCTAAATGAGTGCAAATCGTCATCTCGGCCGCATAGTTGCGTTGCAAACCCTGTATGAACAGGATTTTCGCTTAAGTTGTGGTGATAAGCAATTTAAGCTGGATGAAGCACTGAAGCGTAATATCAAACGCTACGAACGCGCGCTCGACGACGTTGATTTTACGGCACAGCTTGTCAAAGGCGTTGATAAAAATCAACAGAAGTTGGACGATGTGCTGCAGCCCGCCGCTCCGCAATGGCCAATTGCCCAGATAGCACGAATGGACAGAGTGGTACTGAGAATCGGTCTGTATGAGCTACTTTATGGCTCGTCGGTTCCTCCAAAAGTTGTAATCAATGAAGCGGTCGAACTGGCTAAAGCCTTTGGTGGCGACAACAGTTCCAAGTTTGTAAACGGGGTTCTAGGTACGGTTTTACGGCAAGAAGAAGCCAAGAGCACCGAGAAGTCCAAATCAACCAAGCCTAAGGCGAAGAAGAAAGCAGAGTGATGGTAAAGTTCAAACTTCAAAGTTCAAACTTCAAACAGCGAACATCTGGATGTTCGATATTTAGTATTTGGAATTTATCTGGTATTTGTTATTTGAATTTTGAATTTTCAGTCGTCGGAGGGCGCTATGAAAAGACCTAAGCCTCTCCAAGGGTTTAAACGATTTGTCTCCCGCAAACGGCCGACAATCAGTGAAGTGGTGCGTGAGCCTACCTCTGGTGGAATTGTATTTCGTCGTGAAGGGAAAGCTAAAGAAGTTCAGATCCTGCTTATTCAAGACGCCAAAAATCGCTGGACAATACCTAAAGGCCATATAGAAGAAGGCGAAAGCGCTCGCCAGACCGCTGAACGAGAAATCAAGGAAGAGACCGGTCTGCAGGAAATGAAGGTAATGGGTTGGCTTGGCAAAATCAACTTTCGCTACCGTAGAGGCACAAGTCTGGTACTTATGACCACCGAAATTTTTCTGGTTGAAGCCAAAGGCCAAACTGACAAGTTGAAACCGGAAGACTGGATGAATGGTATTAAATGGTTTTCAGCAGCTGAAGCGCTAGATAAAATTGAGTATGAAGACATTGGCAAAATAATTTTGTTAGGACTGAAGAAAATTCGCCAAACCAAATAATTCACCATGCAAGACCTGAGCACTTACAAATTATTCGCTAAAGACAAACTGGGCATTAGCTTCAAAGACGTTGACTTGCTGGTCACAGCCTTTACTCATCGTTCCTATGTAAATGAACATCGTAAAACGGTCAAAGAACATAATGAGCGCCTGGAATTTCTAGGCGATGCCGTGCTTGAGCTGGTGGTAACGGAATACTTGTATACCAAATATGCCGAACCTGAAGGGATACTTACTAACTGGCGAAGCGCTTTGGTGCGAACTGAGAGCATTAGTGCTGCCGCTTCTAGATTTGAATTTGAACCATTGTTGCGGCTAAGTCGTGGCGAAAAACGTGGAACACCGCGCGCTCGCGCCCAGATTTTGGCAAATTGTTACGAGGCAGTGGTTGGTGCTCTCTATCTTGACCAAGGCTATGACCAAGCTAAGCGATTTATTGAAGGCAGCCTAGTAACTACCTTTCAGGAAATTCTCAAAACCGGTTCATGGCAAGACCCTAAGTCACAGCTGCAGGAATTGGTTCAAAGCCGTGATGGCTTTACGCCGATTTATAAAGTTATCACAGAAGAAGGTCCCGACCACGATAAGGTATTTACAGTTGGCGTATACGTCAATAATATTTTGAAGGGCAGTGGTCTTGGTCCCAGTAAGCAAGCCGG
>CAZILM010000037.1:0-1333 GCA_964540115.1 uncultured Candidatus Saccharibacteria bacterium | reverse complement strand
ATGCAACGAACCGGTCGCAAAGGTCACGCCCAATTTCGCGTGATTGTTCAGGACGCTCATCGCCACCCTAGTAGTGGTAATATCGTAGCCTCACTTGGCCACTATGACCCTCACACCAAGGCCGTACAACTGGAAAAAGAAAAGGCCAGTTTTTATCTAGAACATGGTGCTCAACCGTCGGATCGCGTAGCCAGACTATTGAAAAGCGAAGGCGTTAAACTTCCTAAATGGGTAGAGATAGCTCCAAAGAAAAAGAGCACTATACGTAATCCTGAAAAACTGCGCAAAAACCGACCAGCTGGAGCCGAGGCTCCACCAACTAATGCTGAAAAAGCTGCCGCTGCAGCTGAAGAAACAACGCCAGAGACTGTAGCAGCTACCGAAAGTGCAGCACCGGCGCCAGAAACTGCCGAAACAAAAGATGCTCCTGAAGCTGAAGCAGCTGTAGAAGAAAAAGTTGCTGAAGCCGATGAGTCTAAGGTTGAGGAAAAACCCGAAGAAACCCCAGCTGAACCTGAACTAGTCAAAGAGCCAGAAGTACCCGGGGCTGAAGAAGCGGCCACTCAAGAAGCCAGCAACGAGTCCGACAAAGACTCAGCCGAAGCCTGATTATCCCGATTTTTGATAATGATATAATGGTGTGGTACTGAGCTTAAATTTGGAGGGAGACTGTACCTATGAGTACGACCATTGATCAGCAATTCGTAGAATTTGTCGTTAAATCACTAGTAAGCAAACCAGATGAAGTCAAAATAGAGCGCCGCATTGATGAAAAAGGCGTCCTGCTTGAATTAACAGTAGATCCTGAAGATCTTGGGAGAGTAATTGGCAAACGTGGTGCAACCGCCCAGAGTTTGCGCACCCTTCTTCGTGCCCTCGGTACTAAAAATGATGCACGTTACAACTTGAAAATTGTCGATAACGGCGAACCGCGTCCTGAAAGAACCGAAAGGCAAGAAGAGAATACTCCATACGAGAGTAAAACCGATGATAGTAGTTCTACACCACCGCCGGCCCAGGCTGACGAGGAAGACGTGGCACACGAAGATATGCTGGAAGCCGAGGGCGGGCAAGAAGAACCAAAGACCAGTTCCGTCGAGGACGCTGAGGTGGACCATAGCGACGTGGTTTCCCAAACCAGAAAAGAACTTGAAGAGCTCGATGATCTCGATGTATAATTGAATGGTTCAAAAATAAAAAAGCTCTTGCGAGCCACCAAACGGTGGGAGCTTTATGTGACAGAACGAACCTCATTCGAGGTTCTTTTTGTTTAAACTGTTATAATATTTTCGATGAAAATTCAAATTATTACCCTGTTCCCAGAGATGTTTCC
>CAZILM010000036.1:2692-5595 GCA_964540115.1 uncultured Candidatus Saccharibacteria bacterium | reverse complement strand
GGTGTAGTCCTGGCCGGACTTATTGTCATCTTTATAATATGGCTTTTATTGCGGCGTGTTCCGCGCCGGCCTAAAAAATCGATTTACGTATCAAAATGGAAAGAACTACAAGGCTACTGTAGCGATAAAAATACCTGGCCACTGGCGATCACAGAGGCGGATAAACTACTCGACAAAGCTCTTAAGAAACGCCGTTTTAGTGGTAAAAGTATGGGGGAACGACTGGTATCAGCACAGCGTTCATTTGGGCAGAACGACGCCGTCTGGTATTCGCATAATTTGGCTAAGAAAATAGTAGCCTCACCCTCGCTTAAACTACGTGAATCCGATGTAAAAAAAGCACTGATTGGCTTTCGCCAAGCCTTGCGTGATATAGGAGCATTACCAGATGTTGGTGAGCCCAGCGATTCGTAAGAAATATCATCCTGCCATTGGCATTGAGTGTCATGTCCAGCTTAAAACCAGGACCAAGCTTTTTTCGGCCGTAGGTAATGACGCCCGCGATGCAAAGCCGAATACTCTTATAAGCCATATTGATCTTGGCATGCCTGGCGCATTGCCGGTATTAAACGAAAAGGCGGTTGAATATGCCGTCAGGATGGCCTACGCCTTCAATACCGAACCGCAAAAGAACAGTTTTTTTGAACGCAAACACTATTTTTACCCAGATCTACCAAAAGGCTATCAGATTACCCAGTTAAGCCGGCCAATTATTGTTGGCGGCAGCGTTGAACTGGAAAGTGGTAAAAAAGTCCGCTTAAACCGGGTACAGATGGAAGAAGATGCCGGAAAAAACACGCACCCGACAGGCAAAGACTATAGTTTAGTTGATTTAAATCGAGCAGGCACGCCACTACTTGAAATTGTTTCTGAGCCGGATATGCAGACGTCGGCTGAAGCCAAAGAGTACGTTCGCGAATTATTTTTACTCGCCAAATACTCTGGTGTGTCTGACGCTGATTTGTTCCATGGCAACATGCGCTTTGATGTTAACGTTTCAGTTGCTAGTGAACCCGGCAAACTGGGTACGCGGACCGAAACTAAAAATCTCAATTCATTCCGGAGTGTTGAAAAGGCCGTCGATTATGAAATTAACCGTCAAATCGAAGAACTGCAAAAAGGTAATAAAATTGTGCAAGAAACACGTGGTTGGGATGATGCCAAGCAACGTACGTTCTCGCAGCGCGGCAAGGAAGAAGCCCATGATTACCGCTACATGCCCGAGCCGGATATCCCACCGCTTGAGCTTGAGGATGGCTTTGCGGAGACTATTAAAAAGTCTATGCCAATATTGCCTCACGATTGGCGTAAGCGCCTCAGCAGTCTTGGCCTATCCAAAAGCCATATAGAAACGCTGCTTGAAGCCGAAGTTGAAAACGAAGGAAGTGCCTACTTGTCGCTCATAGAAGAACAGTTGAGCAATAAGGACTATGCAGCTACGCTAGCCAATTGGTTCGTGAATTTGGAGATTCCACTGAGACGAAACAGCGAATCTAAAAGTCAGCCGACCAGTAAAGATCGCAGTGAGATATATGCAGCTGTATATAAGCTGCTGAAATCCGGAAAAATAAGTTCAACAAATGCCAAAGCGCTACTGAGCGAAGTCTTAACGACCGGTAATTCAACCGATATTGATCGATTCGCCGAAGATCAAGGCTACATACAAGTTTCGGATGAATCTGAAATTGAAAAGATAGTAGCTAGTGTACTTGCGCAGAATCCTCAAGCGGCCAATGACGTAAGAAATGGTGAAATGAGAGCGATTGGTTTCTTAGTGGGGCAGGTAATGAAGTCTAGTCAAGGCAAAGCCAACCCGCAGATGGCGCAAGAACTTATTAAAAAGCATTTAGGTGTATAATTAATCATATGGACACAGAGACAGTACTGCTCATTTTGCTATCATCAACGCTGATTATTTTCCTGATTGTCGGTATTATTGCACTCCTTAAAATTAACCAGATTTTAGATAGCATAAAGCGCCTTGCTGCCAAGGCCGAACACGTCGCCGAAAATGCCGAGGTTGTCAGTGAATTTTTTAAGAATGCCACCGGACCTCTAGCAATCGGCAAAGTTATTAAAAATATTACTGATCATTTAAGTCGTAAAAGCAAGGAAAGGTAGGTTAATCATGGCAAAGAATTCAGGTAAATGGGCGTTGGGCGCGTTAGCTGCAGGTGTGGCTGGGTACGTCGCTGGATTGTTGACCGCACCGAAAAGCGGCAAAGAAACCCGCCAGGACATTCAAAAAGCTGCTAGTCATGCTAAAACCGAGGCAGAACGAAAGCTAAAAAAACTCCATAGTGACTTAGGCGTTTTGATTGAAAAAGCGTCTTTGCAGGCCAAATCGTTGGAAGCAAGCGCTAAAGTAGAGTTAACCAAAGTACTGGAAACAGCAAAAGTGGCTAAAGAAAAAGCCCGTACTATACTATCTGCTTTGCACGAAGGCGATGCCGACGACAAAGACTTACAAAAAGCAATTGATGAAGTTACGATAGCAATGAAACACCTCGAAAAGTTTGTGACCAAGCATGGCGCCACATCCTGATAAGAAAAACTACGAACAATTAGGAAAGATGCTGACAAATATCTACGAAAGTGGATACATTGATCGCAATCAGCTGTATAAAACCAGCTTTATAAAAGGACTTGTAACTGGCTTTGCGGGTGTTCTAGGAGCTACAGTACTAATAGCCTTATTGCTATGGTTCTTGTCACTCTTTCACCGCATACCATTTACCGAAAAAATAAGTAATAGCATCAAGCAATCTTCGCAGACCCAAAACTAGTGTTGTAAAAGTCTTAGATGACGTAAGCCAGCCGCCTAGGCGGGTATATAATGAAGGCACGTTATGACGGGGAAACAAACCAAAAAAACAGTTGGTAGAGTGCGCGTGCTGCGTGCT
>CAZILM010000036.1:0-2592 GCA_964540115.1 uncultured Candidatus Saccharibacteria bacterium | reverse complement strand
CTTTTAGATGGCCTAACAAAAATACCTGCGCTTATGGAAGCTGTGAATGCCATGGGCATGACTAGTGTTGCAGTGACAGATCACGGCACGCTTTCCGGCCTTATTGAAGCTTACAAAGAAGCTAAGGCGCATGATGTCAAACCGATTCTAGGAATGGAGACCTACATTGCAGCCAGGTCGCATAAAGATAAAGATCCGGCAAAAGATAAGAATAACTTCCACCTTATTCTGCTGGCGATGAACGAAACAGGCTATCAAAATCTGATGCGTTTGAGTACAACTGCCAACCTACACGGCTTTTATTACAGACCGCGCATTGATCATGACTTGCTTGAAAAGTATAACGAAGGTTTAATTGTTTTAAGCGGTTGTATCGGCGGTGAAGTCGGTGATAATTTACGACAAGGCCAATACGCAAATGCCAAAAAGATTGCCAGCTGGTATAAGAAAGTGTTTGGCGACCGTTATTATCTGGAAGTTCAAGATCATGGTCACCCATCTCACCCAACGGTATGGAAAGAGCAAACTGGTGTTAATGAGCAATTAATTAAATTAAGCAAAGAATTGGACGTGCCATGCGTGGTCACTTGCGATGCACATTATTTAAAACATAAAGATCAAGATGCTCACGAAATTTTGCTGTGCGTTCAAACCGGTTCTTTCTTGAGCGATGAAAAGCGCATGAGCCTGAAAGATCTGGAACTGCATTTATCCGAGCCCAAAGACATTATTAAACGATGGGGCGAGCAGCATCCGGAATTGATCACCAACACAAAACTTATAGCAGATCGTTGCAATGTGAACATAGAACTAGGTAAAATTCTAACTTCCAGCTTTCCGGTGCCAACTAAAGAATCACAGCAAACTTATCTGCATAGACTGGTATATCAAGGACTTGCCCGGCGCTTCGCCGGACAAAGTGAAACGGCGGCAACTAAACTGTCAGTACCTGACGCAAAGAAACTGCTTAGCACTGAGGTACGGGAGAGAGCCGATTACGAACTTAAAATAATTGATCGTATGGGTTTCGAGGGCTACTTTCTGATAGTCCAGGATTTTATTAATTGGGGCAAGGATCGTGGCATTATATTCGGTCCGGGCCGAGGTAGTGGCGCCGCTTCGATTGTGGCTTATGGCTTGCGTATTACCGAAATCGAGCCACTGGAGTATGGGCTGCTATTTGAACGCTTCTTGAACCCTGACCGTATATCGATGCCTGATTTTGATATAGACATTCAGGATTCCCGCCGTGCTGAGGTAATTGAATACTGTATCGAAAAGTACGGAAGTGAACGGGTAGCTAATATCGTAACTTTTGGCCGTATGGCAGCTCGCAATGCTGTCCGTGATGTGGCTCGGGTGCTGCAAGTGCCATACGCTGAGTCTGATAGGTTGGCAAAAATGTTGCCACAGCCAATACAAGGCCGTCATGTGCCGCTGGCCGAATCGTTAAAAAAGGACAATGCCCTAAAACAGGAATATCGCAGTAATGAGACAGCTAAGCGAGTGTTTGATCTCGCAGTTCAGCTTGAGGGCACAATCCGCAGCCATGGCGTTCATGCCGCGGGGGTAGTTATTGCTCCGGAAGACATTGTTAAGTTCGTGCCGTTGGAAATGGCGCAGAAAGGAGTTATTGCCACTCAATATGCGATGGGGCCGATTGACGAACTTGGTTTGCTGAAAATTGACTTCCTGGGGTTATCTAACCTGACTATCATCAATAACGCTCTGCGTATTATTCGGAAAGTATATAAGGACGACATTGAGCTGGAGACAATTTCGAAGGATGACATAAAAACGTATGAGCTATTTCAGCGTGGTGATACGACTGGTGTTTTCCAGTTTGAATCGGCTGGCATGAAGCGTTACTTAAAACAACTGAAACCTACCCGATTCGACGATCTGATTGCCATGAATGCCCTGTATAGGCCTGGCCCGATGCAGGAAATCCCCCGCTTTATTGAAGGTAAAAATAACTCTGCCTCAGTGCATTATTTGCACAAATCTCTCGAACCCGTTCTGCAAGACACTTATGGAGTGATGGTCTACCAGGAACAGATTATAAAGCTGCTGCAATTGGTAGCTGGTTATACGCCCGGTGAGGCTGACCTAGTGCGCAAAGCTATAGGAAAAAAGAAGCGCGACATTATGAAAGCCGAGGAACCTAAGTTTATAAATGGATGCAAACGCCAAGGTTTAACTGAAAATCAGGCTGCTAAGCTATGGGCCCAAATTCAGCCGTTTGCAGATTATTCATTCAATAAGGCGCACGCTACTTGTTATGCACAGATTGCCTTCTGGACGGCCTATCTTAAAGCTCACTATCCTGATGCGTTTATGGCTGCGCTTATGACCAGTGACTTTGATAACACTGATCGTTTAGCGATTGAGATTAACGAATGTAAAAATATGGGCATCGAAGTGTTGCCGCCGGACGTCAATGAGTCTTTTTTGGAATTCGCGGTTGTGCCCGAGGCTAGTCAAATCCGTTTTGGCATGAATGCCATCAAAAACGTCGGCACGGCTGCCGTAGAAGAGATTCTGCGAGCCCGCGAGCTTGAAGGCAATTTTAAGAGTCTGGAAGACTTCTTC
>CAZILM010000035.1:0-5602 GCA_964540115.1 uncultured Candidatus Saccharibacteria bacterium | reverse complement strand
TATGACAGTTTGGGAGAAAAGGCTCCGTGAAGCGGAAAATTATTTGAGAAGGGTCGATCCGGTAATGAATCGGCTGATAAAAAAGCACGGTTCGGCGAAATTAAGCCCGCACACCGATTATTACGGCCAGCTGGTCGATGCCATAATTGGCCAGCAATTGAGCGAAAAAGCCGGGGCAACCATACTAAAGCGCTTCATCGAGCTTTTTGACGGTAACCTGCCCTCACCCGAATTAATTCTGCAGATGGATAGCGAAAAAATCCGGGCTATTGGCTGCAGCTATTCCAAAATCGGCTACATGAAGGACCTAGCCCAGCACATAATTGATGGCCGGCTGGACATGGAACACATTGCAACGTTACCGAACGATACAGTTATAGAGCAATTGGTAGCCGTAAAAGGAATTGGTGAGTGGACGGCGCACATGTTTATGATTTTTTCTCTGGGCAGACTAGATATTCTACCGACTGGCGATCTTGGCATCCGCAAAGGCATGATGCGGGCATATAATTTAAAAGAATTACCGAATCCTGCGCAAATGCACAAAGTTGCTACAAAAAACAGATGGCATCCGTACGAATCAGTCGCCAGCTGGTATATCTGGAAAATTCTCGACAGCGCTTAATATTTGCATAATATCGTCAAAAAGTGCCATAGTATTGCAAATGGATGCGCGTTTTTCCGGTACGGAAGGTATCCTTAGTGGTACCGAAGCTTTACTTAGTGACCCAAAGCTGAATTTGGTAGTTGTCGATGGGCTTGAAGAAGCAGCTGAGCTAATACGTACTGGTGTGAAACAGGGTGAACGGATAGAAATGGATTCTCCAAAGCTCAGGGAATTATTGGCAGTGGAGGAATGGGAGGCGCTTTTTGGCAGCTACTTAGATGAAAAGGATTTAAAGCTCGACAGTGAAATGTATTGCTACTATTTAGGCAAAAGGATTATGCCTCATGTCGATTTCAATATAGACAACCTAGCTTTTATAGGGCCCATTACCGGATCGCTGGCCTGGGACGGCCAACCGGGGCGTTTTTATTGCAGACGCTTACCTGAAAATGGTCTGGATGTTTATAATGATCCCGACTTTTATGACCGGTATCATATCGATAAAACAACCGGCCACCTGGCTGTTAAACAAGCCTGCGAATTCATGTATGATGCCGAGAACGTAGAACAACCGCCAGGTACTATGGTATTGTTTCCAAACTTCCCGGCCGTAGGTGTTCACGCCGTTCACGCACCTCGCCACCTCAGACGTGAGGTCATAGTAATCGCTACGGATATTGTTATGTCAGATGTGACAGCAAAAGAAGATCTAGTTGCGGTTTAATTAAATCTGCAATTAGCTGATGGCCGGCATCATTCGGGTGCAAACCGTCAGCCAGTAGATTTTCCTGCTTTTGGCGCTCCTGAAATTTTTCAAAAATCTGAACGTGGGTTATTTTGTTCTTCGCACAAAACTTACGCAAAACTTCTTCAAAATTCAGAACCCGGTCGTTTTTATACGACTTGCCTGACGAACTATAAGCAAAAGGGTTGCATAGCTTGTCGTCTACAGGTGTTAGGCCAACGAACATAATTTTATCGCTATAGTGACCAGCGGCAGCGTATAAGGCATCAAGTTCATCGCCATATTGTTCCGGTGTCGATGCTACTTCGTTAGCACTGAATAAAGTATCGTTTAGGCCAATCGCAAAAATGCAAACAAAGGGTGAGCCTACATAGCGGCGGTGCTCAATTTCCAGAGCCAGGCGCTTAGTTACACCACTTGTAGTATCACCATCGACACCCAGATTAAAAAATTCCGGCCATTCATTTTTCAAATGTTTAACCGACTGTTTATCGCACTCTTTGCGCAATCGCTGAACCCAGCCACCATATTCCGTGTCCCAATAACCTTGTGTGATGCTATCGCCAAAAACTAGTATTCTCATGGTTCTATTCTATCAAGAGATGTATTAACTAAATGTGATGAATCTAGCTCGTGGCTCGCTTGTATCGTGAAATTGATAGTGGCACAAAAACAATCAATATACCGACAGACCACAACAGTATTTTCCAAATCGCCCCATGGCTTGGCAGGCCTAGTGCCAGTTCGCGCGCTGCGTTAGATGCAAAAGTAATTGGCTGGTTTTCGGCAAAATGTTGCAACCAGGCAGCCATGCTTTTAGTAGTCACAAAAGCCGCGCTGGCAAATACCAGCGGGAAGACAAATACAAAACCAGCCAGCTGGGCAGTCTCTTCATCTTTAGTGACAAGCCCCAGAAAGGCCGCAATCCATGAAAAGGCAAAGCCGAATAGTAACAGAACTAAAATCATAACTACCGCGTCTAAGAAACCTCTTGAAAAACGGAAACCATATAAAGTGCCTACAACCAGCATTATGCCAATTACCACTACGTTACGAAGTGTGTCGGCCAGTGTGCGCCCGGCCAGTACCGCCGCCCGGCTCATCGGTAAACTGCGCCAGCGATCAACCAAGCCACTTTTTAGATCGCGGGCCAATCCTATACCGGTTTGAAGCGCGCCGAAGAGTGTTACCTGAACCATAATTCCCGGCAGTAGATAGTTTATATATTTGCCATGCAATGCAGCACCTTCGTGACCTAGGGCGCCGCCGAATACGAAGTTAAATAAAGTTAAAAATATAATCGGCTGGATGGCACTGAAGAATATCAATTGCGGTAAACGGGTGTAACGAATCAGGTTGCGCTTAGTTATGGCCCACGTGTCAGTAAATTCGTAATACAGCTTGCTACGCATTATTTGTGTGCTCCCTTTTTGCCTGTTTCTTTGGCAGCTAAGTCGGAAGCTGTCTTGCCAGTGATAGTCAGGAAGACGTCGTCAAGTGATGGCTGGTGTAACGACAAAGACTGCACAGCTACTTTGGCGCCGTCGAGCGCCCGCACAACCTCAGCTAGTTTGCCGGATCCGTGGCTGCCTACGGGCAGGGTAATGGACTGCTCAATGTCGTCATATGAGGGTGGTTTTTGGCCAAGTTCTTTTACGGCTTTCAGCGCGCTGTCTTTGTCCTCAACATTTTCCAGCTGAAATTCAATCACATCGCCACCTAATTTGGCTTTTAGTTGCGTGCTGGTGCCCTCAGCTATCAATTTACCTCTGTCAATTACTGCTATTTTGTCGGCCAACTCATCAGCTTCTTCCAGATACTGGGTAGTCAATAGAATGCTGGTGCCTTCTCTAATAAGATCGCGGATAATCGCCCACAGGTCCAGGCGAGTGCGCGGATCCAGTCCGGTAGTCGGCTCGTCTAGAAATAAAATTTTCGGATGACCGACCAAGCTGGCGCCAAGATCCAGACGCCGGCGCATACCACCGGAATAAGTTCTGGCCTGGCGTTTGGCAGCATCGCTAAGGTTAAGCCTTTCTAAAATGTCTTTGGTGCGAGCCTTAGCTTCACTTGAACTCAAATGGTACAGCCGGCCAACCATGTAAAGGTTTTCTTCACCGGTTAAATACTCGTCTACTGCCGCAAATTGGCCGGCTAAGCCAATGAGTTCGCGGACCCTTTGTGGATTTTTCAGTACATCAACGCCTAAGACATGCAAGCTACCTCTAGTTGGTTCAGATAGGGTACTTAGCATGTTAACCAAAGTTGTCTTACCGGCACCATTCGGGCCAAGCAGGCCATAGACTTTGCCTTTTTCGGCCTTTAGACTGACGCCGTCCAGCGCTTTAACATCACCAAAATATTTGGCGACATCTTTAACCTCAAAGGCAAACTCACTCATTAATTCCACTTTATCGCACGATACTTAACAAGTCAAGTGTTGTCCTATCCCTCTACTATGAAGACCTCGAAGTTTGGATTGCCCCAACCAGCGCAGCTGGAGCGCCAAATATCAATATGGTGGCCTTTGATTGCTCCGCCTGTGTCCTCAGCAGTCCCGTTGCCCCACCCATCAATGTATAGGCTTGAGCCAAGCGGAATTAGATTGGGATCAACAGCAATTGTGCCATCGTGTACGTATGTGCCCGAAGCAGTCCTACCCCGTAACTCATAGCACGTGGCATAGAACGAACCCATATCCCGCATTGAACCACCAACATTCTCAGTTGGTGGTGAGTCTGGCGGAACGGTGTCGGGCGGAGTTGTGTCCTCTGTTGGCAGCGGTTGCGTTTCTGTCGTACTTGGCGGCGGAAGCGTAACTGTTGTGGTTGTGGTTTCTATCGGTGAGACGGCGGTTGGTGGTGGCGCCTCTTGTATGGCATGAAGTTCAACAAGTGCCGGATGTCCAACCGACAATGCATGCATAGGGGTTTTGTCGGGTGGTGAGTGGTTTTGTTTTTCGTTACTAATAGTGATAGTGAGCAGGGCAGCGCCTAAGATACCTAGACCTTTTCGGAGCGCGCGGCGGTGCTCGGGGGATTGAATGCGCATAGGCAATCCTCCAATAATTAAATTAGTTTTTATGCTATCCGTTTAGTGTTTGCTAACTAGATTCTGCATGTGTCCGTCTTTGAAAGTGGCGGGTGTTTAATCGGGTTAGTAAGCACTAAGGTACACGGATGTTCACGCCTTGAGTATAACGCGTGTGCCCGCTAATCTTCCTTGATAAGTACCGCTGTCGCTGTGAGATTTCTAACAATTACTTTGGTTAGTTAAGTATCTTAACTTTCCTGCCCTGCTTTTAGAATTTCTTTACGGAGCCACAGGCGCTCTGTTGGCGCAGTGTAATCCTTGAAGTCTATGCCCATTACCTTGCTAAGTTTTACCTGAGATGCAAGATTCTGCGCAACAATATAGCTCTTGTTGTCTGGAACGCATATAACATTCATGCCCCAGTCGCGCGATATAGGTTCAAAGACAGTTCGCATATCGGCAATGTGGCGTTCTATAAATTCCGGCCCATCGCCTTCCCAAACTACGATTTGACCAATCACTCTGGGCAAAGCTGGTTCAAGTGCGTCTGGCAGTTTTTTCAAGTCATTCTTGAGAGCCGTTCGCATATCTGCTTCTATAGCCTGAGCATATTCATGGAAGTACTGGGCTTTCCATCCCTCGGGTAGCTGAGCTTTTTCTGTTAGTACGTTGTAAGCATCACGGTCTCGCTCTGTGGTTATTCCGATTTTCAAATCAAGCGTATTGTCTATGATACCGACCAGTAACAACCTGGCGCTCAGCGTGCTCATGTCATCAAGCTTTTTGGCGTCTAGCCACCGTTCATATACCAGCGTGCAAGCAGCGCCGATAAAATCAATGTGGGCCTCATCGCCAATTTTACTTTTCCAGAAATCTTCAAAACCGGGGTGGTGATCAATTATTTCAGTCACCCTATCGACATCTACCGAAGGATCAAAAAACTCAGGATCTGATACGTCTATTACTGCGAATTCGTCATTAGGATTGGGTTCATAGCTCGTCTCAAAGGGGGCGTGCCACGCACGAACAGATGACGTGATGCTTTCATTAATTGGCGCTGTGCTCATGGCTTGGGCAGCTTCGCCTTGAAGTCCTAATAGTTCGGCATAGGCCACGCAACCACCATAGGCATCAACATCTACATATTCGGGACCGGATGTGACAATTTTCATTAAAGCTTCTCCTGAGCATTAAAAAGTCCGGCTATAGCAACCACC
>CAZILM010000034.1:0-5860 GCA_964540115.1 uncultured Candidatus Saccharibacteria bacterium | reverse complement strand
TTGATGTTGCCGGTTTCGAACGTTTAAAAGCGTTGCTGACGCATCAGGCTCCATTCCAGCAGCGGCTAGCGAGAAAGATTTCTTAGAACCATCTGGATAGCTTATGGAGAGCTTATAGTTATCAGCGGCCTGCTGAATGCGACTCTGCAAATCGGCATCAGACTGACGCAAAGATACCAAGCTGTTACCGAGCCGAACTTTCGGTAAATAAATACTAGCAGTCGCCCAACCTGCAATCATAAAGAATAGTAGTAAGAATAGGGCTGGCGCCAGACGGTTTCGTAGGTGGTGCGTCTGCTGTTCGTTTTCGTTCTCAGCCACCAGGTCAATATGACCATCGACAACGCGAATATCTTTACTGGCTAACCGTACGAGCCAAGATCCAAGTTTCTGATCATTTTTTTTCATGGTATGTATTTAAAACAAACTATACTACCCGCTAATTATAACAGTGTGTGGGTCTTAGATGTTTATTCTTGGCTGGGGTTTTTTGAGCGGGATTTTGGTGATGGCAGGCTTTTAGTTTTAGGTTTTTCTGTCTCAGTTTGCTGGAGGGTTTTCTGCAATACTTCAAGAACACTTTGGGCATGTTCTTTGCTCATACCGATGCGGGCTATTGCGAGTGGTTGGTTGTTCGGCCCGGCTCCTTGCATAAAATTCATAACAACACCGTAATTGTTAACCATAACATGAATCATATCGGTGTAGACAATACGGGCATCCATGGGCATAACGGACACAGTATTACTAGTTTGGCCATCAACGTCGTTCATCATATGGGTAGCCGGCACCTCGTCTTGGTCGTAGCCGGCCAGTTCCCATAGTTTGGTAGCGTGATCTTCTTTAACTGCAAAATGACTGATTAAAAGTAATAATACATCCTCGCTGGGACGCTGAATTCCCTTTTCAAAATCTGCTAGCTGTTCAATTTCAACTTCAACGGCACCGGAGACTTCTGCTAGACTTTCCTGACGTTTTTGACGTGTTTGTTTGAGTTCCACCCCAAGTTGCTGAAATGGTTTTGACACATTGTTTGCACTCATACAAATCTTATCTTACTCTTAATAATTTTGACCGCAAGTCCCCTTATACCCATATAATGGTTACGTATGTATATATTAGAAAACGTGCCGCTTAGTGGTTATTCGACTATGCGACTAGGTGGCCCAGCGCGCTACTTAACAGAGGTTAATGGTCGGCAGGAGGTGGCTGATGTGCTGCAGTGGGCGGATGCCCGACAGCTGCCAGCCCTTATGGTCGGTAACGGCAGTAATATCGTTTGGACAGACAAGGGTTTTCCCGGAATTGTGTTGGTTAACAAAATCAGTCGTTATGAGCTACAAGATGAAGATGGCTTTAATTTTTATGTAACTGTTGGTGGGGGCGATAACTGGGATGAACTTGTAGCAAAAACAGTGGCGACGGGGTTGACTGGCATTGAGTACTTGTCGCTTATTCCGGGTACAGCTGGCGCCACACCGGTACAAAATGTTGGCGCCTATGGCCAGGAACTAGCGAATGTACTAGTCAGCATTGAGGCATATGACCACCAAACTAAAAATTTTGTGACAATTCCGCCGACTGATTGCGGCTTTGGCTACCGAACTAGTCGCTTTAAAACTACCGATCACGGCCGTTTTTTCATTACAGCCATCACGCTGCACCTAACAAAAAGTAATCCTGCCCCACCATTTTATGCCAGTTTGCAGAGCTACTTAACTGAGCATAATATTCAGCCATATACCCCACAAGCTATCCGAGACGCAGTTATAGCTATTCGCACCAGCAAGTTACCCGACCCTGCCAAAGTAGCTAATAATGGCTCCTTCTTTGCTAACCCGGTAGTAGATAGCGGTACACTTGTTCAGTTGCAGGCTGATCATCCGGATATTGTCTATTGGCAGACTGAAGATGACCGTATTAAGCTGTCGGCTGCATGGCTGGTTGAGCAAGCCGGTTTTAAAGGCTTCCACGATACTGAAACAGGCATGGCCACCTGGCCGCAACAAGCCCTGGTTTTAGTCAATGAAAAGGCCAAACAAACAAACGATTTATTGAAGTTTAAGCAGAAGATTGTTGATGCTGTAAAGGCGCAGTTTGATGTAACGTTGCAACAAGAACCGGAACTCTTGGGCAATTAACCGTAGATTGGGCTTGCCAAAGGGCTTATACTTATTACTAGAACTATTGGCATTAACAAAAAAGGTTAAAAATGTCTGTGACTGACAATCTCGCCGGTATTACGAGTTCTAGCAGTGATTTGGTGTGGGCCAGTCCGGAGTCAGCTTGCGTAACAACAGTTGATGCGGCCTTTTTGAATTTCCTCAACCGGCTCGAACTCAATCCTGACGTTAATCCGCTGGCGCATCAATTTTCCCAAGTCGCTCACGATTTTTTTGACATTACCCCCTTGAATCTTGAAGATGCTAACCAGATGAAGGGGCGCGTCGCGAGCGAATATACTGCAAGTGCCCTAGAAGCACTTGATGTGGCTGAGGTCTGTTTGACAGATGAAGAGTTTCTAGCAGAAGCAGCCGGCCTAATAGCCGTCAAATTTGCCCAACGCTCTCTGACATATCGCAAGCTGCTGGAGTTCAGTGAAGCAGATAAGGGAATTTTAACCCAACTAGCCAGTAACTCTTACCATGATGGTCAGAAAGTCCAAGAATCAATCGATACCGGAATAAGCAAATACCCAGAAGGCACCCCAAAAACAAACGCCATAAGAGCTGAGAGTGGCAGGGTTATTCGTTTTCAACTAGTTGATGAAGAACTGGAACTAACCCGCGTCCTAAAACCAACTCCTGAGCGGACTAGTCCCACAAAGCGATTCCGCCATCGCGGTTTTTTACCTTTGCTATTTCGGTAGCGGAAAGTCTAGAGCAAATTGTTTAATGTCCCGTCTCAGTCTTTTTAGATGATTAACACTGTCATGATTAGAAAGAGCTTGATCAATCCACTCAGCAATCTGCTTCATCTCTTTTTCTTTCATACCCCGCGTCGTCAATGCTGGTGTACCAAGACGTATCCCGGACGGGCTGAAGGGCGGCCGCGGATCAAATGGTACGGTGTTTTTATTAACCGTAATGCCTGCCTGCCCTAAAGCGGACTCGGCTTCGGCGCCGCCAAGTTTCTTATTAGTTAGATCGATTAGCATTAGGTGATTGTCGGTGCCACCAGTAACCAGGTTGTAGCCGCGCGCAGACAGCTCGCCGGCTAGCGTTTTGGCGTTCTTAACTATTTGCTGGCCGTATTGTTTAAAGGCTGGTGTGGCTGCTTCACGTAGCGCTACAGCAATGGCTGCCGTCTGGTGATTGTGCGGACCACCTTGCAGTCCCGGAATAATGGCCCGGTCAATCAAGGTAGGAAGATTTTCCTTGGTTCGCTCGACTTTTTTAAGGGGTGTAGATGGATTGCCATTGCACAACAATAGCGCCCCACGTGGACCACGGAGCGTTTTATGTGTAGTCGTCATAACAACGTCGGCGTAGCCAACCGGTGATGGGTGCGCCCCGGCCACGATTAGACCGGCAATGTGTGAAACATCAGCCAAAAACCAAGCACCAACCGCATCGGCAATCTGGCGTAATTTTTTCCAATCAAATATTCGTGGGTAAACTGTTGCGCCGGCAATAATTAGCTTAGGCTTTTCTTTTTTGGCCATCTTCATGAGTTCGTCATAGTCCAAATACCCGTCTGGCCCCGTCTGATACTGTACTGAGTGAAACCACTTGCCCGAAAAGTTAACCTTAAGTCCATGCGTCATATGACCACCAAAATACAGGGCCATGCCCATGACAGTATCAGCAGGATCTAGTAGTGCAAAATAAACAGCCTGGTTAGCCGGCGACCCAGAATACGCCTGGACATTGGCATGATCGACCCCAAAGAGCTTTTTAGCCCGGTCGCGCGCTATATTTTCAACGGCATCAACATTCTCACAACCGCCGTAATAACGCATGCCGGGATAACCTTCAGAGTATTTATCAGTTAGCCGCGACCCTAATGCCTTTAATACTTCTCCGGAAGTGTGGTTCTCACTAGGAATCATCTCTAGACCCTCAACTTGACGTCGGGTCTCAGCTTTAATCAGCTTTTCAATTGCTTCGTCTTTCATTTCCAACTCCTTAACTACGCTTTATTCATCTACAGGTTGTCAGCGCAGTTAAATCATTCTCTAATTGTAACAGTGGCGTACTTTTTGCCAAAATTGCTTGATTTTTATATCGTCAGCGATATACTTATCTGGCAATGTCCACCACAAACGAAAAGATTGGCCAATTAATTTATCAGATACGACAAGAGAGGGGCCTTACCCAAGCCGCTTTCGCCGAACGTTTAGGTACCAGCCAGTCAGCCGTTAACCGCATTGAACACGGCCACCAAAACCTTAGCTTAGATACTCTAGGTCGCATCAGTGATGTGCTGCATAAACCGATTATTAGTATTGGGGGCAGCGCCGTAAATCTGCGTGTTGAAGGTGGCTATGAGCTCAAAGGCAGCATAACAACCAACGCCTCTAAAAACGCCGCCGTTTGCTTACTGGCAGCATCCTTGCTTAATAAAGGTACGACACGCTTTAAGCATATGCCTCGAATTGAAGAGGTGAATCGAATCATAGAAGTATTACAGAGTATGGGCGTACATGTTAAGTGGTTAATCGGCGACGATCTAGAAATCAAGCCGCCGGCCCAGCTTGATCTAAGCAGTATGGACAAAAGTGCCGCCCGTAAAACGCGCAGCGTGGTGATGCTACTTGGCCCGCTGATGCATTTATTTGATACTTTTCAAATTCCTTACGCAGGTGGTTGTAAACTAGGCCGGCGCAGCATTCAAGCTCACACCTATGCCCTGGAAGAACTTGGGGTCACTATATTGGCCAAGAGCGGCAACTACAATGTGACTGTCAAAAAACATCCTGCTAAAGAAATTGTTATGTATGAAACCAGTGACACAGCTACTGAAAATATTCTTATGGCGGCGGCGAGGTTTGAAGAGGAAACAGTTATTAAGATGGCTAGCGCCAATTACATGGTTCAAGACCTCTGTTTTTTCCTCAAAAAATTGGGTGTCAAAATTGAAGGCATTGGCACCAGCACACTACGCATCCGTGGCGTCAAAGACATTAAGAAAAACGTCACATATTATCCTAGCGAAGACCCCATTGAGGCTCTTACATTCATAGCCGCCGGTGTCATCACTAATTCTTCAATATCCGTCAAACGCGCCCCGCTTGATTTTCTAGAACTTGAGCTCTTAAAACTCGAAAAAATGGGTCTGAAATTTGACGTTAGCGAATCCTATCCGGCCGAAAACGGTCACACCAGACTGGCTGATATTAAGGTTCACAAACACAACGGCGAGCTTACGGCGCTGGAAGATAAAATTCATTCCAACCCCTACCCTGGTCTTAATATTGATAACCTACCACTGTTTGTGGCAATTGCGGCAGTGGCCAAAGGCCGCACACTTATTCATGACTGGGTCTATGAAGACCGCGCTATTTACTTTACTGAGCTACGTAAACTCAATGTAAACGTCACGTTAGTTGATCCGCACCGTGTATACGTTGATGGGCCAGCCCGCTTTAGTGCGGCAGATGTTACATGTCCCCCTGCTTTGCGACCTGCCATATTAATTCTTTTAGCCATGCTTGCCGCACCCGGCATAAGTGTTCTAAGAAATGTCTATTCAATTAATCGTGGTTATGAAGATTTTGCCGAACGACTCAATGGCTTGGGCGCACACATAACCGTGATGCACGAACTATAAACGCTGACGTATGTTATAATCACCCCTGTTCTGGCGGGATTCGTATATCGGTTAATATATCAGTTTTCCAAACTGAGGAGACCAGTTC
>CAZILM010000033.1:1509-6567 GCA_964540115.1 uncultured Candidatus Saccharibacteria bacterium | reverse complement strand
CGTGATGGTTAGACCGAAAATGAACCATTGGGTAAAAATCTATTAAACCAATGCCATCCCAATCGGTCTCTTTATTGTAGCCCTCTGCTTGAGCGTTTGGGTCATCCACTAGTTCAATGCCGCGCAAAGACTTGGCGAGCACACAGAATGCGGCAGAGTATCCGCCGTAGACAAGCTTGTCTGTTTTAACGAGTTGCTCTATGGCTTTATCGAAACCACTCTGCCTAAAAGCTTTTATAAGCAAGAATGTATTGCCTCCGCTAAACCACACCAAATCGTATTCGTTAAGTTTTTCTAAAAGGCTATCTTTGCCGAAATAATTCCTCAAATCCAATTCTTCAGCTTTAAAACCTAGACTACGCATATCATCTAGCTCGTTTTTGAGGATACTTCTATTGCGTCTCTCAGCGCCCGCGTTATCGCAAGCGTTGACACTAACTGCAACTTTAGCATCGGGTTTGCCAACAAGTTCTTTTAATTTCTCAGGATAGTCTCCGAGCCGATAAGAAGACAGGTAAAGCTTCATATAGCTATGTTCGCCCATCTCCTTTTGAGTCGAATTCTACTGTCCATTCGATACCGTACTTATCTCTTAACATTGCAAAATAGGTTCCCCAGGGGCTTTGGGCCATAGGCATTTCCACATTGCCCCCCTCTGAAAGACCCTTGAATAGTTTATCGGCTTCTTCTTTAGTTTCCGCAACAACCGCTATCTTGGACCTGTTTTCGTTTTCGTTTACTGGACCCATACTCTCAGGAACATCATTGGCTATTAAAGTATTGCCACCAATCGGCAAAACAATGCGCATAATTTTATTTGCTTCGTTTTCTGCTACGGTGAACTCAGGGCCTTCCAGATCTTTAAAGCGTATAATTGATTTAAATTCGCCACCAAAGACAGATTTATAAAAGATGAAGGCTTCTTCGGCATTTCCGTTGAAGTTAATGTAAGGATTGATAGTCGCCATAGATTATTTCCCTTAGGTAAGAATTAGTTTCATTTCTATTTTAGCAAACAAAAAATACCCCCGGAGGGGGGTATTTTCGTGATTATCCTACTAGTAGGATTTTGTTGCGCCGTCTGCTACTGCTTTTTCAGCAGTATCTTTGGACATCATTGCACAAACAGTTGTTCCACATTTTTCATGCTTGCCCTTAGCCATGAAACCACCTGTTTTAGTTTGGACAATCTCTGGAGCTGACAGCTCAACACCTTTTTCCTTACACTTAACGCAATATCCTGTAACCATGTCTATCTCCTATTGAATTGATTGTTTCATTATAACGTTTGTCCAATATATACCTAATATAAAGAAAATAGGACGCCGAAGGGTCCATAGATTCCCATTTGGTGCGGGTAAAGGGACTCTACCTTGCCACGCAAATCAAAAATAAGATTTGCTCAAGGCAATTTTTGAGCACAGCTCAAAAACCAAGGGCGGGGAATGTCCACCGGACATTCCCGTTAGAGTCCCATACCAATAAAGATGGCCCGCAAACCTTACACAAGGTAAGATTTTCGGGCCATGGTGCGGGTAAAGGGACTCTAACCCTTGGCCTCGTCCTTGGCAAGGACGCGCTCTAAACAACTGAGCTACACCCGCGCGTCGTCGACGTGTAATAGTACGGTAACCAGATTGCCGGCAAAACAAGTTTGCCCGACAATCTTTGTTACCTTACTAAGCCGTCTCCTCTCAAATTCGCGAATCCTCTCGCGAATTTGTAAAGGTAAAAGATATAACGCCAATAAAACCTGAACAGAGGGGATTATACCGGTTAGACATACGCCAGGCAAGCCGGGACTGAAGCGTAGAATATGTGTCCTAGCGGAATTCCAATAGCGTAAGGGTGTACCTGTATTTATAATTGGACTGTTTCGGGATGAATAATGACTTGAAAAAATGTGAAAATAATGTATAATCAGCATTTCTGCCTAAAAGCTTAGGCTTAATAAGTAAATAAGTTAGAGGATAAAATTACGAGTAATTTATTGCCAATTTCGCGCGTCGGTACATTTGAGACCCATGCGGACCACGCCTATTATCCAGCCCAAGCAGCTGTTGAGATGGGTATTACTTTGCCTAGTCTTGATGATCTTCGAGATTTCGACAGAACAGCTAACCCACCGGGGGTAGAAATATTGTCTGGGCGCATACCCAATAACAAACAGGCCGGTTTTGTTCCTAATGGCGAAGGCCGAACAATGGCTTTCGACCATGCCGCAGTATCATTTGAGGGTTCAAGATTACAAGTTATGCCAACACCTAAAGCGGCAGTAACTTCCGAGGGCGGTATTGAGCAGGAAGGTGCCATTGTGCTGGGGATGGATGTAGACCTTATAAAATTGCCGTTTATTGCCTTATCTGCCAGTAAAAACTTCTGGACGCTAGAACGTATGCAGTCTGAGGGCAGGCGTATTGGCTATTGTGGCGACTTAGCTATCTTTAGCACGCTTGGTTTACCTGAGTATGAAATTACCGATATCGACAGTAGAAACGGCCTAATAACTGCACTACCTAGAAAACAACTGTATTAGATTAGTCGGTTTTGCTTAGGTATAATGGCCACGTGCAACCATGGCGCGTTGGCCGAGAAGTTAGGCATGGGTCTGCAAAACCCAGTAGACGGGAGCATTACCCGTACGCGCCTCCAAAATAATGGGCGAGTGGCGGAATTGGTATACGCGACAGACTTAAAATCTGTTGGCTGAATAAGCCTTGTGGGTTCAAGTCCCACCTCGCCCACCACGTCGGAACTAACTACAACCCCACCTGAAATTTTGACGACCAAGTAGCCAAAATTTGGTGGGGTCTTGCATTGTTCCTCCTTCCCCCGTGCGATTCGCTTCGCTGGATTCGCGCGGGGGCTCCTTGCCGTACTTTATGACAGGCACATACACACCCGGCTCAATTCTTACCCCAAGCTGAATCCTCTCAGCTTGGGGATCAAAAAAAGTAAAGAATCCTCTCGCGACGCGGGTGATACAGACCAGATTAAGTTTCCTGAATAACAACTATAAAACCGTAGCGTATTACCGTTGAAAGCTATATAATTAGAACTGTAATATAGGGAGTTACTAAAGATGTTGTGGGTCATTCTAATTATCCTGGGCGTACTGATACTGGCTGGTATTGTCATTTATAACGGTCTGGTACGCAGCAATGTGCGTGTGGACGAAGCGTGGAGCGACATAACCGTTCAGCTCAAACGACGTGCAGATCTAATTCCGAACCTGGTTAATACCGTTAAAGGCTATGCGGCTCATGAAAAAACCGTTTTTGAAGATGTTACTGAGGCTCGTGCTAAAACACTGAGTGCTCAAGGACCGGCCGATGCCGCCAAGGCGGAAAACCAATTCCAGTCAGCTTTAAAAAGTCTATTCGCTGTTGCTGAAGCTTACCCGGACCTAAAGGCAAACGAGAACTTTAAGCAATTGCAAGAGGAATTAGTCGATACAGAAGACAAGATTCAAGCCTCTCGCCGCTTCTACAATGGTTCGGCACGCGACCTGAACACCAAGATTAAAGTCTTTCCAACCAGCATTTTTGCCGGCATGATGGGTTTCAAACCACGCGAATTCTTTGAAGTTGATGAGGGCGAAGCAGCTACTATCGCTAAGCCAACCGACGTCAAATTCTAGTTAGCCTGTCAGCTCTTTCATGTACAGTTCAATCGCTGCTAATAAACGAAAAACTGTTTTTCTAATGCTACTATTTGTGGTTTTTGTGGGGCTAATTGGCTGGATATTTGCGGGTTACATTGGTAATACTTCCTTAGCACCATTCATTTTGATTGGCGCCGCAACCTACGCGCTAATAAGTTTCTACACTGGCAGCCGGTTGGCTCTGGCTGTTAATGGCGCTCAACCCATAGCAAAACGTGATAATCCCAGACTCTACCGTATTGTTGAAAATCTAGCCATTACCGAAGGTTTACAAACACCGGAGATTTATGTGATTAATGACCCGGCCCCTAATGCTTTTGCTACCGGACGTGATCCTTTGCATGCTTCGGTGGCGGTTACATCAGGACTTCTTGAAATTATGGACGATAAAGAACTGGAAGGTGTCATTGCCCACGAACTCGGGCATGTTAAAAACTACGATATCCGTCTTGCCATGATAGCTTTCGCTCTTGTCGCGGTTGTCAGCATATTTGCCGATATTATGCTTAGAATGACGTGGTTTCGCGGCGATGACGACGATAACGGAGGCAACCAAATTTTTATAATTTTAGGCATTGTCGCCGCAATTTTAGCGCCAATCATAGCCTCACTTATTCAATTAGCTATTTCCCGAAAACGGGAATATCTGGCCGATGCTACTGGTGCGCTAACTACCCGCTACCCGGAAGGGCTGGAAAGCGCGCTTAGTAAAATTAAGCAATCCGGCAGTGTTATGAAGCGTCAGAACGCATCCACGGCACATCTTTTCTTTGCTAACCCGTTAAAAGGTCACTCTATAGCCAGCCTTTTCAGCACACATCCGCCGATAGATGACCGGATTGCCCGGCTGCAACAAATGGAAAACAAAGCCTAATCTCATATGGCTGCCAAATCAAAAAATCAAAAAGCGACCAGGGCTAAAAGCGTTGCCACGCGGGTGAGGCGGTTAAAATCTCCAAACTACAAGACACTTCGCCTGAGTAAGCGGATCAAACATCCAGCCCCTAAATTGCCGAGCTCTATTGAGTTATTGCGGCTTAGTTTCAAAAATTTATGGAACTCAAAGCGCCTGTTTTTCGGCATCATTCTGATTTATGGAATATTAACGGTTATTTTTGTTCGCGGTTTTGGCGGCGGAACGAACTTAACAGAGCTAAAAAGCACCTTCCAGCTGCTATTTCAGGGCAAATGGAGCCAGTTATCTACCGGGCTGACATTATTCGGCATACTGCTAAGTTCAGCCGGCAGTAACAATAGTCCGACGGCCGGACTGTATCAGTCAATTCTAATTATCATTATGAGCTTAGTGTTTATCTGGAGCCTGCGCCAGGTTCTGGCTGGTAAAAAAATAGGTATAAAAGAAGCATTTTATAGAAGTCAGTATCCGCTCATTC
>CAZILM010000033.1:0-1409 GCA_964540115.1 uncultured Candidatus Saccharibacteria bacterium | reverse complement strand
GGTAAAAAAATAGGTATAAAAGAAGCATTTTATAGAAGTCAGTATCCGCTCATTCCGTTTCTGCTGGTGTTAGTAGTAATTGGATTGCAACTTATTCCAACGATTATTGGCAACGCGCTTTATAGCACGATTGTTAACAACGGGATTGCTGTGACAGGCGCAGAAAAAGGGCTATGGGGATTGTTGTTCGCGGTGCTAGTACTTCTTTCTGTTTACATGATAAGTTCGTCTATCTTTGCGCTTTATATTGTGACTCTGCCGGATATGACACCTATGAAAGCTCTTCGTTCTGCTCGCGGTTTAGTTAAATACCGGCGCTGGCCGATCCTCCTTAAAGTGGTCTTTTTGCCGGTCTTTTTAATTATAAGTGCTGGCCTGTTGGTTATTCCGGTAATAATTTTGCTGACGCCGATTGCGCAGTGGGTCTTCTTTGTATGCACTGTGTTTGCGCTGGCAATAATCCATAGTTATATCTATACCTTGTATAGAAAGTTGCTATGAAAATTTCAAATTTCCAATCCCAAATTTCAAATAAATATCAAAAAAATAAAAATCAAACGTTTTGTAGTTTGTTGTTTATAATTTCTATGAAGTTTGATCTTTGCTATTTGAATTTTACGGATGTTATTTATGAATAAAACCGAAGCTGAAAAACGTATTTTAAAGCTGCGCGAATTGATAAACGACTATCGTTATCACTACCACGTGCTCGATGAATCCATCATGAGCGAGGCGGCAGCCGACAGTCTTAAGCACGAATTGACCGAGCTCGAGAGCGAATTCCCTGATCTTATTACAACGGATTCGCCCAGCCAAAGGGTAGCCGGCGCGCCATTGCCCGGATTTAAAACTGTAACGCATAGCCAGCGAATGCTGAGCCTGAACGATGTGTTCGGTGAAGATGAACTGCAAGCTTGGGTTACGCGTATCACTAAACTACTACCTCCGAGTACTAAATTTGAATATTTCATGGATCTTAAAATGGATGGGTTTGCCTGCGCCCTGATTTATGAAGATGGCCTGTTGACCACAGCTATAACCCGCGGCGATGGCTTTGTAGGCGAAGATATAACCGCGAATGTGCGCACCCTCGAATCTGTACCTCTGCGTTTGCACGGCAAAGAAAAAAGTTTTACTGACGGCAGAACAGAAGTGCGCGGTGAAATTGTGATGTACAAGCAAGACTTTGAGACACTGAACAAGGAGCGTGAAAAACAAGGTTTGCCGCTTTTTGCCAACCCCAGGAACACGGCGGCCGGTACAGTCCGACAGTTGGACCCTCGCTTAGTTGCTAAAAGGCCGCTCCACTTCAGGGCGTACGATCTGCTACGCGCAAACAGCAATGAAATTCCAACTCACCAGTTTGCCTACAAGACGCTTCACAGTCTTGGTTTTTTGGTAAATCAACA
>CAZILM010000032.1:0-6832 GCA_964540115.1 uncultured Candidatus Saccharibacteria bacterium | reverse complement strand
TTACAGCTACCGTCACTGTGCTGGTGTGTATGCGACCCTGACTTTCAGTCACCGGTACGCGCTGGACACGGTGCACACCGGCTTCAAACTTGAGGTTTTTATAGGCATCCATACCACGCAAAACAAAGATGATTTCCTTAAAACCACCTGCTTCAGAGGGGCTTTCGCTAATAAGCTCCGTCTTATAGTTATGTGTTTCCGCCCAACGTGCATACATTCTGTAAAGCTCACCGGCAAAAAGGCTTGATTCGTCACCGCCAGCCGCTGCCCGAATTTCTATAATGCAGTCGCGCACATCGTTCGGATCTTTGGGGGTCAGAAATTCACTAAGGGTTTCCTCGGCTGCCTCTAGATTGTCGCGGGTTTTAGGTAATTCCTGTTGGGCAAGCTCTGCCAGCTCGTCGTTGCCGCGGGCGATTTCCATGTCTTCTTCCAGTTGTTTCCGTAATTTATTGCGTACTTCAAAAAGATGTGTAACTTCTTGCAGCTCAGACATGCGCTTAGCTAGTTTTGGATAATCTTTGGAACTAAAAATAGCCGGATCCTGCAGTTTGGCTTGCAGTTCCTCATATTCCTTGTTCAGTTCAGTCTCTTTAGCTTCCATATCTATCTCCAGTATATATAAGAAAACACCGGAACAATTTAATTTCCGGTGGATTTTACAAAAATATGTTATTCGTCGGCTTGAGTTTCAGCTGCGGGTTCTGACTTTGTTTCTTGGGGTTTTGCCTGAGCATGGACAGCCGGCTTGCCGGCGCCAACTTTTTGGGCTTCAGCGCGCTGCTTGCCGCGAGTCTTTTGCTTGCGGCCAGCGGCTTCTTCGCGTTTTTTGGCTGCTGCTTCTGTGCGGGCCTTGAACTTATCAACACGACCTTCGATGTCTACTAATTTTTCCTGACCGGTGAAGAAGGGGTGTGAGGCGCTGGATATATGCACGCGTACCAGCGGGTATTCGTTGCCATCCTCCCACTTAATAGTTTCTTCAGTAGCAACTGTCGAGCGCGTCAAAAAAGACGAGTCGTTATTCAGATCCTGAAACACGACCGGCCGGTAGTTATCTGGGTGTAAGTCCTTTTTCATGCTCGCAGTAGTATATGGGGTTGTTCTTGATATGTCAATCTGTTAAAATGCCTTGGTAACAAATTAAGCAGTGTGAGTAAGTATCCTCTCTGTCTGACCCTTGTAGGGCTGATGGGGCACTTCACACGAAGATTAAGGAGAACGCATGGCTACCAAAGAGGTAGAACCTGTTGAAGTCGCTGAGACTGAAGCAAAGGAAGTTAAAGAGACTAAAGCAAAACCTATGCCCAAGGCGAATGACGTCTCTGGCGGGGTTGATATAAAGAAATTGTTAGAGGCTGGCGCTCACTTTGGCCACAAGACCAGCCGCTGGCATCCTGGCATGCGCCAGTATATTCACAGCAAGCGTGATGGCAGCCACATAATTGACCTAAATTATACCGTTGCCGGGCTGGAAGCTGCATTGGAATTCATTACTAAAACAGCCAGTGAAGGCAAACAGGTACTGCTGGTTGGTACTAAACGGCAATCTAAAGACATCATCAAAGCTTTGGCTGAAGCGGTCGAGATGCCTTATGTAGTAGAGCGCTGGCTTGGTGGCATGTTGACCAACCAGACAACCATGACGGCGCGGATAAAGCACCTCAAAGACTTGGAAGTAAAGATGGACAGCGGTGCCCTGGCAGCCAAATATAACAAATTAGAACTGCAGCGCTACCAAGAAGAAATTGACCACATGAACTTCTTGTATGGTGGCATCAAGCATATGGCAGCCCGCCCTGGCACTGTCTTTGTGTTTGATATCGTACACGATCATCTGGCGGTGCGTGAGTCGCGCAAATTAGGTGTGCCTGTAATTGGTGTGACTGATACTAATGCCGATCCGAAAATGGTTGATTACGTAATACCGGCAAACGACGACGCGATTAAAACTATCCAGCTTATTGCCGACTACGTAAAGCACGCTATCGAAACTGGCAAGGCGTCTCATGCCAAGAAAGCACCTAAGGCCGAGCAAACAGATAAGACTGAAGCAAAACCGGCCGAAGAGCGAAAAGTTGAAAAAGCTCGAATTGACGGATAATGGAAGTGACGAAAGGAACGAAATATGGCAGTATCAATTGAAGAAGTAAAAAGGCTGAAAGATTTAACTGGCGTCGGTTTAACAGACGCCAAAGCAGCATTAGAAGAAGCCAAAGGCGATTTTGATAAAGCGCTCGCCGAAATGCGCAAGAAGGGTCTTACCAAGGCCGAAAAGCGTGGTGAACGCGAAGCGAGGGCGGGGGTTATAGGCAACTATAACCACGATGACCGCATTGGCGTATTGGTGGAAGTCAATTGTGAGACCGATTTTGTGGCTCGAAACGAGCTATTCACTAATCTGGTGAAAGATTTAGCGATGCATATCGCAGCTAGTGCTCCGGAGTATGTGAGCATTGATGAAGTGCCAAAAGATGTGAAACAACAGATAGAAAAAGAGTTTTCCGAGAAGGCCAAAGCTGAGGGAAAACCGGATAACATAGTTGTTCAAATTGTAAAAGGCATGTTAGAAAAGCATTTTGCCGAACGCTGCCTGTTGAGCCAGCCTTTCGTGAAAAATCCCGACCAGACCGTAGAAGATTACGTTAAGGAGCATATCGCTAAACTAGGTGAAAACATTGTCGTGCGAAGGTTCTCGCGAATAGCTCTTGGGGAAATCGCATAGCTCTGTGATATCTGCAGAAACAACCTGCGGTGAAGAATATACAGCTCCTAGTTACGGGCAGAAGCTAACTGAGATATCTATAAACGCATTCAGCTTTATGCTAGCTTGTAGTGTTGGGCTTGAACTGGTAAGCGATTTCATAGAAGTGCCTGAAGTCGTCGGAGCAATATATTTTGCAGGTATGGGGGCTGTAGGTGTTGGATACATCATTCGTGAAATTCATAAAATGTAAGATGATAGAATAGGACTATGAACCCCAGCCAACTAGTTGAGCAGACCAAGACCAAATTGCAAGCAGCTGTTAGCCGCTTTCAGGAAGATTTAAAAACACTTCGGACTGGTCGGGCTCACCCAAGCATGCTTGAGGGTGTCATGGTTGATGCTTATGGAACTCAGATGCCGCTTATTCAAGCTGGCAGTATTACCGTACCTGAGCCGCAATTACTTCAGATTACACCTTTTGACCCCGGCAATTTGGCGGCAATCTCCACCGCAATACGCGATAATCAAAACCTGGGTCTAAACCCGATGGACGACGGGCGAGTGGTGCGCATCCAAATACCACCGCTCAACGAAGAGCGTCGCCGTGACTTCGTTAAAATACTAGGCGGTAAAGTGGAGGATTGCATGGTTGGCTTACGCAACATTCGGCATGATGCTCTTAAAGAAGTAGACCAAGCCAAAAAAGACAAAGATGTCGGCCAGGACGAGGCTGAGCGCATGCAGAAACAGATAGATGAAGTTATGAACCAGGCCAAAAACGACGTTGATACAGCTGCCAAAGCCAAAGAACAAGAAATACTGACAATTTAGTGCAACTAAGCTTAACAAGCATACGTTATAATTAACTGACATGTCTGTAATACTTTTAATTTTGGGGTTACTGCTCTTCGTATCATTAGTGGTGGTGCACGAACTGGGGCACTTTATCGCAGCTCGCCGTAATGGTGTAGACGTAGAAGAATTTGGAATCGGTTTTCCGCCACGAGCCTGGAAAAAACACCTAAAAGGCGGAGTGTTATTTACGCTTAACTGGTTACCGCTAGGCGGTTTTGTGCGACTAAAAGGTGAACACGATGCCGATAAAGGCAAGGGGACCTACGGGGCTGCCAGTTTGAAAGCTAAGACTAAAATTATGCTGGCCGGTGTCGCTATGAACCTTATTGTCGCTTGGGCTATGTTTATTCTTATTGCTTTAATTGGCATGCCGCGTCTTATAGATAACCAGTTTTCAGTTAGACGAGATGCTCACACGGTTAAACAAGAAGTGCTAACCGGTTATGTGGAACCTGACTCTCCGGCTCAAAAAGCCGGTCTGCAAGAACGTGACAAGTTGGTTAGTGTGCTGAGCGGCAACAAGAAGTATGAAATTAAAAGTTCTAACGATCTAATAACTGCTACTCATGCCAACCCGGGAGCGATGGTATTGCTTACATTTGAGCACAACGGACAAAGCAAAGCGACAATCGTACAACTGCGTACCAAAGAAGATGTAGATCAAAGTCTTAAAACCGACAACCCCAAAGGTTACTTAGGCATTGCGCCGGCAGAGTTTGTCCTGCAGCGATATACCTGGTCAGCTCCTATTCAGGCGGCTGGGGTTATCGGGCAGTTTACCAAATTGACTTTTCAAGGTGTCGGATCAGCGCTGGCTAGCTTATTCAGCGGCAACACAGCTAAGGCTTCCCAGCAAGTATCGGGACCGGTAGGTATAGTCGTTTTGCTGAGAGATGGTAGCTTGCTTGGCATCCAGTTTATTCTGATGATTATCGCTGTTATTTCACTTACGCTGGCTATTATGAATATCTTGCCGATTCCGGCGCTCGACGGGGGCAGGCTGTTTGTGACCCTGTTGTTCCACGCCCTTAAAAAGCCCCTAACAAGGCAAAAAGAAGAATGGATACACGGCAGTGGTTTTGCGGTGCTTATAACTCTATTTATACTCATAACCATCGTTGATGTTAAACGTTTCTTCTAACCAACAGCTCCGCCGTGCCAGCCTGCTTTCTGGCGAAGCCAGAAATCGTGCTGCCACTTTTGGCGAATTACGGCGTCAGAAGTTGCGCTACTCATTCACCGTATTTCATATACGGCTCATTGCGTTGCTCGCTTCTTCCTAGTATTTCATCCAAGCGGAACTGTTGGTGCGGCTTTTGATGTGGCTTTATGTGGTAGCGACGGTTAAAATATAGAAAATATGCCTGAGGAACAAAAAGACACACAACCCTTTAGTTGGGGCGCCCACAAGGCTATCCTGGCCTCTATTGCAATCTTTTTCTTATCGCAAATTGTCGCTGTGGTTGTCCTTTCAGTTTATGTAAGAGGGCAGCATTGGTCTCAGGCTCAAGCCAATCAATGGCTGGATAGCTCGGTTGTAGCTCAGTTCTTCTTTGTGCTGTTAGTTGAGAGCGTTACTATAGGCCTTCTTTATGGATTCATTTCTCGCTACAAGACAACTTTTAAAGATCTGGGGGTCAGGTGGCCGCGTTTAATAGATGTTGGCTATGCGCTAACCGGTTTTGCTATCTATCTACCGCTCTATTTAATGAGTCTTGGTTTGATCCACTTTTTCGTGCCTGGTCTCAATATCGACCAGAAACAGCAGCTGGGTTTCGATACGGCTAGCGGTCACACACTCGTCCTGGTGTTTATCAGCCTGGTTATATTGCCGCCTATAGTAGAGGAAATATTGGTGCGGGGCTTTTTATACGGCAGCTTGAGAACAAAGTGGCCGAAGATTCAGGCTGCGCTTGTCGCCAGCGCGTTATTTGCGGCAGCTCATTTGCAAATAGGCAGTGGTGCGCCTTTGCTTTGGGTGGCCGCCATCGATACATTTATTCTGTCGCTGGTTCTCATTTACTTGCGCAACAAAACCGGTGGTCTGGCAGCCTCTATGATGCTTCATATGCTCAAAAACGGCGTGGCGTTCGTGGCTTTATTTCTGATAGGAACTAGGTAGGTACAATAAAAAAATGAGACACCCATGCGCGGCCCTTTAAGCCTGTCGCACAGGTCAAAGGGAACCTCCGGCCTGGGTTTCTCATCGCGCCGGGCAAAAAGTGTCATTTTTGCGCGGGCTGCTCTTCCCAAGTTCACTTTTAAGAAAGCACGAAGGTTAAGGTACAATAAACCAAGTTATGAGACGCTCCCAGTTATTCACTAAAACTCGCAAAGATGCTCCGGCTGATGAGACTGCTAAAAATGCCCAGCTACTTATTCGCGCTGGCTTTATTCATAAAGAAATGGCCGGTGTCTATGCCTACCTACCGTTGGGGAAGATAGTTCTTGATAACATTGCAGATATCATTCGCGAAGAAATGAATGCCATTGGCGGCCAGGAACTAAGAATGACTACACTACAACCAAAAGAGATTTGGGAGAAGACAAACCGCTGGGACGACGCGGTTGTAGATAACTGGTTTAAGACAAAACTTAAAAACGGCACAGAACTTGGCGTTGGACTGACCCATGAAGAGCCAATAGTTGACGTGCTCAAAGATTACGTCAACTCCTACAAAGATCTTCCGCTCCTGGTGTATCAAATCGGGCCAAAGTTTCGCAACGAACTACGTGCTAAAAGTGGCCTGTTACGCGGCCGCGAGTTCATTATGAAGGATATGTATACCTACTCTCGAACCCAGAAAGAGCACGACGAGTTATACGAAAAAATTGCCGCCGCCTATGTCAAAATCTATGATCGACTCGGCATAGGTGACATAACCTATCGCTGCTACGCCGATGGCGGTTACTTCACGCCTAGTTTTAGTGATGAGTTTCAGATGTTGAGCCCGATAGGGGAAGATACGATTTATATCGATGAGAAGCGTAAGATTGCGGCAAATAAAGAAATTATTGACGATAAAAGGCTAGACAATAAAGATATAGATAAGTCGAACCTGGTAGAAAAAACAGCCATAGAAGTCGGGAATATTTTCCCGTTAGAGAGTAAGTATACAGGTGCGCTCGGTCTCTTCTATACAGACGAAAAGGGTGAGCGACAGTCGATTATTGAGGGTTGTTACGGAATCGGTATCAGTCGCGTGATGGGAGCACTAGCCGAACATTTCGCTGACGATAAAGGTTTAGTTTGGCCGGAAAATATTTCAC
>CAZILM010000031.1:5851-7257 GCA_964540115.1 uncultured Candidatus Saccharibacteria bacterium | reverse complement strand
GGCATTTGCTCGCCGCCAGGGTGCTTACCACAAGAACGACTGGGAGACTCTTAAAAATGCGCCTGCAGCTATTAAGAATAGTCCTGTGGTAAGGGGTTATAAAGAAGGTCGTGAGAGTATCAATCCAAGTGAGGCCTTTATACAGAAGCGAATCAATAAAGTCGCGAGATTTGCTGGTAAAGCCACTACTCGAATAGCACGTGCTAACAAAAAACGGGGCGACCGCGGCGGCAAACTTCCAGCACGAAGTTAAAAGGCAATTCATAACCCGCTTATCTTTTGCTACACTGTTTACCAGTGGCAACATACAAAGTCTTACAAGATATCGAAGCCGAAGATAAATTATTAGGGCCGCTGACTCTAAAACAGTTTATTTTTGCAGCCATTGCGGCTGTTAGCGTGTATTTATGTTTCTTTGCACTAACCAAGCACGCGACTTTTTTGATAATTTTCTTTCTGCCGATCGGGTTAATAGCCGGCTTTTTAGCGTGGCCATGGAGTAGAGACCAGCCTACCGAAATATGGCTGCTGGCCAAAATTCGCTTTTTTCTAAAACCACGGCGGCGCATTTGGAACCAGGACGGGATTCAGGAATTAGTAACAGTTACAGTGCCAAAGAAATTGGAAGTTCACCTTACCAATGATATGTCTCAAACAGAGGTTAAAAGCCGCCTGAAGGCGCTGGCCGATACAATAGATAGCCGCGGTTGGGCAATTAAAAACGTTAACTTTAATGCCTCGCCGATTCCAGCCTACGCATCTGCAACTGCTACATCTGACCGGTTGATTGATTTGGACGAGCTTCCGCAAGAGGTTCCGACGGATGATATAGTGGCGGCCGATGACATGATGGACGCCCAACATAACCCGGTGGCCCATCAACTGGATGAAATGATCGGTGCCTCTACACAGCAACACCGTAAGCAGCTTTTAAAAGATGTTCAGGCTGCGCGCAATCCTGTTCAAACACCTGGGCCGACTACCCAACCTAACCCGCAGGATTTATGGTTTATGCAACCTGGCGTCGGGCAAACCACTCCGGCTTATTCTGGCTTTAATAATCAGGCGGCCGTGCCGGGCGCAAGCAATGCAATGGCACTGCCACCGGTGGTTTCATCAAATGACGAGCAAGCCCTCTTGGCCCAGCTTCACGCCGACGATGGCAAGCCAAACGCCGCCTACGGGCACATGAAGGTGATTGATCCGAAGGGCTCAAAAAGCAAAAAAGGTAAAAATGCAGTGGCCGCAACAGGTGTAGATAATCAACAGACGACACCTACCGCACCGGCTACAAACCCCGCCATAATTGAACTCGCCAGCAACGACGACCTGAATGTGGCGACTATTGCCCGGCAGGCCAAAAAGGCCCGCGGCGAGGAACCGCCCGAAGAAGTGGTAATTCCGCT
>CAZILM010000031.1:0-5751 GCA_964540115.1 uncultured Candidatus Saccharibacteria bacterium | reverse complement strand
TGAAATCGTAAGCGTTTTACTCCTTTGAGGTTATGCCTATTTCGGCTATACTGGAATACATAATGCAGCTCCTAATTAAAGGTGGGTTAAATTAAGTTATGGGCCCCGATCCAAATAACCAGACCAGCGGGCTTCCGCCTGCTCCACAGCAAAACCAACAGCCGATAAATCCCGCTGCTAATATACCTCCAGCGGCCGGTCCACCGCTGCCGCCTGTTCCACAACCAACCGCGGTATATCCGAATGTTGCTGTTGGCGACATGGCACCTGCTCCTCCGCAAAATCAGCTGCCCAATCCAGCGGTCCACGTAAATCCCAACAGCACTCAAAATGCTTTAGAGGTAGCCGAAGTACGCGACGGCATTGTCATCATGAACGACGGCTCTTTCCGGGCGGCAATAATGGTCAAGTCGGTCAACTTTGACCTTATGAGTCCTCAAGAACAAGAAGCCGTGGAATACAGCTACCAGGGCTTTTTGAATTCGCTTTATTATCCGGTTCAAATTTTCATTCGTTCTCAAAAGGTTGATCTGATGCCTTACCTGGAAAAATTAGATAAAATTCGCAGCGAGCACGACAACATGCTGCTGGCCGTCATGATGCAGGACTATATTGCCTACATTGACAATCTGGCAGCGCAAACCAACATAATGGATAAGAAATTCTACGTAGTTATTCCTTATTTTCCGGTGCTTGATGCCCAGCGAGCAATTACAGCCAGTAAAAACCTTTTTAGCGGAGTTTTCGGGCTGTTTAAGAACAAGCAGCAACACGTAGTAGTTAATGAGGCTGACCTGGTTAAGGCCAAGGACGAACTGCGCAACCGTGTGCAAGCCACTTTGTCAGGACTTATGCAATGCGGCGTGCAGGGCCTGCCGCTGGATACGCAAGAGCTAATCGAGCTTTACTATGATACTTACAATCCGGACACGGCTACCAGGCAGCAGCTGAAAAACTTCAACGATCTGGCCGCGCCGGTTGTCACTAAGGGCGTAGGGCCTGCTCACCAACCGAATCTGGATAGGGAGCTGCAGTGAAAATTTCAAATTTCAAATTTCAAATTTCAAATGTCTGGAATTTAATGCTTGGTTTTTCTCTGAATTTTGAATTTTGTTTTTTGAACTTTAGCACCAGAGAGGTTGCCTGATGGGTGTATTTCGTAATAAACAACCGAAGCTGGACCCTGTTACACTTGCCCAGGCTCAGCGCATGCGCGAACAGCAAGAAGTATCTGCCGCTTTTCAAAAGGGAATTACGGCTTTGCGCGACTTTATTGCGCCAAGCTCACTGGTTTTTGAAGGCACCCATTTTCAGTTAGGTACGCGTTACGCACGAACTTACTACGTCTATGGATTTCCAAGGCAATTATTTACCGGCTGGCTGAGCAGTATGGTTAATCTCGACGAAGTAATGGATCTTTCGATGTTTATATACCCCGTTGAAAGCCAGGTTGTGCTTGAAAATCTGCGTAAAAAAGTAACGCAGCTCGAGGCGGGTTTGCAGATTGATGCTGAAAAGGGCAGGGTTCGTGATCCTGGCAAACAGGCCGCCATCATGGATGCCGAGGAAATGCGCGACAAGCTTCAGGTTGGCGAAGAACGCTTTTTCCGCCTGGGTCTATATTTCACTATTTATGGTTTTTCGATGGATGAGCTCGAATTCATTGCCCACAAGGTTGAATCCATTCTTGGCCAACAATTAGTCTACTCAAAGCCAGCTTCTTCTCAGCAGGAGCAAGGCTTTAACAGCACCGTGCCGCAGTTCACTGATCAATTACAGATCCGGCGCAATATGAACACCGGGGCATTAAGCACCAGCTTTCCATTCACCAGTGCTGATCTAACCCAGGAAAACGGCATTTTGTACGGCATCAATATGCACAACTCAGGACTGGTTATCTTTGACAGATTCAGTTTGGAAAACGGCAATTCAGTTGTCTTTGCCAAGTCCGGCGCCGGCAAGTCTTTCACTGTTAAGCTTGAGGCCTTGCGAAGTTTGATGTTCGGCACCGAGATTTTTGTGATTGATCCGGAAAATGAATATGAGCGATTGGCCGAAGCGGTCGGCGGCGCCTATGTGCGTCTTAGCCTTAATTCCTCAGTGCGCGTCAATCCTTTTGATCTGCCCCAAGTGGTTGATACCGAAGAAGCCGATAATGCGCTGCGCAGTAATTTGATTACTCTACACGGGCTACTCAGGCTCATGATGGGCGGCGCCCAGTCCCAGATGATGGGCAATTCCTCCGTAATGGTGCCGGCACTTTCTCCGGTTGAAGAGGCAGACTTAGACTCTGCGCTTATCGATACCTATGCTAAGGCTGGCATTACTAACGACCCGCTAACTCACACCGGCACGCCGCCTACTATTACAGATCTATATGATTCACTGCTGCATATGGGCGGCACCGGGCCGCAACTGGCACAGCGCTTGCGCAAATATACTAGCGGTACGTTTGCCGGCATTTTCTCACAGCAAAGCAATATTGATATCAACAACCCGATGGTCGTCTTTAACATCCGCGATCTTGAAGATGAACTCCGACCCGTTGCTATGTACATTGTCTTGAATTACATCTGGAACAAGACCAAAGCCGACAAGAAACGGCGAATTTTGGTAGTTGATGAAGCCTGGCAGCTCATGAAATACGAAGATTCGGCCAACTTCCTTTTCAGCCTGGCCAAACGGGCCCGTAAGTACAATCTTGGTATTACCACGATTACTCAGGACGTTGAAGATTTTATGGGCAGTCGTATGGGGCGAGCCATTGTAGCCAACGCCAGTATGCAGATATTGCTCAAACAATCGCCTTCCGCCGTGGATGTTTTAACCGATGTGTTTAAACTCACCAGCGAAGAGAAAAAGCGCCTGAGCCAGTTCCCGGTCGGGCAGGGACTGTTCTTTGCCGGCCAAAACCACGTGCACATTCAGGTCACTGCCAGTCCAACTGAGACAGGCTTAATAACCACTAATCCAGCGCAGATACCGCAAGAAAATCAACAGGGTGAGTTTAACCAACCTCAGGGTACAATTGATTTGTCTAATCGGCTAATGCCAGGGGTTTAGTAGGAACTTTTTAGCATGGCGCATGCACCCGTCTATGATGATGAGGACACCAAAAACGACGCGGATAATCCGGGCTGGTACCGACCTGATGAACCGCAAAATAAAGCTGGTGGTCGTAGTAAAAAAAGGCGATCTGAAGCTGAATCCGGTGACGAACTAGAAAACCGGGAAGACTCTGGCGCGGATACAGAAGCTGGTGGCGCTGAGAATGATGAGCTGAATGCTCTTGGCGCTCGCAATGAAGGTTCTGAAAATGATGATGAGCCAAGCCTATACAACCCGAAGGCTGATAAAAAATCCGGTAAGGGCTACCCGGGCTTCGGCACCGGCCAAACCCAGACACGCCGCTACAAGAGAGCTTTATTTATCGGTACGCCGATTGGTTTAGTGTTAATTGCTCTGGTCATGTTGGCGGCTATCTTTTTTGGTTCCTTAAAGTCTGTTCACTTTGCTACAGTGCTACGTTCATCCGGCTTTGCTACATTTCAGCTCAGTATGCGCCGCTTCTGGTCGCAGGTGGAGTTTGATAAAACAGTTCTGACAGAAGATAGTACCGGCTCGCTGGAGCGGCCCAGTAGTAACTTGCTGGAAAAATTGCGTATTACCAAAAGCCCGGAGCGTATCTTTAAAGAGCTCGGACGGGAAAACAGTCTTAAATTTATAACCGAGAATGGCAACGTCCGCGGCTTCGAAATCAATGGTGAACGGGTGAGTTACGACGATATCGCACAGGCCAATTTCGGCAAAAATATGGACGAGCTTAATGGTTTAAGCAACGTCCGCGAGCGCATGACGATTCGCAAGGCAGTAGTGGACCGCATTAATCTGGATTTCTCCGACCGTCTGGGGGATTCACGGTTTTATAGAAATAGTTTCTGGAAAGGTTTTAGGGAATTTACCGGCATTCGCATGAACTGGCCGCTGCAAAAAATCCGTGAGCTGGCTGGTAAAAAGCCGCTTGAAAGTGAAAGTAGTTTTCGGCAAAACGAAGAGACGTACACGGCCGAAGGTAATACTAAGGCAACGTCTGCGCTTGACCAGGTAGAGGAGGCGGCTGATGCCGAAGCCAACACAGTTAAGACCACAACTAAGCTAGGCGAGCGTCTGCGCAGTCCGGAAATATTCAACAAAGCGCTGGATTCCATTGGCATTAAACCGGCTGACTTTCGCGACGGTTTGAATAAGGCCAGTACTCCGGTTCTTGTCGGAACTCTGTACTGTATTGCGCACGATCTAGCACAAACCGGACCGCGCATAAACGAAAACCTGGAGATGCAGGCGGCTCGCTATGGCCACGACCAGCAAACCATCAAAGAGCAAATTCAAGACGGTAAAAACGTTAATGCCGAATTTGTTTCGGCCTCCAACGCCGACTGGGATGGTGTTAAAAAGAATGGCCAGACGGTTGTGCCGCCAGCTGAGGTATCGCCTTATTATCTGGCGGATACTAACCAATCACAAAGCAAAGGCGATCTGGACAGCCTTAAGAACGCACCGTCCGTTCATCTTGACTTACCGACCGACCAGCTTGGTTACCTGGACGATATTGTAAAAGCCTTCCTAACCGCCGGCACCAGTCCGATACTTACCAATATACCCGGAATTGGATCTGGCATTGATTCTGCGCTTAACTCATTTATAGATTATTCATGTAATGCTCTGCTGAATCCGTTCGTACAAGGTGGCTTTGTGCTTGCCGAGGTCTTCGCTGCAGGTTCGTCTGGTGGTTTGGAGGCCGTTGCTGCATCTATGTTCAAGGCTATAGTATTCTTTGGCGGTGGAGCAGCGCTCGGCCAAGTTCTGGAAGATTATATTCACAACCTCGCAGGCACCGGCTTCAGTGGCGCTTCATCTGGCAGTGACAAATTTACCGAAAGCGCAATTGCGACTGATTATTTGGATTCACGAAGCAACCAAGGTGTGGCCTATGGCAGGCCAATGTCTGGTGATGAGGCGGCAGCCACTAAGACCGCCGCACTAGAGGAAAACCGTAAAATATTCCAGGAGAGTCCGTGGCAAGACCGTTATTTTGCCATCGATAATCCTTACTCTCTGGTTGGAACGTTAAGCGTCCAAATGCCTTATTCCTTCGCCAACCTGACCACAAAGGCTGTGGCAGCTTTCACAGCGCTACCACGCGTTGTCGCCAGTTTCGTAAGCGGACAACTGAATGGCAACTTGTTCGTGCACTTATTTGCCGTTGGTCAGCAGCAAACAGCATTCGCCGCTGAAGGCATAGATTTCCAGAAGAAAGCCGACTTCTTCGGAGTCCAGCAATGGGGCTGGACACCAGCGGAAACAAACCGGGTCGAGACCGATCCGGACTTCAGCCTGGAAAATAACGCCGCTTGGGTAGAGCAGTATGACCAGCAACATCCCGGCTGGTCAGACGCGCTCAAAAAATGCTATAACCCGGACACACTACTGACAAATTTGCCTGGCAACTGCACGCAGAGCCGCCTTCAGCAAGACGACGCCCTCCACTGGCGACTTTACCAAGTACACTCCGTCGTGATTGATGACATGAGCCAAGACGTAGGAAAAGATAATGGCCTCTAGACGACGTTGGGGTGACTGGCCAATCCGCGTCATTTGTTTATTTTTGACCCTACTGGTAATCGGCCCTCAAATTGTGGCCGCCGAAACAACCAAAGAATACGAAGTCCACGACTACGGCTTTTACTCGGC
>CAZILM010000030.1:4213-7349 GCA_964540115.1 uncultured Candidatus Saccharibacteria bacterium | reverse complement strand
GTACCAAAGCCAGAAAAACTCTGACTCTGTTATATTGATTTTTATATCTTGCGAAGACAAACGAATTCGAACCAAAGCTGTTTGTATTATCAATAAATTTATGTTAAAATAAACATTATGGCGAACTGGTCTGTTGAACGCGAGAAAATATTTCCAAAGGGTGACAATCCTTTCGGAAACCATTTTTACGGATATCGTGAATTAGTAATAGGTTTACCGGATGGACGCAAGGCAACCTATAACGGCTCGATTGTTCAAGCCTGTGTGCATGTAGTTGCCCTGGAATCTGATGAAACAACTTATTTGGTAAGACAAAGTCGTCCCAATGTTATGGCAGTAGGCGCGAGGAACGTACCAGAAACACTTGAACTGCCTGGCGGATTTGCAGACCCCAACGACTTAGAGGGAAGTGCAAAATCAGAACTGGAAGAAGAAATTTCTCGAACTCCCGGTAAGTTGAAGTACCTTGGCCCGCTTTTTCCATCAGTAGGAATTTCTAATGAGCAAGATCATATATATCTAGGTACGGAATTAAGCCCGGTCAACTTGGACACGTCCAGGCACAGCACGGAACAGGATATGATGATTGTTGAGGGCAAATTTTCGAAATTATATGATCAAATGTTAAATTCTCGACTACCGGTTTCTGCTCAAACCCTCGCCGCTATGGCAAAAGTAGCCACTCAGCTTTAGGTGTGAACGATTACCGGAGTACCGATTGGTGCCCAGTTGTAAATCCACTTGGCATCGCTCTCCACTATACCAACGCAGCCGTGTGAGCTGTTTATATTACCGAAGTAACTTAAAGGTCGCCAATAGTTACCGTGGATAGCGTAATCCTGATAGAAATAATTGACCCACGGGACTTTGGGTTGAAAGTAGTTACTGCCATCAACGTTTTGGCCGCGCATGTCCTGCTGATCATATTTGGCATAAATCGCATATTGGCCAGTCACTGTAGGTGTAGCTGGTGCCCCCGCCGAAACCAGAAATGTGTGAACTAGAGAAGTTTGCTCGTAGGCATACATTCGTTTATTGGCAGTGTCGACTTCTATCCACTTGGCATAAGCCTGGGCGCTTATTGTTTTGTAGGCAGCGTATTTAATAGACAGGGTGGTTTGAACACTCTTGTTTTTTAGCAAATTGTCGGCCACAGTGCTGGCCACTTTGTCTTTATCAACAACGTCGGTGCCGTTAACACCTTTTATAAGAACGGTTGATGTACCGTCCGAATGTTTTACTTCTACCTGTGCCTTGGGAGGGTGTGTCGTATCGGCAGCGATTTTATCAATGTATTTAATAAGTTTGCCACTGTTCACGGCTATATTGATAGATTTGCCGCCATTTTCCGGTGTAAGCTCAATCCAGTCGGCTATGTCGGCTGACGACGCCTTTACAGACTTTTCATCAATAATAAATTCAACTTGCTGGGCTAGCATTTTTTGAAGCTTAGCTTGGTATGGGGCGAGTTGCTGGGCTGTTATGGATGGACGGGTTGATAAAAGTTGTAGCTTCAGGGTCTCTGATTGCAAACCATTGATACTTCCAAGTAGTGTGGCGGTCGGCTCGGTCAAACCGTAGCGCTTGCCTGCCGTGCTATCAGTTACCTTTATTGTGCCGTTATCCAGCGTCAATTTGGCATCGGTAGCCGGTTGAACGGTTATTGTAGCCTGATCTGTTATGAAATTATTTAGTTTGTTACTTCTAGCGTCAATCGCCACGAAAGCCGGAATGGGTCGCCACCATTGCAAGCGCGAGGCAAGCTGATGCTGACGTGAGCGAATGCCCTTGATTGTGGACGGCACATCAATTTGTAGTCCCATATTATCTAGCGAAAAGGTCTTTTTGGGGCCGTCCGGGTACGTCAATGTTAGCCTGTAATCCTTGGCTGTTTGTTGAATCAAACCACTAAGTTGTGCATCTGACTGTTTAGCTGCCACTAACGTGTTACCGAGCCGAACATGTGTCAAAAATTGGCCCGCCAGTATCCAGCCAATAATAGCCACGCCCAGAAAGAGGCTAGCGGTTAGCGCTAAAATACTGCGATTTCGACTTTTCTGATTGTCCGGTTCGGCCTCACTAACCAACTCAATATGACCATGGTCAAAATGAATATCTTTGGTCGCTAGCCCGGCTAGCCAAGCTTCAACTCTATCTCTATTTTTCATGTCTATTCTGGTAGTCTGTTTACTCACCAATTATAGCAGTTACAGACCAGGGAAGTTTGCAATGTAAATAACTTTATCAGTCTTTCTGGTGTTTGGGCGATTGTGATTTTGGGTGCGGAAGTGCTTTTGGTTGCGGTGTTTCGGCTTGATCAAGGGACTTTTGCAGAACTTCCAGCACACTTTTGGCGTGCTCTTTGCTCATGCCAACCCGGGCTACGGCCAGCGGCTGGTTGCTTGGCCCTGCGCCTTGCATAAAATTCATAACAACACCGTAATTGTTCACCATAACGTGGACCATATCGGTATAGGCAATCCGTGCATCACCCGGCATAACCGCAACTGCTGTTTTGGCTAGTCCATCTTCATCATTCATCATGTTTGTAGATAGTACTTCCATCTGGTCATAGCCGGCTAGTTCCCACAGTTTAGTAGCGTGATCTTCTTTAACCGCAAAGTGACTGATAAGTAATAAAAGTAAGTCCTCGCTTGGCCGTTGATTGCCCTTCTCGAATTCATTAAGCATATCTACATCAATCTCAATAGCCCCTGAGACCTCTGCGAGACTCTCCTGGCGTTTCTGTCGTGTTTGTTTAAGCTGTTCCCCAAGTTTGTGAAATGGATGGATAGACCGGTTCTTTTCACTCATATAGAACTTATCTTACGCTTTTTAAATCTGTCTGCAACCCCGCAGCTTTGGACGTACTATAATAGTAGACAATGTATATTTTAGAAAATGTGCCGCTTAGTTCCTATTCAACCATGCGTTTAGGGGGCCCGGCAGCATATTTGAGCGACATCAGCAGCCGGGACGAGGTCGCGGAAGCATTGACTTGGGCTGCCAACAAGCAATTGCAGGTTATTATGATCGGCAGTGGCAGTAATATTGTATGGACCGATAGTGGTTTCCCGGGCTTAGTATTAGTCAATAAAATTAGTCATTACGAGGATTTTGCAGAGGATGACCAGAA
>CAZILM010000030.1:0-4113 GCA_964540115.1 uncultured Candidatus Saccharibacteria bacterium | reverse complement strand
CTTTCGGCTGCCTGGTTGGTAGAAAAGGCTGGTTTTAAGGGTGTACACGACAGCGAAACCGGTATGGCTACCTGGCCAGCTCAAGCTCTGGTTTTAGTAAATGAAAATGCCCACCATACAGCTGATTTATTAAAATTCAAACAGAAAATAGTTGATGCTGTGCAAGCGCAGTTCGGAATTACACTTACCCAGGAGCCGGAACTGCTGGGAGCTTAGAACTATGTCTGGTTATTCCCGAAAACCACTGTTTGATAAACTTGGCTATCAGACTGGGGACAGCGTTTACGTCCACGGTGCCCCCGAATGGTTCGTGACTGGCTTGACTGACAGGGGTATACTAATGGTTGGTACTTTGCCATCTACTTGGGCACACTTGTTTTTTATAAATAAAAATGACCTGCACCAATACATAAATGCTCTTGATTTGGATAATATCCAAAAAGCTTTGTGGGTAAGCTGGCCGAAAAAAGCGAGTAAAGTCCCGACCGATATCAGCGAGCAAGACTTGCGCGATATCATACTGCCGTCGGGATTAGTGGATGTCAAAGTCGTTGCCGTGGATGAGATCTGGAGCGGTCTCAAGTTTACCCGGCGAGTTGATAAATAAACTTCTCAATAATACTCAGATGGAGATGTTATGAGCGACGTGCATTTAGATTTGGTCGGAGACGGCAATCTTGACAGAACCCGCACCTCAACCGTAGGGGTAATGCTATCCTTGGCAGCAAAAGAAGTTAATAAGGACTTCGGTTTTGTGAACATTCCGCTGGATCATGGTTTTGTTAACAGCGTTGTCGGGCGATACAGCCAGGAGCAGGCCATGGCCACAGCCGAACGCATATACAATGAATTGGCGGGGGAAGATATTGATTCCATTCGGCGTCCCGAATTAGCGGATTGCATGGAGACAGCTATATCAGAAGTACTGGATGGAGAGATTGGTCAGCGCGAGATAGGTTATTCAAACGGCACTGGCCAGGAAATAGTCTTGCCCAGAACCAACCTCAGCCTCATTAAAAGCGGTTTGCAGATAGAATTTGGATCCATTGCAACTCAAGTTTCAGATGTAGAAATAATAATGGGCGCTACACATAGAACCGCCCGCATGCTTGCAATGCGCAGACTAACGGTGGTTGGGGACTTTCTAGCTGACGCCTTACACGAAGTACCTGAAATAATTGGCACCGAACAAATTGATCAACTTTTAGCTGGGTAGCGGAAAATCGAGCGCGAACCGCTTAATTTCTTGGCTTAAATTAACTAGTTGTTTCTTGTCGTCGTGGTTTGATATTGCCAGATCAATCCAATCAGCGATTTGTAGCATATCTTTTTCTTTCATGCCGCGTGTAGTAAGAGCTGGCGTACCGAGACGAATTCCAGAAGGACTGAACGGTGGGCGTGGATCAAACGGTACAGTATTTTTATTTACGGTAATGCCGGCATTGCCTAGGGCTGTTTCAGCATCTGCTCCGGATACTTTTTTATTTGTTAGATCAATCAGCATTAGATGGTTATCTGTGCCACCGGTTACCAGCTTGTAGCCACGAGCAGTCAGTTCGTCGGCCAAAGTTTTAGCGTTCTTAACTATTTGCTTCCCATATTCCTTAAATTCCGGTGTATCAGCTTCGCGTAACGCAATAGCAATCGCCGCCGTCTGGTGATTATGCGGTCCGCCCTGTAAACCCGGAATAATGGCGCGGTCGATTAATGTTGGTAAGTTTTCCTTACTGATTTCAACTTTTTTCAGGGGTGTTGAGGGTTTGCCATTGCACAGAAGCAGAGCTCCGCGAGGTCCACGCAGAGTCTTGTGTGTAGTGGTCATAATAACGTCGGCATACCCGACTGGTGAAGGGTGAGCACCGGCCACAACAAGTCCGGCAATGTGCGAAATATCGGCCAGGAACCAGGCGCCGCAAGCATCGGCAATCTCTCGCAATTTTTTCCAGTCAAAAATTCGCGGGTATACAGTAGCGCCGGCAATAAGTAGTTTAGGCTGTTCTTTTTTAGCCATTTTCATTAGCTCGTCGTAATCAAGGTAGCCGTCTTGGCCGGTTTGATACTGGACGGAATTAAACCACTTGCCAGAAAAGTTAACTTTGAGACCATGCGTCATATGCCCGCCAAAGTACAAAGCCATTCCCATGACCTTGTCTCCTGGATTTAGGAGTGCAAAATATACTGCCTGGTTGGCTGGCGAACCGGAATAGGCTTGAACGTTGGCATGGTCAACACCGAAAAGCTTTTTGGCTCGATCACGCGCTATATTTTCGACTGCATCTACGTTTTCACAACCGCCGTAGTAACGCATGCCCGGATAACCCTCGGAATATTTATCTGTTAGTCGTGAACCAAGTGCTGCCAGTACGTCTGCCGACGTATGGTTTTCGCTGGGTATCATCTCCAGCCCCTCAACCTGTCGTTTTGTCTCAGCTGTTATCAGCTTAGAAATAGCTTCGTCTTCCATGATCAAACTCCTTAACTACGCTTTAATTGTCTGTAAGTTGTCAGCGCAGCTAAATCATAGTTTAATTGTAACAGTGGCATAGCCCTCACCAAAATCTCTTGATTTTTATATCGTGGGCGATATACTTATCTGGAAATGTCGACAACAAACGAGAAAATTGGTCAATTAATTTATCAGATAAGACAAGAGAGAGGCCTAACCCAAGCTGCTTTTGCCCAGCGCTTAGGCACCAGTCAGTCAGCTGTCAATCGCATTGAACATGGCAACCAAAATCTGAGCCTAGACACCCTAGGACGCATTAGTGATGTTTTAAACAAGCCAATTATTAACATCGGCGGCAGTGCTGTTAACCTGCGCGTTGAAGGTGGCTATGAACTCAAGGGCAGCATTACCACTAATGCTTCAAAGAATGCGGCTGTCTGTTTACTGGCAGCTTCGCTGCTCAATAAAGGTACTACCCGTTTCAAACACATGCCCAGAATTGAAGAAGTTAATCGCGTTATTGAAGTACTTCAAAGTATTGGCGTGCACGTTAAATGGATGTCTGGTGATGATTTGGAAATCAAACCTCCAGAGAAGTTGAACCTGTCCGGCATAGACAAAACTGCGGCACGCAAGACCCGTAGTGTAGTGATGCTACTAGGTCCGCTGATGCATTTATTCGACTCGTTTCAAATTCCTTACGCTGGGGGCTGTAAGCTTGGCCGCCGCAGCATTCAGGCGCACACATATGCACTAGAAGAACTGGGCGTAAGCATCATCGCTAAAAGCGGGCACTACAACGTAACTGTCAAAAAGCATCCTGCTGAAGAAATTGTGATGTATGAAACAAGTGATACGGCAACCGAAAATACCATTATGGCAGCCGCGAAATTTGAACAGCCGATTGTCATAAAAATGGCCAGCGCAAATTACATGGTCCAGGATCTGTGCTTTTTCTTGAAAAAGTTAGGCGTAAAAATTGAAGGTATTGGTACTAGTACGTTACGCATTCAAGGACTGAAAGAAATTAAGAAGAATGTCACCTACTACCCCAGTGAGGATCCGATTGAAGCCATGACCTTTATAGCCGCTGCAATCACTACCGACTCAAGCATTACTGTTACGAGAGCGCCCATAGAATTTCTGGAGCTTGAGCTACTAAAACTTAAAAAAATGGGGCTAGAGTTCGAGGTATCACAACGCTATAAAGCAGAGAATGGGCAGACTGATCTCGTGGACATAACTATTCATAAACACAACGGTAAACTTACGGCTTTAGAGGATAAAATATACTCTCGTCCTTTCCCCGGGCTTAATATAGATAACTTGCCGCTTTTTGTGGCTATTGCTGCTGTGGCCAAAGGACGAACCTTAATTCATGATTGGGTTTACGAAGATCGGGCCATTTATTTCACAGAGCTACGCAAATTAAACGTCAACATAACACTGGTTGATCCACACCGTGTGTATGTAGACGGACCTGCTAAATTCAGTGCAGCTGATGTCACCTGCCCGCCTGCACTTCGGCCGGCTATTTTGATTCTACTAGCCATGCTGGCCGCTCCCGGGACAAGTGTTTTACGAAATGTGTATTCGATAAATCGCGGTTATGAAGATTTCGCTGAACGCCTAAACAGTCTTGGCGCGCACATTACCCTTATGCACGA
>CAZILM010000029.1:0-8603 GCA_964540115.1 uncultured Candidatus Saccharibacteria bacterium | reverse complement strand
CTTGCCGCTTACGATATTAAACCCGGAGGAAAAACCACTTAGACGGAAAGGTAACAATAGTACCTGCTAAGGCCTATTTTAACAGAGAAATCCCCAAAAGTCTAGATCATAAGATGAGTTGGGAGGATTACTTAATGACACTAACCGAGCTTTGTCCAACATTCCCGGCTGCATCGTATGCTTTGACGAGGATGATATGTGCGCCCTTACTGGTATTTTTGGTAATACTCCAAGTAGTACTGATGCTTGAGCTGCTGGTCGTAGCCTTCACAAAACCGTCAATATAGACTTCAAGTTTCACTACACCTACACTATCCGTTGAGGAAGCAGAAATATTAACTTTTCTGCTGACTACGGTATTTGGTAGGGGTGACGTGATTCTAACAGTAGGTGGCGTTGTGTCGCTTGGCGTTGGCGTAGGCGGTATTGGAGTTCCACCGGGAGATATTAGAAAGAGGTTATTAGCTGTATTCCAATGCCCCGCTAAATAGGTGCCAGCAGTAGTACTGGTACTGAAGTAGTCGTCATGGTTGCAGTCAAATAAGCGTTCAAGTGCAGTATTTGTACAAGCATAGGTCATGGTGACTCCAGCGGCATCGGCGTAGCACATACGGTCGTATTCATCGGTGCAATGCCAACCATGAGTAGTATGGGGCGCTGAATTTTGCACTCCGCCCAGATTATGCATAATTTCATGAGCTTCTACCGGGTATCCCGAACCCCAGCATCCGCTATCTACTCTGGCAAATGATGGGCCAAAGTTATTCCGGTTGCCAGAACCTGAGGTATCATCCGGGTAAATGCCGCCAATGCCGCAGTATACATTTGCGTCAGACCACAACAAGTATTTTCTATCAGTTCGGTTGTAGCCTTGAGATGATAGCTCGGTAACCATGTTGCTGAATGTATCATCGCCTGCCGCGCTAACAACCGCCCGGTTGACGACAATATTACAAGACGAATCATTTACCCACCTGAGTAATCGCGCGCCACCGGTTTGGGCAGCGCTGTCATTAAACACTGCGTTAACGTTAGCTGCCCATTGCTGAAAACTTGCAGCATAAGTATCAAATCGATCGGGTTTATCGGTGGCGTGTACGTAGATTGCCTGTATTCGGTCACCACTGGTGCCGTCACCATCACAACTAACCGAACCTGACAGGGCGTAACTGCCTAGTGATTCACCGGTCGAAAGCGGGGCAGCCGATTCATTTACATTAACATCATCTGGTGCTGGGTCAGGGCCGTGCGTGCAAGCTTTGGCATTCCCGGTGGCGTCTATTACTTCCAGTAGATCGCCGCCACAGAGTGCGCTGTGGGCATTGGCATGCAGTCCTGCCCAATGCAGCCCTCGCTCGGGTACTTCTACAAAGGGCTTATCTATATGCTCGTGGCTATTCGGGCTTTGCGCAAAGCTTAGTACCAGCATATATACACCAACTACCGCGAACAAGCCTATAAATACCAAACGCTTTTTATTTAACAGTCCACCCCTAGATTTGATACTTACTTTTTTATTACGCCTAGCAGTCTTTTTGGATGGCACGGATCTTTTCCTCGTTTTGACTTTTGCCATAATACTTATGCTGAAGTATAGTACGTTGAATTAATTAGTCCATAGTTTGTTGCAAACCACACCATATTTTATGGTTCAGTGCTATACTATACCTATAATTAAGGGGAAGACTATGAAATATCATTATAGCGTTCGCGGTGGCGCAGATCACAATCAGAGAAACATCAAAAAGTATTTTGTCGGTGCGGCATTAAGCCTATTTATGGCAGCCGGCGTAGCAGTTCCTGCAATGGCTCTGCCACAACCTCCAGTTAGCGACAATGCTAGCGCACAGGCGTGTTTCGGTCAGGAAAGGGCAGCATACGCTAAGGGCGGACCTAACGGCGTGCTTGCACCAGATAGCAATGGTACTTATATTTCTCAGCGAAAAGGTACGAATCCAGCTAACAACGCAGCTTTTATTGCTGAGTTTTGCCAGTAGTATTTTTCGCAACCTATAGTTCAGGTCAGTGACCAAGAAAAAAGACTCAACCTTTAGCTGAGTCTTTTTTCTTGGTAGCCGAGTGTCTTCGTTTTGGAACATACTCTTTGCAGAGCTGAGTCGTTGGACGCAGCTATCTAGAGAAGTATCAGCGGCGAGTTACTCTACCGCAGCAGACTAGAACCTTAACTGCTACAATCTTAGGTATGGGGTACATATTTATTCTCGGCTACATATTGTTAGTTGGTATTGCAACATTTTTGATGAAAGTTAGCTTAAAGAGCTTAAGCCCCTATCAACTGAACTTTCTTATGGGTATCGGCATGTTGCTCACGGGAATACCCGCCATTCTAATTGCACATCGTTCATTCAAAATGCCAGCCAAAGAAGTACCCATAGGCTTGCTGATTGGTACTATGATGGCTTTAGGCTCAATATTATTTGTGTTGGCACTCAATAAACTACCTGTCAGTATTGCGTCAGTTCTAGCTGCTACATATGTTGCTGTGGCAATTATTCTGTCATGGCTCTTTCTTAAAGAAAGTTTTGACGTTGTAAAAATAGTCGGCATTACTCTGACATTTGTTGGAGCACTATTGCTTACATATAAGGCTTAGCTTCCCGCCTCTGACTCCATCTTTTCTAGTCGTGTGTAGTAATCTGGGATTTCTTTGAGGTGAGCCCAAGCTATGCGTCCAGTAAAGTGTGGGTCGTCTTTGGTTACATTGGTTTCGTCACCAAAGTGCGAGCCATGTTCTAGCTCAACACGTAAGCCCATACGGAATTGTTCGAGGTCAAACTTGCTAAAATCAATCCCAATATCTTCACCAATCTTTTTTGCTTCTTCAGCTGTAAAGTCTTTTCTCATAATTCCTCCTTGTTCATTCTACTCTTAATAATTGACCAAGTAGGACTGGAACCTATATAACAGAGGTGACAATTCTTGACAAAGAAAAAGAGACTGGCATAGGATGCCAATCTCTATCTGGGAACTATTACTTGGTAGCGGGGGTAGGACTCGAACCTACGACCTCGTGGTTATGAGCCACGCGAGCTGCCACTGCTCCACCCCGCGTCGTCGGCGCGTAATGTATGGCTACAAAAGCGTGGTAATAGTACCAAAACAGATTACAGGTGTCAACGATGTAACACCTGTAATCTCGCTGCGATGATGGTTTTAGGAAAGCTAGATGCCTAGAAGTTGTTTTTTCTTGGCGTCGAACTCTTCCTGTGTCAAAATCCCTTGATCTTTTAGCTGGGCCAAATTCTGCAGTTGGGCCGTTGTTTCATCAACTGGCGCTGCGACTGGTTGCTCTTGTTCTTGAGCGCCATAACGACGGGCTTGCCTCCGGCTTACGTTATTTGAAACTGCCGTAGCTGTTCCAGAAACAACAGCCACTCTTGCCATTCCTCTTAGTAATCCTGGCATAATTATTTACTCCCTTCACTAAGTTCGGCAGCAGCGTCGGGATGAATTCGTCCCTCAGCCACTAACACGCCGTTTGCATCCAAAAGCGCCTTTTTAAGTGGTTTTGCCCACAGTTGTTCTATAACCAATAATCCGGCTGATGTATTATTTTCCAACAAATCCGACATTTCATTTATGTCATCATCGGTGATGTCTTTGGAGTCTGGTTTGTATTTAGTTGCAAACTCAACCGCATAGGCATCGCCGACGTTGGCAATATCCAGCGCAGTAATAGCACCATCTTTATCTTTGCTTATAACTGCCAGAGCAATTAAATCGATTGTACCGGCATCTATAGCATCGCCTAGCGCTTTTAGTACACTGCCGTCAAACTTATTGCCTTCAAAGCCGACAATAATATAGTCAATAGGTCCTCTCATGTCTCCCCTTCCATGGTTAATAATCTTAATTATACGCTTCAATTCAAACTAAAAGTTCAACTCCGCAGATAATTAACAGTATTATTTAAATTATACGGTTACGGTTGCTATCTATGGTTAATCGGTGGACAATGTAAGTATACGGTTAATAAAAGGGGAGTAATATGTTTGCAGTATCACTATTTGGTTTCACGATCGGGACAATATGGGCAGTAATGTTGCTAGTAGTATGGCTAGCCATAGCTTTCTGGCCAGCTAGAGTAGCAGCACGTCGGGGACATAGTTTCATAGGCTTTTTCATCTTTAGCTTATTCTTTTTCCCATTGGCGCTACTAGTAGCATATTTGATGCCAGCTGGCGCTAAACCACAAACTCCAGCAGCAACTCCAGTTCAAGAATAGTTTTAGCTACTCACTATCAAAAAACAGCGCATCATTACTGATTGCGCTGTTTTTTACTGATGCGATCAGCTCTGCGCCGTGCCGCATAAGATATAAACGTGGTGATGATTCCAACACCTACGAAAATGTAGAATGTGGTAAAAATCTTGCCGAAATTAGTATGAGGCGTAAAGTCGCCGTAGCCGACAGTTGCCAGTGTAATGACACTAAAGTAGTAGGCATCAACCCACGGAAACTTTTCCACCAGATGATAAACAACAGTTCCGGTCGTTAAAGCTAGCAGTGCAAGAGCTACCAGGTATCTGTATATGTGCTTATCAAAAGTCTGCTGCATAACAGAGCTTAGTGTAAACCATATGGCAAATCCGAACGAACCGTTAGTTGACAATATGAACCATTGGGAGAAGAATGAATATAGCAATAACAAGGAGGAGATATGTCAAGTACTAAACCAACTGGTTGGGTTGGGTGGGTTTATTTTGCCAGTGCAATGCTACTGGTAGCGGGGGGACTCCAGGCGATTGCCGGATTAGCCGCGTTATTCAAGGATAGCTATTACGTAGTGAGCGAAAAAGGATTGTTAGCTCTAGACTACACACAATGGGGCTGGATTCATCTAGGCCTCGGACTACTGTTGTTCGGAGCTGGTATATCAATCATGAACGGCAACGCATGGGGCCGCGTGGTTGGTGTCTTTTTGGCAATATTAGGAGCGCTAGCTAACCTGGCCTTTCTAAATGCCTACCCACTATGGTCAATCATCGCGGTAATCGTTGATGTAATGGTCATCTACGCGTTGACTATGCACGGTACAGAAGTTAAAGAATAATTGTTTTAGCCACTTTGCATTAAAGATTGGTATTTAGCAGGCAAGGGGAGTTGACTATGGCTAGTAATACTAAAACCGCCAAGAAACAACAAACCGCGGCCGAGAACAAGAAACTGCGAGCCCAGAACAAACGGCTCCAGGAACTTGTTGCTAAAAGCACTAAAGAGAAAAAGGCCGCACAAGGGCATTTGCTTCGTAAAATCGGTATGATTTTCAGCATCGCCCTTGCTGTGGCGCTTTTGTTTATTGGCAATTTATTTTTCTGGGCGGGAAACACTCTAACCAAAAGTGATCGCTACGCCTCAACCCTGACACCTGTTATACAGAACACCGAAGTCCAAACTGCTATAGCTACCTATGGCACAAGGCAGATATTTAAAAATGTAGATGTTGAGCAGTATATAACCGATGTTTTGCCCCCTAGAGCTGACTTTATTGCACCGACTATTACCGACCAATTGCAATCGCAGACCCAAAATGTGCTGCAGCGGATCCTAGCTAACCCCGACTTCCAGAACAAGTGGAATTCAATAAACAAAAATGCGCATCAGAAATTCATATCTACGGTATCTGCTCATGGCGCTGACGGTGTAATTGATGTTAACGAGCTTTATCAGCAACTCAGCGCGAATTTAGTAAATACTCCACTTTCATTCTTGGCTAACAAACCATTGCCAGACAAAGTTGGATCTATACAGGTTGCCAGCGGTGAAAACTTGAAGCTACTTGAAAAAGTCATCAACAATATTGATACTTGGCGAACCATAGCAATAATTCTATTTATTGTATTTTCAGTGGCCGGTATTTGGCTGAGTCGCAATCGTCGGCGAGCGGTCATTCGGCTCGGCGCTCTAGCGTCAGCCAGCATGTTCTTGACGCTTATTAGCATTCGGGTTGCAAGGGAAATCATCGCCGGCAAAGTAGATTCAACCTATTCAGAGGGGGTTCGTCAGGCGGTTAAAATCATCTTACACCCACTGGCTATTCAAACCGCCACCATACTTGGCTTAGCGGTTTTGGTTTCTTTCATAGCTTGGGTAAGTGGAACATCAAAAGGTGCTACAGCTCTGAAAGACAGAGTAGCGCACGTTTCCGGAGGCCGCTTGCACACTGCAATATTAAAAAATGGCGAAAACAGCCTAAGTCTCTGGCTAGTTGGTAACAAACGCTACGTTCAGTGGGGGCTTGTTGCCTGCGCAGCTTTTATTAGTCTGGTTATTCGCCTTACACCGACTGTGCTTGTTACAAGTGTCTTGCTACTGGCTATAGCTATTTTGTTAGTTGAAGTATTGAGCGCTCCTTCATCAGGCAAACAAAAGACAAAAGTATTTAATACCACAAACAATTGACAGACCGTATGGTTCGTGGGACGATTAGGTTATCAGTAAGGTAATTTAGGGGAAACCATTATGGCTACTAATGGAAACAATGAAGTTACCGGCTGGGTGGGATGGATATATTTTGCCGGGTTCTTAATGTTAATCATGGGGGTTCTACAGATTATATCTGGACTTGCCGCCCTGCTTAACGACACGTACTTTTTAGTACGAAACAGTAATTTAGTGGTATTCGACTTCACACAGTGGGGCTGGATCATGCTGACACTTGGTTTAGTGGTGTCCATGGCTGGCAGTGCAGTTGTGAATGGACGAACATGGGGTCGTGTAGTTGGTGTTCTGCTGGCGGGGTTAAGCTTAGTTGCTAACTTTACTTTCGTAGCGGCGTATCCAATTTGGTCCATCATGGTGATGGTCGTAGATATACTAATCATCTACGCTCTACTTGTTCATGGCAACGAGGCCAAAGCCTAATTCCGTTCGAGTATATCGTTTGATACCGTAAGCGTCCGTTTGAACACTTGTGTTTGATGCCAGATTCAGATGATCAACAGTTAGACCAATCAACCTACAGCCGGGTAGGACTGGTTATCTGCGGGGGCGGGGTGATTGCCCTGTTGCTGAGCCTTCTTATAGTTAAGCACCAAAATCCATTTCTGGAGGTTCTATGGCCTGTAATGGTGCTTGCAGGATTGCTGATGGTTGCGGCAACAGCCGCCAGTCCTACAATCAAAATGGTTGCTGGTGTTCTAGCATTCTTTAGTCTAACCTCGCTAATTAATGGCCATAGTCGCTCATTACGCTATTTCGTTGCTTTCATATTGCTTGGCGCCGGTGCTGCGCTGCTAATTAGTTTTTTACTAAACGGCGCAAAAAACCGAACAGGTTAACAAAAAATCACAACACAGATTTGACTTACAGGCTACAAGAGCCTATAAAGAAGTTATAAATAAGGGGACGGTTATGGACGAGAAAACGTTAAGAGAAATGTGGGGCGTCTTAGCGATAAGGGGCGTTATATATACGCTATTCGGTGTGGCAGCAGTGTTTTGGCCTCAATTGACGCTTAAAACTTTAGTCTACCTATTCAGTGCACTTGTGCTGACTAGCGGACTGATTGGTTTGGTGGCATCACTGTTTAACTTAGGCAAATCCGGATCATTCTTCGGGCGGGTTCTGGGAATATTACTAGCTATTTTCGAAATTGGTGTAGGAGTGTATTTACTTCGCCATCCACTGGTAACATTCGCTACCTTCATCTTGATTATCGGCTTCAGCTTGATAATTAGGGGTGTAATTGAATGTGTCACCGGCTTGTTTGAGAGTACTACTGTCGTGTATAAGACAATTATGGTGCTCACAGGGCTATTAGCTACCCTAGCCGGAATATTGGTGCTGTTTCAGCCGGCGGCCAGCGGTGTTGCGTTTGTATGGATCCTTGGTTTGTATGCGTTGATAACAGGTCCGCTGATGATTGCCCTGGCGCTAGACGCCAAGCACGCTGCGGCCTAAATAATAAAAACGAGAAAAAGCAAAAGGCTCCCGAATGGGAGCCTTTTTAAGTTCCTTAAAAGAACTCTATCTCTCAGGACGAGGACGAGCCTGGTTCACAGTAATACTGCGTCCACCAACGTCACTGCCATTGAGTGCTTTTTCGGCGGCTTTACCTTCGTCGTCACTTTCGTATTCGACAAAGCCAAAACCTTTGCTGCGGCCAGTATCGCGGTCTTTGATGACCACGGCTGAAGCTACCGTACCATGAGCGGCGAAAAGCTGTTGCAATTCGTCGTCAGTGGTAGAAAACGGTAAACCGCCTACAAATAATTTGTACATTCGTTGTAATTTCCTTGATTACTTACGCAGTACGACCCCTTATTTGCTTTCCTAAGCTTCCGAACGTCTAACCTGACGAATCAAGGAGAGAACATCGAACATCGCTAGCGAACAACACATAAGAACCTGCAAGGGATATTTAAACATATGAAGTGCAAAAAACCTATAGCGAAGTATTAGAAGTTGACAAAATAGCAAAATTATGTATAATAGTACTCATTGGTGCATCAAACAAACAATAAAAAATAAGCAGGAAGCCTCACATGTTTTTAAGCGAATTAGCTTATGAATACCTACCTTCAAGCAATCAGACGATTGCAGAAGTAGATAAAATCCTAAGCGAAGATTAAAACAAAAA
>CAZILM010000028.1:3472-8853 GCA_964540115.1 uncultured Candidatus Saccharibacteria bacterium | reverse complement strand
TCTTTTGGATTTAAGAAATTGCCAAGCATGTGCCCGGCGTGAGAACTAAGGGTTTGGCGTCTTTTGTGTTCTTCGGTAATTTTTTTATGTAGTTTGTGCAATGTTGCATCTGGCGCCAATTTTTCATGAAGTGCCCTGAATTCATCGTCCAATTGCGTTAATTCGGAATCAGTCAGATCTTCCAGATCCATAAATGAGTCCCGCGCCTCTGTTGATGTGCGAATAAGTTCGTCCAGCTTAAGTTGCATGGCTTTGCCATCGCGGTTTTGAGTGTTCTGAATGAGAAAAACCATCAGGAACGTTACTATGGTGGTTCCGGTATTAATAACCAGTTGCCAGGTGCTGGAAAAGTTAAAGGCAGGCCCGGTGATTGCCCAGACTATGACAATTGTAAACGCCAACAAAAAAGCTGAAGCCGAACCAGTCCAGTTAGATACTCGTGCTGAAATACGTCTAAAAAGGTCTTTCATCTTGGCGCTTATCCTTATTTATTGTAGAATACAGAGGAAAATTAGAAAACACAAACTACATCCCTATGCACGCTTCCATCTTTTCTGAACTAAGTCTTATTATCGCTCTGGCAGCCGGAGTAGCCATGATTATGCGTCTGTTCAAGCAGCCGCTTATTATCGGCCACATCATAACCGGCATTATTGTCGGGCCGGCGGTGCTGCATCTCGTGAATACACCGGACACAATTGAGGTTTTTTCAAATATCGGGATTGCTCTGCTGCTTTTCATCATAGGCCTCGGGCTTAACCCGAAGGTTATTAAAGAAGTTGGAAAGGTGGCTACGGCTGCAGGCCTGTTGCAAGTGGCTATCAGCACATTTTTGGGATGGGGCTGTGGTCTACTACTTGGGTTTAGTCCGACCGAGTCGCTTTTCCTTGGTGTGGCTTTGGCTTTTTCGAGCACCATCATTATCTTGAAATTACTTTCCGATAAGAAAGAGCAGACTCGTTTATACGGCAAGATTGCCACCGGTATGCTGCTTATCCAGGATATTTTAGCGGCTATAGCTCTGTTGTTTGTAACAGCACAGGCAAAGGAAGGCGGTTTTGCAGCTGGGCAACTGGGACTACTCTTAGTTAAAGGCGGCATGATTGCGGTACCGCTACTTTTTATCGGCAATGTTATTTTGCCAAAACTACATAAGTTTATTGGCGGCAGTCAGGAGCTGCTATTTCTGTTCGCCCTAGGTTGGGGGTTTGGCTTTGCTGCACTATTTGAGCTAACCGGCTTTAGCCTGGAAATCGGCGCTTTGTTAGCAGGTGTCTCTTTGGCTTCCCTACCATACACACAGGAAATAAGCTCCCGGCTTAGGCCATTGAGGGATTTCTTTATTGTAGTGTTCTTTATCGCCCTTGGTACCCGCCTGACATTTACAAATATTGGTTTACTTTTGCCGGCAATACTCCTTGGCAGCTTTATCGTAATAGTTCTTAAGCCATTGGTTGTTCTGATAATTATGGGGCTGATGGGTTACACCAAGCGGACAAGCTTTAAGGCGGCTTTAACTATGGCTCAGGTGAGTGAGTTCTCTCTGGTATTCGTGGTTTTAGGCAACAAGCAAGGATTGGTATCCAACGATCTGGTCAGCATCTTAACATTTGTAACATTGATATCTATTGCCGTCTCAACTTATCTAATTTTGTATTCGGACAAGCTTTTTGTACTTTTTGAGCGCGATTTAAGTATGTTTGAGCGTGACCGGCACCATTTTGAGCATGAATCCCGGCAGCATTTTGATCTGGTACTTTTTGGCTACCAAAAAGGCGGACGCGAGTTCGTGAAAGTGTTTAAAAGTCTCAAAAAACCGTTCGTTGTAATTGATTACGACCCGGAGGTAATAGATACACTCGAGCACCATCAAACTGATTACGTTTATGGAGATGCCGCGGATATTGAGCTGCTTGAAGAAGTCGGCCTGGACAAATCCAAGCTCATTGTTTCAACCATTAGCGACCATGAAACAAACGTCTTTCTGACCAAGCTGATAAATGAAATTAATGAACATGCTGTCATAATTTTGCACGCCGAGAATGTGCAGGAAGCGGCCGAACTTTACGAGCTGGGCGCCAGCTATGTACTGATTCCTCACTATATTGGCAGCGAAAAAATCGGGGCTTTTATACGCCGCAGTGGCTTAAAGAAAAGTGAATTCAAAAAATACCGCGAAAAGCATCTGGCTTATTTGCAGACGCACTACGAATTGGATGACGAAAAGGTTGAGGCTCCCGAAGCAAGTCCTTCTTAGTCGTGGTACAGACCGTGTCGTTTAATATATGCACCAACTGCCGGGTCAATGTCCTTGCAATCCAAGCCTTTGCGCACTTGTCGACGCACAGATAAAGACGAAATGGTTGTCTGTGCAGTTTCTATAACGCTATAGTGAAATTTGACGCCTTTGGTGTGCTCAATTTGCTTAACGTGTTGTTCCACCGCTTCATGCGTGGCAAGACGAGCACCAATCATAAAATGAACGGCCTTAATCAGATTTTCGACATGCGGCCAGCTTATAAAGTGCTCCAGAAGCATGTCATCCCCCATAAGAATATAGAGCTGGCTGCCTTTGAACCGGGCTTGCAGCAGCGGCAAAGTGTGGGCAGCATCAAATTGGGCGTGCTCAAGAACAATAGTGGCAAATTGGGGCTGGTGTTTTAGAGCCAGTTGAACCATTTTAACGCGGTGCTCCAGCGCACGGACACCTTGTTTGCGGCGCGGATTTGGCTCCACCAGAAAGAAGACTTTATCAAGCCCACCTTTTTCCAATGCTTCGCGGGCAAAGGCTATGTGGCCGTTGTGTACTGGATCAAATGTCCCGCTAAAAATACCAACTTTTTTCATAATCAACTAACAGTATAAGCTGAATGGCCTACATGTGGATGGAGCGCAAGGACCCAGCTAAGCACGCTGCAAGCTACTCAGCAGGTGCGCCTTCGCAGCATTTAGTAGGTATATGGCACTCCGGGCAAATAAAATGACCGTGAACAGGCTCAATTGGATAGTGCCCGCAATTGTCACAAAACAGAGCCGGTGACTTTTCTTTGACTAATTCCCGGTAATTTTCGTCTTCTTTGTTCATGCTGCTAGCGCAACTTTCTTTTGCTTCTCAACTGATTTTCCACACTCCATACACTTTATACGGTCAGCCGTCTCGTGGGTTAATACTTTTTTGCGGTTACACAAAGGGCATTCTTCGGAAATATAGTCGCAGTCCTGGAAGTTTTCCATGGAATCTCCGTCTAATAATGTTGGTTTAATGAGTTCAGACACTGAATTAGCTGCAATTCCGTCTTTCTTTTCCTGCATAAAGCGTACCCCGCAAACGTAGACAATAGCTTCGGCTTTAGCGCGCCATATGGCCTGCTGCATGGCCATATAATCACCGGACGCCAAGTAGGTGCGCGCCGCACGGATGTGATGGGCTGATTTAGGACCGAACTGTTCGGGATCAATTGACAGGTCATCTACGCTCAATTCAGCCGCCCAGTCTTTGGCAAAGCCGGTCAAGATTCCCAATAAATCGTCGTCGCCAGTGGCTGCCTTAAGCAAAGGTAAAACTTCTTGCACCTTTTGCGGTAACTCATCGGCTATTTTGCGTTCGCGCGCGACCGATATTTCTTTGATCTTACTGTAGTCGCCTTTGGCATTCCAGACGCCGAAGAAAGCGTTGCCGTTATTAACAACCTGATCCGAAATTTCAACAGCACTGGCTACCCCATTAGGTAAATCTTCTTTTTTCACCCATAGGGCTCTGTGGATTCGCTCTGTCGTACCGACTTCAATCTCCTGGCCGAAGTGTTTATAAACGTTGTTGGCTGCCCATTGGTCGTGCGGTCTACCATTAGGTGAGTTGCCGCGGACAGGTGCTGTTTCAAAGACTCTTTTACCATCTTCATTTAGCCAGTGTAGTCGCATAAATGACTTGCGGCTTTTTGAATGATAGGCGAATTCTTCATCGGCAGTTTCCTCATCCATATCATCAGGAAACAAACTTTCTTCCAGCAGAGCCCAACCATCTTCCAGCATCGGGCGATTTACTACTACGCGTACTTCGTTTTTTGTTTCACAGAGGCGCCGCCACCACTCAGCCGGCAGAAGATCGGTGTTGTACATGGTACCGTTGGCGTACATTTCTTCGAGTACATATCCAAATTGGGCATAAGCGTCAGTCGCTTCATCGTCGTCCGTAACAATTTCGGATACATGCCCGTTAAGATAAAGTATCTCCAGAACGCTAGTACTAAGTTCGGCGCCTATTCTACTTAAGAAATTCTGAAAACTTTCTTTGTCCTTATGATCAATGCTGCGCATGGTGTCATACAGACTGGTCGAAACTGGTTCGGTGTTAATGGTATCCTTCACTACCACACTACCGATTAAGCGCTGCAAGCGCGCTTCAACAATCGGTTCAGTGTCTAGTTCGGTGGCTAAAATTGCTTCTGACAAAATAAAAAACCTGCTTTTCCAAGCAGGCCATGAATCAATTACCGCTCCTGCTCGGGAGACTTAATGCTGATTCGGACTTGTCCCATTTGGTGGGCTTACCGTTGCGGCACAGTTCCCGATTTTCACGGGATTCCAGCGTTTTATATTTTCAATTTGCGTGTGCAGTTATCGTAGCATAAGCAACACCACCAATGGTGTAGTAAAATTTTGAAAAGACGCTATTTAAAAGTTACAAGCAGGAAAGCAATCGCGGCAATAGCAAACCTATAATATGCGAAAACTGCCAGGCTGTGTTTGGAAAGGTACTTTAGCATAAAGCGGATTGCGAATAATCCGGTTATAAAAGCGGTTAGTGCACCGACCACAAATAGTCCGGAGTGTTGGCTGAATTGAGCTTCGGCACTGTTGCCGGCGAATACTTTCAAAATCGCACCAGCCGTAATTGGAATACCCAGCAAGAATGAAAAACGGGTAGCCGATACCCTATCCAGTCCAGCAAATAAGCCAACGGTAATGGTGCTACCGGAACGTGAAATACCGGGTACTACGGCAGCCGCTTGAGCCAAGCCCATGGATATAGCCTGAGTTCTATTCGTATCATTAAGTTTGGTGTGGTCTTTACGCCGCTGGTATACGCGTTCCGCCCAAAGCATAAAGGCTGCCGCAATTACCATGGTAAGACAGACCAGTTTGACTGACCGGAAACTTGATTCCGCCGCACTCTCGAGTAATACACCGCTAATAACGGCTGGAATTGTAGCCAGAACCAATAACCAACTCAGTTTTTTCTTTTCATTTTTGCCAAATAGCCCCAGAATCAGTTGCCCAATATCTTTGTAGAAATAGATAATCAGTGCTAAAAGCGTACCCAAGTGAAGGGCCACATCAAAAGCAAGGCCAGTATCATTCAGACCCATTGCATGATGAGC
>CAZILM010000028.1:0-3372 GCA_964540115.1 uncultured Candidatus Saccharibacteria bacterium | reverse complement strand
GAAGGGCCACATCAAAAGCAAGGCCAGTATCATTCAGACCCATTGCATGATGAGCCAATATTAAATGTCCAGAGCTCGAGACTGGTATGAACTCGGTTAGCCCTTGGATAATTCCTAAAATAACGGCTTGGATAAATGTCATAATTAATTAATATACCTTATCTTTGATAAACATCACGACGCTTAAATATTGCCAGAGTAAAAACAAGTATCAAAAAGGTCGGAATTACCAAAATAAGCGTATCGTGAAGAGTTAGCCCGGCTTTGGCGATCAAAGGATTATTGTAATAGTGGAACGGCGAAATTTTTTCAATCGGCTTGAGGCTGGAAACATTTGCGACCAATGAGGTGATAAGGTAGGTTCCAAAAGTAATTAGGCCGGCCACTCCACCGGCTAGGCCTCGTTTACCGGTAATTGCGCCAATCGCAAAACCTACGGAACTAAATAGCATGGTCAGTAACCAAACCCCCGTTGTTGCTTGCAATAAGCGAACAAGATTAGCGTGTTCATGTATAAACGGCACAACCAGCAAAATTCCAATCATGGCTCCGGCGCAAACAATAAAACTGATTAGTGCTCCGGCCAGAAACTTTTCAATTACAATCCGAGTTCGGGACACTGGCTGGGCCATAAGGCTCTGTAATGTGCCTTTGTCTTCATCCCCGGCAATCAGACTTGTAAAAAGCACGATACCCATGATTAAAGTAACCATCGGTATACGCAAAGCGAATATTTCCTGGCCAATGAACCCCTGGACTGTTTTATAGCTGCTGGGGTCACCAATTAGTGATTGCAAAGATTTAGGAACGTTTTTAAAAACTTCGTCAAAGCCCCCCTGTTTAAACGAAGGATAAAACGCAAAGGTGAGCATGGCCATGGCGGCTACGCCAATGGTCCAACCAAGTAGCATCCAGCGCTTTTCATATAAAGTTTTTAGAAAAATATTCCTAAACATCGCTATCCTCGTAGTACTTCATGAAGATTGTTTCTAAGTCAGCCTCTTCAATAATCAGGTCCTGCAATTTATTCTTTGATAGTAAGCCTATGAGTTGGTTTATATCTCCTCCATAGCTGAATTCAATTGCCAGATCATCGCCCTTAAGCAGAGTAACCGAATCCAGTTCCTTGAGTTTTGACTTTAGTCCTGTGTCCGGCCTAGAAATGCGGACACGTTTTGGTAACTTGGCGCCCAGTTCGGAAGTGTGCCTTATGGCAATTACACTGCCTTCGCGGATGAATGCCACCTCATCGCAAACTTCCTGTACTTCACTGAGCACGTGGGAGGAAATAAAGGCAGTCTTGCCTTTTTGTTTATGCTCAAGGAGTATTTTGTTGAACTCTGCTTGCATTAGCGGATCAAGTCCACTTGTCGGTTCATCGAAAATCAGTAGTTCAGGGTCATGCATCAGAGCCGATATGAGTCCGACTTTTTGCCTGTTGCCACGCGATAAAGTTTTAATCGGCCGGTTCAAATTGCATTCAAACTGTTTGGCTAGTTCGCGAATCCTCGTGATTGGTACACCGCCACGCAAATTTGCAAAATACTTCAGCTGTTGCAGGCCAGTTAGGGTCTCATCCAACGCAAAGTCACCAGACAAAAAACCAATACGCCGGCGGATAGCGACACTCTCTTGTTTACTGTCCAATCCGAAAATATTTATAGAGCCTTTGCTGGGTCTTATGAGATCGACTAACATGCTTATAGTGGTGGTTTTGCCTGAGCCATTTGGTCCTAGAAAACCGAATATGCTGCCGGGTTTAATGTCTAAGGAAACATTCTTAACCCCTACATTTTTGCCATAGAGTTTAGTTACCTTTTTTAGTTGGATTACCGGCGTCATCATTTACCTGACTTTTTTCTTTAGAGCGGCTAATCTAGGTATAAATGACTGAGCAGCACCCTCTAGTCCTAAAACTTTAAGGGCACCAATTAGCACATACAACTCATCAAGCTTAGCGGACTGGAGCGGCTGGCTATTTTCGACATTATGAAAATAGTATTCAACTTTTTCAACCAGCCACTTCTCCTCGCCTGGTTTGATGGCATTGCTTTTAAGCTGGGATGTTAGAACGGCTTTATTAACCTCCAGCGAACGAGCCGAGTGATCGCGCTTTTGCAAATGGCCGCGTTTGATCAAATTGTTAACGTGTAAAGCCACTGTGGCTACAGAGTTGTAGTTAAGACCGCTCATAATTTCACGATAAGATGGGCTGTAGCCATGTTGGGCAATGAAAGCCTCTATAAAAGTCAGAAGCTCTTTCTGTTTTTTGGTTGGACGAACTTGATTAGCTGTTTCTTCCATTCTCTAACTTCTTACTCTGTTATAGGCGCTATGCCCGTGGGCCCGGTGCACCAGAATACGTGGTGTCGTCACGCGTGCCGGGCGGCGCTTACGGGTAAATTTCTGTGGGAAAACCCAGAAACGGTACCAAAGATAGTTCCAAATGGTAAAAAACCCGCTCGATACAAATTGGCCGATGTAAGGGGTGATGCCTACACCTTTTAGCGTGGCGACAATTAAGTAGTCCAACACAAAATCTATAAGAGTAATGATTATGTACCGTGTCGTTACCTCAGTTTGGTGCTTGGAAAGCTTGGGATTTTTAAATACCCAGTAGCGCTGCAATATATAATTTACAGTCCAGCCAAACATGTTAGCGGCCAGTTTAGCCCACCACAGATTGAGGTGTAGGATCTTATCGCCTACAAAAAAGGCCAGGTAACCGGACCAAAAATACGCCCCTCCGCTGATCATATACTCAACGAAACGAGTGACTTCTTTACGCTGCGATTTTCGGAGTTTTTTCATTACGCTTTCGCTTTTTGTTTAGTATATCAGTTGAGAGAGCAACTCCTACCATTCCAAAAAATAACAACCCTAGCGTGTCGTCAGCCCAGGCGTGCGAAATTAGATTTACTAGAAACAGTCCTACCCACGTTGCCAGCAGTATCTGAGCCAGTGTGAGATTACGATTTTGCCAGAGCCTGTAAAAGACAAGCAAATCTATTAATAGAAACAGAGCTAGCCCAAGCCAACCGGTTTCCTGAGCAATTTGAAAGTAATAATTTTCGGCAATTCTTGGCGCGTGGTTATTTCTAGCCGAAGCTGGTCCGGCCGTGCCTGGCCCGCGCCCAAGAGGCTCGTGCTCTATTTCCTTTAAGGCTCCTTCCAGAGCAGATGCCCGGCTGGCATTGGAACTTACTTGGGATAGTGATGACTTATCGGTGTGGAAAAAAGTATTTTGAAGTGTCGGATCATTGCGCCCGATTGCCAGAGCACCAAACAATACGAGCAGAACAATTAAAGAAGCAATCACTACACGCCGTCTATACCTCACACTGCTATGCTGCCACCAGAGCACTAGGCCGG
>CAZILM010000027.1:0-9572 GCA_964540115.1 uncultured Candidatus Saccharibacteria bacterium | reverse complement strand
GCACCCCTAAATAAGCATCGTACTGTAAAAAGACATCTACATCTTTTGGTGAAGGTTCTGGAGGTTTGTGGGAGGGTAATACAGAGCGTAAGTAACGCTTTTGACCCAACCTACTGGCAGGGATATCTATGCGTCGACTCTCTGGAAAAGCTTTTAACAGATCAGGAATTGGCTGCGCAGCATCAACGTAAAAAACAAAGATAATATCTTTTTTGTGGTCGGCTAGAATCGCTTGTAGCAAGAATTCAAAAGCCTTACCGATACCTCGAAACTGCGTTTCGCCCTGCAGCGGCCGCGCATCAATCCCGATTCTCATGCTCCTACTTCCTTACTCACGACTTGTCTGCCAAATACCATACGCCACAATGAAGCAACAAAGCCCAAGCAGAAGAAAATAGTTCTCCGAAGACCAGTCCGTTTGCCTCGCCCACGGCAATACTCGCCATACTTTTTCCACAAGGCCATCGGTAGTTTACTTAACGCTACTGCCCGGGCAGTAAAAAACAGCTCATTCTTATAAAAACCGAAGTTATCGTAAATATGAGTCTTAACGCGGTTACCTCCATATGGCGCGGCCAAATGGGTAAGTACGGCCTTAGGCTCAAAGTAAATAAGTTGACCGGCTTTTGCCATGCGTAGTGACATATCATTTTCTTCACGGAAGGCATTCCCACGGTAACGGGTTTCGAACCCCCCAAGTTTACGTACGTCAGCAATACGCAGGGCGCAATTGCCACCGGCAAAGGCATTAGTGTAGGCCGGTTCGGTTGCAGTAAAGACACCGTGCGTGATGCCAAACTCATCAAACCTTAATACTTCTTTCTTTATAGGAAAGCCTTCCTGTAAAACCCTGCCTGCAACAGCGCTTAACTCTGGTTTTTCACGGAAAGTTTCTAAATGAACTTTGACCAGATCTTTGCTTAACCTAACATCATCATCGAGGAAAACAATATAAGGAGAATTAGCTTTTGCAATAGCAAAATTGCGGGCGGCGGTGACAGAAGGGGGTGTGGTTTTATAATAACGAAAACGCCCATCGGTAATGTTAGTAAGTGCTGCTTCAGTTTCCGAACTGTGTGTTTTGGACTGGTCAACGACCAATAATTCAAGATTCTCATAGCTTTGGTTCAAGACGTCTTTAATGGTATTTACTAACACTTCTTCACGGTTATAGGTTGGGATGGCAACGGTGATTTCAGGTTTTGCATCAGGCATGCTTTATCCTCAGCTTAACTAGTATCAGTCTAGCGCATTTCCTACGAAGCACCTGCGAAGAAGACAAGAGTTTGATTAGTCGTACTGTGCTAACAACCTCTAGGCGTGGGAGTGCTTTATATAGGCAATAAAGCAGGTTTGCAGCAACTCTTTCTGCTCTATAGTTACCCATTTCCAAATCGTTATACGTGGCCACGTCCAGCTGAGCAGGGATTAATCGCTTTCTCATTTTCCAGGCGGAATCACGTATATTTTCCCGCATCTGTAGCTGGGTCGCATCATTCTGCCGGCTTATCCCTTCGGTATTTTCGCGGTACCTGTACAATAGCTCATTCATATTGGCAAATCCGCCATAAGTTGCCATTCGTAGCCACAGTCCATAATCCTCTGCTGGCCATTCATTTTGTAGGTAGCCTCCGGCTTTTTCAAAAGCCTCTTTTCGGAATATGACTGAACCATGGGCGAAAGGTGAACGTACCAACAGCTCCTGTTTCAGTTCTGGATCTTGCAGCAATACATAGTGGCTATTTAATATCTGGCCGCTCATGTTTACGGTAGACATAGAGCTTCCAACGATAACCAAGCCAGGATTACTACTAAGTAGCCCATACTCCTTTTCAAAGCGGTCTGGTAGTGAGATATCGTCTGCGTCTTGCCGTGCGATGTATGTGCCACGAGATTCTTGTACGCCACGATTCAAGCTAGCGACAAGCCCCATATTGTCCTGCCTTAATATATGAATACGTGGGTCTTTATAACTTTCTAGTATTACCGGGGTAGTATCCGACGAACCGTCGTCTACAATGATGAATTCAAAGTCCTTGAATGTTTGGGCTAAAATGCTGTCCATGGCCTCTTTAAGGTAAGGGGCGCCATTATAAACGCTCATGACTACAGAGAGGATCGGTGACTTCATACGAACAAACGCTTAATCCTGCGAAGTAAGTATCTAATAACGCGAAAACTAAAATTAATACACTTCTTTACTATCCTGAAAAGTTTTCTTACGACCCTCTTTGTAAAGTCAAAAACTGGATTACCAAAAATTACTCGTGCAAATAGGCCAAAAGTAATATGTACTTTCCAGTTTTCCATTTGGAAAAAGGCAAGAGTGTTTTCACGAAAAAGATATAGTAGAATTTTTTTGGCTTGCCAGCGGTCGCCCATTCTTAAGTAGAGGTCCGCGGCGTTATATAAACAGTAGGATGCTACTCGCTTTCTCTGCAAAGGCGTTAACTCCAGCCCCTGTTTCATTACGCCATAAGCATAAATAAGGTTGTCAGCCATCCTTTTGGTATTTCCGCTGTGGTATTGTGCACTATTGGAATGTTGGCGTATGGCAGCAAGTATTTCGGGTACAAAGTCTATTTTGGATATGAGAGCTATACGAAGCCATAACTCCCAGTCCTCACCGTTTATAAGGTCCTCACGGAAGAGCCCTACTTGATCAAGAACGCTTCGCCTAATCAAAACCATACTGGCGCTGCCGGCTATCAAATTTCCACCAGAAAGCTCATCAGCTATATGGCCGCGCTTCCAGATTCGTAGATTGCGCTGCACAACATCATCTTCGTCAATGACGTAGTGATGACCATACACGAGACCAACCCCAGGATCTTCCAGTAACAACTTTAATTGTTTCTCTAATTTTTCCGGATACCATATATCATCGGCATCAACAAATGCTATATAGTCAGACTTGGCATGCTGAATGCCGACATTTCTGGCACTTGAGACTCCGGCGTTCTCTTTTTTGATGTAGGTTATTCGTTTATCTTTTAAGGATTTTATAAATGTCTCTGTATTATCAGTGGACCCGTCGTCAATAACATAAACGTTGAGGTCCTTGTGAGTTTGCTCCAGGACACTTTTAATGGTGTTCTTGATCCAGGGCATGCTGTTGAATGTAGGTATGATAACGTCAATCGTGGGGTTCATAGAAACTCATACTCCCAGCGGTCAAACCGGGGCTTATATAAAGTATACTGAATGCAATAGTAATTTTTCTTGTTCCTTGGCTGTAATATCGTTGATAAAAAAAGCATAACTAAAGCCCCAAGAGGCTTATCGTTTTTCCGATACAGGTAGGCAAGGTCTCGATAAAGGGTAGCTTTACGCCGTCTGTATTCTGTACCGCTTGGCTTATAGAACAGCACTTTATACTTACTTCTATGCTTCAAGAAGTGAAGAAAAGCCTTATCGCGCACAGCAAAAGTCTGTTGAATCTGTAGGTCTAAGTTTTGCCTGGTTATGCCTTCGTCATTTCTGCGGTATTTGAACAACGGTTCTTCAAAATTGGCTATGTCGGCAACCCTGCTGATGCGTGTCCATAAGTCGTAATCTTCCACATAGCCAACCCTTTTATCATAGCCTTGGCATTCTCTTACGATGTTCGTACGCATCATAACCGAGCCATGGCCGTACTGGTTGCATGTTATTTGTGCTAATTTTAAATCTTGAGGGTGGGTGAACACATTCGTAGTAACTAATTCCTTACCACCAATGTCCATGATAGTGTAGTTGCTTCCAACCAAACCTACTTCGGGGTGGGCATCAAGGTATGCTATCTCTTTTTGTAGCCTATCCGGCATAGACACGTCATCAGAATCCTGTCGGGCAATGTACTTACCTTTAGCTTTTTCAATGCCTTCATTCAATGATGCAGTTAGCCCTTTATTGGCACGGCTAATGAGACGGATACGCGGGTCTTCATAAGCTTTTATGATCTCCAAACTTTTGTCTTTGGAACCATCATTTATAATCAGGAATTCAAAATCTCCAAAAGTTTGGTTGAGTATGCTGTCAATTGCCTCTCGCAAATACTGCTCTGAGTTATATACACTCATAAGAACTGTTACTTTCGGCGGCTCGGTCATAGTTTCTCCCAGCTTTCGGGGAGAATATCCCGAGTGTCCATGTCCTTATTGGCAAACCATCGCTTCGGTGCATACACAATCTTTTCTTCACTTGGGTTGAGCCAAGCCCCCCACCAGCTGAAGGTGCTATTGGCAATGATGTGGTGCTTGCACGCGGTCATTAGGCGCATGTCTTCTGCGCCGTCTTTGTTATGGTCAACGTATACAGCAGACCCAGGAACTTTTAGATTCTGCTTACACCAAACCGGATCATCAGAAAAAACAAAAAATTTGATGTCAGGAACCCGTTTATTTATTTGTTTTATCGCCTCCGCATAATAATCGAGCCCCATAAGACCATGTATCTCTCTCGCTGCTTTAGTGTTGGCATAGTCACCACGTCGTACATGTATTGAAACTGCATTTGTACTATTGATATCGGACAGTAGCGCTTCATTTTTTCCGGTAGCTGGGGTTCCGAAGCTAAAATCAGTAAGGATTAGATTGCGGATACCTATAAAATATTTTTCACTCTGCCAATAGCCTTCAAGAAGCACGTTGTTAGGCTGGTCAAAAAATTGGGCGCCAAAACCATGCCCCGATTCTTTACATAAGAGCACCCTTGGTTTAGTACGACCCTTTGTGAAGCCATAAAGCCTTATTTTTAATGAACTGTCTTGTCCTGCTACAAGAGCATAACGGCTTGGGTCTATAAAATTTTGTTTCAAAGAAAAGCGATCTAATTCATAGTGGCGTGGCGCATCAACTAAGCGAGCGCTATCAAACCAAGAAAGATCGATGCGAACTTGTGTGGCGCGTTTTTCAGCTAATGCGCGGGCGGCAGCATACTGAAACATCTGGTTGCCAAGACCTCCCATTAAACGAGTGATAATCATTTCTGTTTGGCCTGCCTAATGATACGTACAAATTCATGCCTGTAACCCGGTCGTCTTAGTACCAGAGAAATAACAACTAAGCCGAAAACGTAATCCCGTTTCTTGAGTGCTGTTTTATAAAGTTCGGCCATCAGTTCGCCGTATGAGCGTCGCGCTTCTTCGCCCAAGTTTCTAATTGTTTTAGGGAAATGCCACAAAAGTTTAAATATTGTGTAACGCTTGTTCCAAAGCCCAAGCTCGCTAGACCTTTTCGATCTAGAGGCTGCTAAGTATTCCTGCGTAATCAAGAGGCCACCCTTTTTATTTATTGACCATAATAAGCCTAACTTTGGCTGCTTTTGATGAACCCGGTAAAGAGGCTTTCTTATGAAGTCGTGCCTTAAAAATAAAGGAGCGTCCGCCAGTTCGTCAGATGTAAGTAATGCCAGAGCCATTTCATCACCAGCCTTTGGAGCCTTTACTTCACCAATGATTACTCCATCGTTATCTACCTTTATAAAACGGGGAACCGCACCAATAGTTTTGTTTTCTTTTGTGGTTGTTGTAACCAAAGACTCAACCATTGTAGGCTTCATAATTCCTTTGGCTGAAAACTCCAAAACAAAGTCTCCTGTTGCTAACCGAGCAGCTTCGTTAATACACGCAAAATAATTGTTTTCCGCACTTTCCGATACTCGAAGCCGGGCATCGTCAAAACTTTTAAGTATTGAGTAAGTTTCATCAGTTGAGCTTTGGTCACAGACAACTACTTCAATATTACGATAGGTTTGCCGCAGTACACTTTCCAATGCTATCGTCAAAAACTCCTGGCTGTTACTGGTAACCATAATAACTGTGACTTTAGGGCTAGCCATTGCGCACTCTCCAGTTTTCCCAAACAAAAGGATAGTTGTAAGTCAAAGTGTGTGTTTGCGCAAGCCTGTGTTGTATTCTTAGCCTTTCGCTTTTTGCATTGGGTGCAAAGTCGTGAAACTGTATTTGTAAGTTATCGATTGAAGCAATTTTTCCGGATTTTATTAAGTCATTAAGCAATCCGAACTCACCGCCTTCGATATTCATTTTCATAAGGTCAATATGCTCATGATAAAGATTTTTACTAACCTTTTTAATCTGCACAAGCTCTGACGTAGCACCTTGCTTAAATACTGATGAGGCTTCATTCTCCAGGCTTATATGGAGCTTTTCGGTTTTACCTCCTAGCCCAAAGTTATGAATAACAATATTCTTATTGCGCGAAAATTTGTCAGCCAGTAAATCGGCATATTTTTTAATTGGTTCAAAGACTTCAATATGACAGCCAAAATGCTTATCTACGGCTTCAGCCCACTCGCCAATATAGCCGCCAATATCGTACACAATTGAATCTCTATCGAGTTTGTAATCCAAGCGCCGTGTCTCGTCGCCGTGGGCTGCAACCCATGGCAACACCCGGCTTTCCTGGGCACTCCCTACCTTGGACCCCCCGGGCAAGCCATACAATCCATACTCACTGATATTTTCTTGCGGCACGACTATATTCCTAACAATCTTTTAAGGCGTCTTGATTCCATAATAATTTTATTAAAAATATAATCCTCCGTAACAGTATAAGCTTTTGCTGTCTCAAAGTTACCCCAGATGGCAGGTAGCCGAGAAGCATAGTCTTCTGACGATAGATTTTTAAGCACTTGTTCTAAATCATCCAGGCTATTGAATGTTATCAAGCCATTAGGGTCAAAAAAGCGACCGATATCAGGGCACCCCCAATAGATGGGTATAGTTCCGGTCATAAAACAGTCAATTAATTTCTCTGTAAAATAGTAGTCCGTCTTGCAGTTTTCAATAACTATGGAGTATCTAAAGTCCTTAAGCCCCTCAATTTTGTTGTCGATAGGCTTATAAGCTCTGCCAAAAACTCCATCAATACGGCTACCGAATTTGCTTATGACTTCATGGCGCAATTGCTGCCCTGCGTAATCTTTTTTAGCAGATGCAATAACGGAAATATCTCGGGATTTTTTATAGACAAGCCTATCTTCCGGCCTGATCCAGCAGCCTCCTGCCGGGCAAAACTTGAATCGCCTGTCCAGGGATAATAATCGCTTATCAAACGTCAGAACTAGGTCAAATAAGCGATATATGGAAGAATCGGTGATTTTTTCATAGGCCTCCTTATGTACCTCGGGTGATTCAATCAGCCACGCAATTTTATATGTCTTTGAATCATCCTTTGCCCGTAATAGATCAAGGTCGGTGTAAAATGTGACTGCTTTTAAATCACCATCTCGGCTAAAGCGTAGTTTTTGCGGCGCTACACCTAAGTCTCCGTTGTTTGCTGCAGCCGCGTGTCCAAATAATGAGTCTCTTATGGAAGCTGTTGCTGGCCCCGTGTCACCTCGGCTCTTGCGGACCAAGTCCCCAAACCTCATTCCGCATTGGTCCATTCAATGACCGGAGCAAAAAGCCCACCACGTCCATCTGTCCATATAGGTGATTCTCGTTTACCGTGTCTGACACTGACTTCGAGTTGTATTTGACTGGAATCTGGTTCAAAAATCCATGTTTTGCCATGGATGCTAGCAATGACCTTTAACTTATAAAAGCCGGCGTTTAAGAAATGCTTGGGTAGTTTGCCACGCAGTTTAATCTTGCCTTCGGCTAGTTTTGGCCATTTGGGCTCAGGGCCATCCGTAGAAAAGGTTAGGTAAAGCAGGTTCCTGGCCTCATTATCCCAAATAGAATATCCGATATTCATAAGAGGATCATACTTTTTGACAATACCTTCAACAGTTACCCAGTGGTCTTGGTTATTGGCGAGGGAATCCGTGACTTTTATACCCGCTTCGTCCGTAATATATGCTTCGGTAGGTTTGAAATAGTCACTATCAATCTTGTCATTCGTATTGTGCCAAATCGTCCCAATCGCGCCCTTTTGGACTGATATAGACTTATCATTCTCGAGCGTGTACTGCTCTATCAATTCGTCAACAGTTCCACTAAAGGCAACATGGCCATGCTTAAGCATAATTCCTCTCGTGCAGAGCTGGCGTATGGAGCTCATGCTATGGCTGACAAATAATACGGTTCGACCTTCGCGCATGGTAGACAAAATTTTGCTTAAAGATTTTTTCTGAAATGCGGCGTCACCTACCGCCAATACCTCATCAAGGATAAGTATTTCCGGATCAAGGTGGGCGGCAACCGAAAAAGCTAAGCGCACGTACATACCGGATGAGTAAAATTTGACAGGTGTGTCGATGAATTTTTCAACCTCGGAGAATTCGACAATCTCATTAAATTTACGATTGATTTCCTGGCGGCTCATACCAAGCATCGAGCCATTGAAATATACATTCTCGCGGCCGGTAAGTTCTGGGTGGAAGCCGGTACCGACTTCTAGTAAGCTAGCAGTCCTGCCTCGTAATTTTACTTGTCCTTCGGTAGGCTGGACAATACGAGACAATATTTTAAGCAGTGTGGATTTTCCCGAGCCGTTTTGTCCTACGACCCCAAATATTTCACCTTGTGGAACTTCAAAGCCCACATCTTTTAAGGCCCAGAACTTTTCTTCCGATTCATTAATCGACAGTTCTTTACTAAAGCCCTTTATAGGTTTGCGTAGCAAGTTTGTAACATCGTCCTTTAGAGTCCGATAGCTGGCTTTGTTCTTGTGGTTAATGGTATAGCGTTTGCTAAGCCCCTGTACTTCAATAGCCGGTTTCATATAATGTCTACAAATCCTCTCTCGGTACGCTTGAAGTACCATAATCCAACAACCAGAAAGACAACAGTCCCTAAAACGGACATCCCTAGGCCTGCCCAGTTGATGTGTTGGTGGAAAAAGCCAGCACGCACAGCGCTTATTGCGCCAGCCGCCGGGTTAAGGTATGCATAGATTTGGAAGCGATGCGGTATTAGGCTAATCGGATAAATGACAGGGGTTACAAAAAGCAGGATTTGGATAATAAACGGCAATGCAGACCGGACGTCACGATATTTAACGTTCAGAGCCGCAAAAAAGATACCCAAGCCTAATGCCCCAAAAGATATTAGAAAGAGGCAAGGGATAAGCATGGCGAGTCCATGCCATCCCGGTACAATTTTGTAAACTGCCAAGATAATAATGAAGGCAAGGCTGGCAAAAAAGAAATCAACAATACTTAGTGCGATTGCCGATAGGGGTGGGATAAGCCTAGGGAAGTAAATTTTAGTGATGACCCCTTGCGCTCCGACGATAGAGTTGCTGATTGTTCCTAAACCTTGCGAGAAGACATTCCAGTACATCAGCCCCAGATACGCGAAAACGGGGTAGGGTATATCCTGGGACCCGGAACTAATGTGAGCCACTCGGTTAAAGAACATAGTAAAGACTCCGGTAGCCAAGAAAGGTTGTAGCACAGCCCAACCTACACCTAGAGCGGTTTGCTTATACCGAACTTTTATATCTCGCCAGGCAAAAAACAGGAATAGCTCCCTATAGCTCCACAGTTCTCTCAAACTAATTGAGGCTTTAGTAGTGGGTTCGATAATTGTTTCTTGTGTAGAGAGTTGCATTATTGGCTATTTTGACCGTACCAATCAATAGTTGCCTTTAGGCCGTCCTTGAGGTCAATCTTGTGCTTCCAGC
>CAZILM010000026.1:7854-9676 GCA_964540115.1 uncultured Candidatus Saccharibacteria bacterium | reverse complement strand
TGCATAGTTACCAGGGGTCTGACTATCTAACTTATTGTAGTGACAAAAAATTGCCACTAGGAACAATAGTACGAGTTAATATTAGGCAACGCAGCGCTTTGGCGATATTGATGACGGAGGTAAAAAAGCCTGCCTTTAAGACAAAACCGCTAGCTGAAATTATTCCGCTACCTGCCTTGCCGGCTCAAAGCCTTGAGCTAATTAGATGGCTAAAAAATTACTATCCGGCACCGCTTGGATTGCTTGCACAACTTTTTATTCCTGCTGATTTGCCAAAGCAAATCAACCCGCCGACGAACGAAGCGATAAAAGCCAAGGCTGCCAGCCTGCCTAAACTAACGGGCGATCAACAGGCTGCTTTGGAAATATTACAAAAAACTACCGGAACGAGCCTGCTGCATGGCGCCACCGGAAGCGGCAAGACCCGGGTCTACATTGAGCTTGCTCGAAAACAACTAGCGCTAAAGAAATCCGTTTTAATACTAACTCCTGAAATTAGTCTGACACCGCAACTGGTAAACGAAGTTCAGTCATCCCTAACCAGTGCGCGTGTTCTGGTAATTCACTCAACACTAACTGACGCTGAGCGTCGCAAGGTTTGGCTGGAAGTATTGGTCAGTTCCGACCCGATAGTAATCATAGGACCCCGTTCAGCTCTGTTTGTACCGTTTAGTAATCTCGGTCTTATAGTCATTGATGAGTTCCACGAGCCGGCATATAAGCAGGAGCAAGCACCCCACTACCAGACGGGACGGGCGGCTGCGCATTTAGCGCGTCTGCATAAGGCGTTGCTGGTACTTGGTTCGGCGACGCCGTCAATAACTGAATACTTCATCGCTAAGGCCAAGAAGGCTCCGATAGTGAACATGAACGAACTGGCCACCGGTAAGACCCATAAGAATCAAGTACAACTGGTGGATTTAAGAGATAAAAGCTCACTGACGCGTAACTCAAATTTATCTAACCCGCTTATAACAGCCGTAGAACAGGCACTTGATCGCAACGAGCAGTCGCTGATATTCCTGAACCGTCGCGGTACAGCCCGTTTGGTAATGTGCACAAATTGTGGCTGGCAGGCTTTGTGCCCCCGCTGCGACTTGCCACTGACGTACCACGGTGATTCTCATGAAATGCGTTGCCACACCTGTGGTTATAAAGCTGCTGCGCCCTTGCAGTGTCCTACCTGTAGAAGCAGTGAATTGGTTTTTAAAAGTATTGGTACCAAGTCGGTTATGGAAGCACTCTCAAAACTGTTTCCAAAGGCACGCTTGCAACGTTTTGACAGCGATAGCGCCAAGACGGAACGCTTTGAGCAGCACTATAAAGCCATAAGAGCCGGTAATGTTGATATATTAGTTGGCACTCAATTACTAGCTAAAGGTCTCGACTTGCCCAGACTGAGTGTTGTCGGTGTGGTGTTGGCCGATAGCAGTCTGTATTTACCTGACTACACGGCCGAGGAACGTACGTATCAGCTGTTACACCAGGTTATGGGCAGGGTTGGACGCGGCCACCGCGCCGGGAATATAGTTATCCAAACCTATCGGCCGGATGGACCAGCCGTGCAAGCGGCGCTAGCTAAAGACTGGCAAGGCTTCTATAAAGAACAGCTTGAGGAGCGGGAAAAATTCATATTTCCGCCATTTTGTTACCTCATGAAATTATCAGTCAGACGAGCCAGTAGCGCTTCGGCTCAAAAAGCAGCCCAGGAGCTCGCCGAAAAATTAAGAGCATTAAGAAAGCCGGTTCAGGTTGTCGGGCCCAGCCCGGCTTTTCATGAAAAGCAGGCCGGCCGATATGAGTGGCAGTTAGTCGTCAAGGC
>CAZILM010000026.1:1627-7754 GCA_964540115.1 uncultured Candidatus Saccharibacteria bacterium | reverse complement strand
ATTATTACGCTACCCAATCCTCATTTACGCCAGCGCTCCAAGCGGGTTGGCCTGATTACTGATGAGGTAAAAAAAGTTGTTGCGGATATGGAGGCAGCCACACTGGACTGGGAGGCTAGCCGGAAACATGAGGTGGCAGTGGCACTGGCCGCTATTCAGATAGATGAACCCTTGCGCATTGTTGTTATTCGTAATAATTTTGAAGACAAAAAAGATCGTTCTTTTACGACTTTCATTAATCCGGTGATCACCAAGTATGAAGGTGAGATTGAAGAAGATTTTGAAGGTTGCCTGAGTATCACAAAGATGTACGGCAAAGTGCCTCGGTACCATAAAGTGCGGGTTAAAGCACTCAACCTTGATGGTAAAGAGTTTAGAATGAGTGCAGAAGGCTTTTTAGCCCGTTTGCTGCAGCACGAAGTTGATCACACCAACGGTACTGTGTTTATTGATCATATCAAAGGCAAGCCGGAGCTATTTTTCAAGCTCGATGACGATGGCAAGCTAGAGCAGCTTGATTACGATAAAGAGGTTAAAGACAATGCCGGCCTCTGGGAATAAAGAATCGGTTGTCTTCTTTGGCAGCGGGCCGGTGGCGGCGGCGTCTTTGGAAATGCTTGCCAAAGATTTTAATATTGAAGCAGTCGTAACCAAACCAAAACCACCTCATCACAGAGGTGATTTTCCGGTACTTGAAATATCCGAAAAACTGAAACTTAAGACCTTTACTGTCACAAACAGACAGGAATTATCTAGTCTCATTGCCACTAAACCATTTTCGAGCCAGCTCGGTGTTTTGATTGATTTTGGGATCATTGTCGCCCAGGACGTAATTGGCTACTTTCCGCAGGGCATCGTAAACAGCCACTTTTCGATTTTGCCGGAGTTGCGTGGAGCCGACCCGATAACGTTCGCAATCCTAAACGGGCTAGATAAAACTGGTGTCAGCCTGATGTTGCTGGTTGAGAAAATGGATGAAGGCCCGCTAATTGCATTTGGTGAGTACGAGTTACCCGCCGACATAACAACACCCCTACTGACCACTCACCTTATTCATTTGAGCGATACCCTGCTAAAGAATGAAGTACCCAATTATCTGGCGGGCCGCCGTAGCGGCGCACCGCAGACCGTTACCGGCCGGAGTGTTTCTTACTCACGCAAACTTAAGAAAGCAGATGGCGAGATTGACTGGAACAAACCGGCTAAACAAATTGAACGAGAAATAAGAGCTTTTATTGAATGGCCTAAGTCGCGAACAAAATTAGATGATAAAGAAGTCATTATCACTAGGGCACACGCAGAAGAGATTGCTGGTGATAGCTTAGCGGTAACAGAGACCGGTAAGCCGTTTATGACTCCTCAAAAAGAGTTGGCCGTGCAGACAGGTGAAGGACGACTTATTATTGAAAAACTTAAGCCGGCCGGCAAAAACGAGATGGGTGCGGCTGAGTTTGCGCGGGGCTATTTGAAAAGCTAAGCGGCTTGTTGAGTTGGCGGCACAGTATTGTCCGCGGCAGGCGGTTGCGTAGGTGGCATTTGTGGAGGCTGCCCTGTTGGTTGAGCCTGTGCTTGCGATTGCTGGCTCATGGCCACAATCTGGGGAGCGGCTTGTTTGACTTCCAGTTTCAGCTTTTCCAGTTCTGCGCCTACTACGTCCTTATAGTTTGGAAAGTTGGTTTCCAGCCACTTAAGCGCACCGGCTTCGTCATTCTTGTCGATAAAAGCTTCGAATTCATCTAATTGCTCGTTGCTCATTTGTTCAGCCAGCTTCATACCGACCCGCATTTCAAGCGTTTCATATATATGAGCCAGCATCTTATTTTTCTCATCAGTTGGCAAGTTGCCAAGTCCAAGTTCTTTTAGTAGATTGTCGTCTAGTTTAAACATGCATTCCTTCCTGAAATCCTATTGTAACATCTAATAATCTAACTTCTAATTAAAACGATTACGGCAATAAAAACCAAGACTATAACGCCTCCGTATATACCGGTCATAACGGCATTTTTATACATGTGGTCAGGCGTCTCGAGATGGCCAGATTTGGAAGCGGAAGCAGCTGAGGCTTGCGCAGACTGAGCAGCAGCACGAGCCTTTATTGCTTCGGCCAACAAGATGGGTTCATTTCCGCCCGAGGATCCACCACCGTTTGAATTTCTGGCCTCATACGGCTGGTCCTTCTTCTCGTGCCGACGCTCGTAGATAGCCTCAACCGGAATGTTCTGCTCGGCAGCGACTTCTACCCTCTCCTGTACGGCTTCGGGCTTTTTAAGTTTGTCGGCTTGTTGCACAACCTGTTCAGCCATTGGTATCTTCTCGATCACAACCGGTTTTTCCGGTTGCTTGTCATGCAGTTCAACTTCTTTTGAGGCAGGAAGTCGCGGTTCAGGTGCTTTCTGATGCTCGATGTGTGCTGCTGGTTGGGTTTCAACTGCCTGTTGGCGCACATTTAACTGCTCTAGATCTTGCTTGGTCATTCGAGTTTGATCTTCCACATGTGTAGTCTTTCCTTCAGCATTTTTTTGGTCTTTTTGAAGTTTTTTAACTTCTTTCCGAAATTCTTTGCGGTTTTTCCGGTCGCCGCGACGGCGAGCAAAGAATTCCAGACCAAGCAGAGCGCCAACTGCACTAGCACTACGCCGGTCTTCGACTACTCTCTCAATTGAGGGCGCCGGAGTTGTAGACTCTACGCTGCTAAAAGGCGCTACCATGTCCTCGGCCACTCTGCGCTCAGCATTGGCCACTGCAAATTCGATTGGCGGCGGAACTAGAGGTGGTTTATCGTTTAAACGTTCTGCTCCAGATGCAGCTTGTTCAGCTTGTGGAACATCCTGTACGCCGGTAGTTTCGATCACAGTCTCTGTAGAATCTGGTGATTCTTCAGGTTGTTTCTCAGATTCCTCGACAAACTCGGTTTCGGCTACGTTATTCATAAAAAAGCTGCGTATTTTGTCTACCAGCTTAGCGCCTCGACCTTTACGTTCGACAGACTCTTGAGTATCGCCTGTTGTCTCCTGGTTGGTGGAAATAGTAGACCAGCCCCGACGTTCTTTAAGCCAGCGCTGCAACTCTTTAATCCTGTTGCGGCGCGGCTTCTCGGATGTGTCGTCCGACTGTTCGACCGTAGGTGAAGCTTTCTCCATGATAGATCATTATTTTACAATGATTATAAACTTCTAGCAACAGTTTCGCGAGTGAAGACCTCTATATGATCGCCTTCTTGCACGTCGACCCGCGAGGTCGAACTGAAACTTAAACCGCACATCTCGCCTTCTAAAACTTCTTTGGTATCCTGTGGGCCACGTTTAAGATTAGTTACCTCAACTTCAGCCAGTAGTTCCTTGCCCCTCATCACCTTAGCCAGTGATGGCACCATAAGTTTGCCTTTAGTGACTTCGCCGCCACAAATTACCTCTGTTTTGGTTGTCTTAAATATGCCCTTTATGACCAGCCGTCCCAACTCTGTTTCTTTGACCTCAGGCTTAAGCAGTTGACCGAGTTCCTGTTTAGCGTCATCGATCAATTCGTAAATAACCTTAAATAACCGCACGCTAACGCTGTCGCGGGTAGCCAGTTGTTTTACGCTGGGTGCAATCGAAACGTTGAAGCCATAAATAATAGCCCTCGAGGTATGCGCCATATGAATATCGTTTTCATTCACGGCACCGACTCCCGAACCAACTATTCTGACGGCAACTTCGTCTGTATCCTGTGTTTTTAGACTATCGATTACAGATGTCAACGAACCCTGCACATCAGCTTTTACAATTACATTCAGCTCTTCCATCTTGTTGCTGCGGTCGATAATCCGGATCAATTCGCTGCCAGACATGTCGTTGCGGCCGCCGGCCTTATTGGAATCAGTCGCTGTTTGTTCAGATAAGGCGCGAGCAGCTTTTTCATCGCTGGCAACAGCAAATTCTTTGCCAAACTCCGGCAGGGTTTTAAAACCAGTTATGAGAACCGGCGTGGAAGGCGGTGCTTCCTTTAGCGGTGCACCGCTGGTAGTTTCTAGATTACGAACCTTTGCGTAGGTGGGGCCGGCCACAACGAACTGGTTGGGTCTTAGCGTACCCTCTTCTACTAATGCCACAGCTACAGCGCCGCGGCCTGTTTCCATATGAGATTCAATAATAATTCCCTGGGCTGGGCCACTGGCGTCGGCTTTTAGCTCCTCAACGTCGGCTACCAGCAGTACCATGTCGAGCAACTTGTCTAGTCCCTCTTTGGTTTTGGCCGATACCTCAACTGTTACTATATCGCCGCCCCACTCTTCTACTAATAAGTCCTGTTCAGATAGCCCCTGTTTGACACGGTTTACGTCTGCGCCTTCTTTATCGATTTTGTTGATAGCCACCAGAATCTTGACCCCGGCTTTGCGGGCAAAGCGAATGGCCTCGATAGTCTGTGGTTTAACGCCGTCATCGGCTGCAACAACAATAATCGCCAAATCGGTAGCCCGCGCGCCGTGTTCACGCAGAGCCGCAAAAGCTTCGTGTCCCGGTGTGTCCAGAAAGGTTATTTTGCGCTTCTGGTGTTCTATCTGATAGGCCGAAATGTGCTGCGTAATACCGCCGGCTTCACCTTTGGTAACTTCGGCTCCGCGGATGGCGTCAAGCAGGCTGGTTTTGCCGTGATCAACGTGACCCATAACAGCTACCACTGGCGGCCGTTGCTCACCTTTTTCACTAGTTCTCTTTACGCGGGGTGCAACTTCTTCGTCCTTAGTTTTGCGCACCAGCTCAACCTCAAGTTCAAGCTCAGAAGCGATAATTTGGGCGGTGTCGAAATCAATCCGTTCATTTACGGTTGCCATCACGCCATTCTTCATAAGCTCAGTGATGAGCGTAGAAACCGGAATCATTAACTGTTCGGCTAGAGTGCCGACGGTGATGCTATCTTCGATCTCGATGGTGGTTTTTTCAGCCATATTCAACACTCCTTTCTGGGGCAACTGCCCCTTGCCTTAGTTACGCATTACTTGGATTTCTTTAAGCTCAAAGCTATTTTTCGGCCTTCTGTGTCAATGTCCAGTACGGTGAATTCTTTCTTCTCGTTCAGCTGAAAGAGTTTTTCCGGGTCAACCCCTTCGTCATCGCTCATTTCGCTAACATGTACTAGAGCTTCAACCGCCGGGCTAAGCTGAACGAAAGCACCAAAAGGCGTAATGCGGGTTACTTTACCCTCAACCTTATCGCCCTTTTTGAAGGCTTTGACTTGTTCCAGCCAAGGGTCTTCACTCATTTGTTTAAGGCTTAGGCTCAGGCGATCTTTATCAATGGCTATAATCTTGGCTTTAACAGTCTGGCCGGTCTTTACGTAGTCACGGGGGTCTTCCACCCGCTCCCAGGAAATTTCACTGATGTGAATCAGGCCTTCTATGCCGTCAACATTAACGAACGCACCAAAGTCTATGACACCAGTCACAATTCCTTCAACGCCATCACCTACCTTAAGACCTTCCAGTCTAGATTGCATGTCGTCCTTAACAGCCTCTTTTTCGGAGAAAATCAATTTATTGTCTTTGCGCGACAAATCCAGAATGCGAACTTTAAGGACTTTGCCGACTAGACCATTCAACTTCTGTAAAATTTCGTCTTTATCGGCGCCCGAAACACGTGGGTAGTGGCCGGCAGCCAGCTGGCTAACAGGTAAGAAGCCGCGGATACCTTCCATCTCTACCAATAGGCCGCCACGGTTGGCGTCATATGGTGAAATTTCACAAATATCATGGTTATTAAATAACTCCTCAAGTTCGTCCCAACCGCGGTCTTTAACGGCCCGCTTCATGCTCAGTAATGCGTAGCCCTCGTCCATTTCAGGATCTACCACACTGGTTACTACACTATCGCCCTCTTTCAAGGGCTGGCCGTGGCCAATTTCCCGGCGCATTACTACGCCTACTCCGTTGGCTCCTAGATCAATCCATACCTCGTGCTTGCGCACACTGGTGATAACGCCTTCTACGACGTCACCGGTTTTCAATTGTTTGATGTCGCTCTTTTCCAAGAGCTCATCCATAGTAATACTCTGCTTTGACATGTCTTTAACACGCCTCCTCTGTTCCTGCGGTACGCCGTGGCGTATGAGTCCGATCAGTCTTACCCAGTATTATATCTGTTAAATGCCT
>CAZILM010000026.1:0-1527 GCA_964540115.1 uncultured Candidatus Saccharibacteria bacterium | reverse complement strand
TAAAGGCTATGCTACACTAAAATCAAGATGTATTTGGCTATCGACGTTGGGGGTACAAAAACGCTGCTTGGCTGTTTCGATAGCAAGGGCAAAATAACGGCTGAGGCAAAGTTTGAAACGCCTAAAAACTATGATGAATGGCTGGAAGAACTCAAAACCGCGCTGCCAAAGCTAAAATGTAAAGATTTTAAGGCCGCGGGCGCGGCTATTACGGGTGATATTGATCGCAATAATGGCGTGGGCATTAAATCACCGAATTTAGAAAATTGGGTTATGGTTCCGGTACAGGACGACCTAGAGAAACTTCTACATTGCCCAGTCATTATTGAAAATGATGCCAAAGTCGGTGGATTAGCTGAAGCTAACAATGTCAAAAATGAGTTTAAAAATGTATTATACATAACGATTGGTACTGGAATTGGCATTGCCTATATCGCAGATGGTGTAATTGATATAAATTATGGCGATAAAGGCGGTACAATAATAATGCTCGAGCGCCGAGGCAAACGACAATCATGGGAGGCGCTTGCATCCGGCCGCGCAATCGTAAAGCGGTTCGGTAAAAAAGCCAGTGATATAACAGATAAAGACTGGCCTGTCTGGGCAAAAGATTTCGCGGCCGGTTTACTTGAAGTAATAGTAAAGTTTAGTCCGGATGTCGTTATAATCGGCGGTGGCGTAGGCAAGCATTTTAACCGGTTTGATTCTTTTCTGACGACTGAGCTCAAAAAATATGAAACACCACTGATGCCTCTGCCTCCATTAAAAGCAGCTAAGCATCCTGAAGAAGCCGTTTTATATGGTTGTTATTATTTAGCAAAGGCAAGCTATGCATAGCTTGATTAAGAAGTTGCCTAAGGATTTTCCAGACCTAACCTTTGAACAAGGGAGTGATTTTTGCTGGTCGCCTAAGAAACGAACAATAATCTACCCATCCGAGGTTGAAGACGCAACTGTGGGAGCTTGGTCTTTACTACACGAAGTCGCTCATGCCCTGCTTGGTCACTCACGTTATGATTCCGACTTTGAACTTTTGCATCTAGAAGCCGTTGCCTGGGACAAAGCATCCTTGATGGCCAAAGAATATGGTTATGACATTCTCAGTGATCACGTACAGGATTGTTTAGATACTTACCGTGATTGGCTGCATCGCCGAAGCACTTGCCCGGTATGTGGTACGACAAGTTTACAGGAGTCATCTAGACGATATCGTTGCCATAATTGCAACACGTCATGGTCGGTCACAGCTTCGCGTTTTTGCCGTCCATATCGCCGTTCTCTACAAACAAAAAAGTCGCCGGCTGCATCGCAGCAAGCGACCTTCTCGTAAAGAAGTTTAGCTTACGCTAATTTCTTAGTGCGGCGTGAAATGCGGCCGCCCTTAGCACCGGCAATACGGGCTAGATCGCGGTTAGCAAAGAAGCCGCCAGTGCGACCCTTTTTACCACCCATAGCACCGATTTTTGCATAAAAATCTGCGCCGTATTTACTTTTGTTGGTTGAGGCAGCAGCTTTGCCGCCAGCTTT
>CAZILM010000025.1:7968-10317 GCA_964540115.1 uncultured Candidatus Saccharibacteria bacterium | reverse complement strand
CGGGGTTTGTGCGAATAATTGCCAGCTTGGGCTGCACATGATGGGCTTGAATAAGCCCACGCACCGCTTTGGCTTGGCGTTCTTTTATAAAACCGGCTAGTTCTCTACCGTTGAGGGATTTCATCTCGTGCTATTGTAGCGCAATATTGCTAAAACAGGGGTAATTTGCTAAAGTTGCTTCGTTGCGGGCCAGTAGCTCAGCTGGTTAGAGCACCTGCCTCTTAAGCAGGGTGTCGAGGGTTCAAGTCCCTCCTGGCCCTCCAATGAAAGAGTCCCAGCCGTAAGGTTGGGGCTTTTTCATTGCTAGATTTGGGACTTGAACGGGAATATCCTGAGGATGTTCCCCGCCTTTGGTTTTTGAGCTGTGCTCAAAAATTGCCATGAGCAAAACTAATTTTGTTTTGCGTGGCAAGGTCAAGTCCCTCCTGGCCCTCCAATCCGCCTATGTTTCAGAGGCGTAAATTACGATTCTTTCCGTGAAGTCATTGGTTCCTTTTATGATGTCGCCCGTACAAGTTATGAGGTTAAGACCTGGTTTGCCTGCATTGATTGGCGCTAGAATAGCTGACATATCAACTTGCTTGTAGTCGTAAACTTGTTTTTTGATTACTGAGTAGTTTATTGTAGTTCCGTCACCGCGCTCTACACGTATGATGTCCCCTGGCTGCAGGGTTTTCAAACCATAGAACACGCCATTTGTTTTCCAACTGGATACATGTCCGTCAATTACCATGGCACCCGGTTGGCCTGGGGCACTACTTTTCTTATACCACCCCGTGTCGTAAACATTGTTAGGTGCTGCGAGTTGGCCTGTAGCCGTTATTCCAAGCGGTTTGACCATTGCCTGGACAGAAAGTTTCGGTATAAAAATATAGCGTGGCAACTTTGGGGCAACGGTGTAACTGTCAAACGCACTGGGAACCGGCTTTGTAGTGCTTGGTACAGCATGATTGATATCATGGTTAGACTCATAAACTAATTGAGCTGCGTGATGATTAGCAACTCTATTGGAGTGCCAATCGTAAAGGCCTACGCTTAATCCGGCGATGAACAAGCCGGCGGCAATAGCTACTAAAGTATTAGGAAGTAAGGTAGATCTAGTCTTATGTTTTAGTTTTTGCCACTTGGTTGGCCTTACCGTATATGAGAGCATTTTAGCTGGGAATCCAAGCCATCTACGTCATTCTTAGTTTTTGGCAGTTCGCCGGGCTATATAAGCCAGGGCAAGAAAGCCTATTGTTCCAAAGCCGTAGGCTGTAAGGTCTCGCCAAGAATGAGCAGCGCTAACACCGAAACCCGTATCTGGAGCGCCTAGTTGGGTAGTACTAGCAACAGCTGAGCCACTGCTAGTGCTAGCCCCGCCGGAAGACGAGCAAGTTGGGCCCGTGATGGCATTGGCATTCAGCGTTACCGTACCAGCAGATAGCGCCAAGACCCGGCCGTTCAAGGTTGCGCCGGTATTCAGGGCAGTGGTGCCGTTTTGCGCAATAATTGTCCCAATAAATGATGTGGTCGTATCAAGAGTTGCGGAACTGCCAATCCTCCACCAGACATTACAAGGATCACCACCGGTAACAGATGAACCTGGTGATGTAATAATCGTTGATACAGTTTTGAAAATCCAGACACCTGACCCGGTGAGCGTCAGGTTTCCACTCACCGTGAAGGCACTAGTGGAGCAGTAGACTCCCGGCACAAGAGGCGAAAGCAAAGTTAAGTCCTGTGCCCCATAGTTGTGGTCGCAGGTCTGATCGAGAGTACCAAAAGCACTCAGAGCATCAGCCTGAGCAGCTATTGCGCTGGCATCATTGGAATGCGTTCCGCCACCAGCAGTACATGGACTGGGAAAACCTGTAATAGAGGAGCCCGGACTTACGCCTACAGCTCCTGTGGTAGTAGTCGAACCAGCACAGGTCACTGCTGCGCCACCTAGAACGGAGTAATCCGCCGACCCAACCAGCGTCGGCGAAGTAGCAGCAAATACCTTGCTTGACCTAGCTAGTCCCAGTGCAACGAAAGCGGTAAATATTGTTACCAGTAAATATTTGTTCAAGTTCTTCATCACTGATTTTACCCACTTTGTTTCACGCACAACTTTATTTGGAGCGATTTAGTTGAAGTGTATACCTGTTGTCAGAAATATCAAGCAAGAACTGGCACAGTGCGCGGTTTATAGCTCCTTATTTTGGTTGCAATAGTTTCCACTAAGGCCCTCCAAGCTCTAGCGTTTTATTTATGAGACAATAGTGTCAATGAGTCTGCTCGATATACTGACCTTATTGTCTTACGTTGCGCTTAATATTGACATCCTTCTTCAGGTGAAGCGCATTTACAAGACTAAATCATCGA
>CAZILM010000025.1:5606-7868 GCA_964540115.1 uncultured Candidatus Saccharibacteria bacterium | reverse complement strand
CAACGAAAAGTTTTTGATAGCCTGTTGGCATCAACTAAAATCCTGGAAGTGGTATGTGCACAATTCCCATTTGGGAGCCACGATGTCGTTACCGAACAATCAGTCTATATTGGCAATGATGAACATAGAGAAGAAATTGCAAAAAAGTTAGGCTGTTCATCTTGCGCGTTTAAAGATGCGTCAATGGAACGAATCAGCGATCTATCGATATCACCGGGCGGGTATATGCATGTAGAGGTAAAATTTAAGCCCCTCTGACTTCACATAACTTATTTCTCTGTTACGCTCAAGCTTGCACTTTTGCGATTAGCTGATAATCTATCGTTACAAATAAGGAGAAACTATGCCTCCAATATTCCAGGCTGACCAGTTCAAATTTGAAGACGGACAAACAATACCCGACCATATAGAGGGTGAGCCCTCATTAGCCACACTAGACCCTGCAAAATTTTGGCTTGAGGCTGTGTCTGTTTCGGATTGCGAATTGTACCCATTAGCAATAGATGTTGACGACATGCCTACCGCAACAATGCTGAAAGCTGCTAGATTACGTCATTTAGAAGAAGTGCGAACTGTTGAAACAAGTGGCGGAGAAAAGCCCGCGGACTTTGAAGACTTAGTTTTTATTCGCAAACCTGAACGTCCTGAAATTAGAATTCAATCAAAACACAAACCTTACGCGGCAGATGAGTTAACAGAAATTTTTGGAAGAGATCCAGGGTCCTTTCTCAAAACGACCGAGGTCGCCCGTATTCTCGGAATATCCAACCGAGCTGTTACCGACGCCGCTGCAAAAGGAAACCTTCCTCATATACGCACACCCGGGGACAAACATTTTCGATTTACGGTTGGTGATATAAAAAAGGTGTATGAAGATCAGCGAAAGAGCTGATTTTCGACACTCTAAGCAAAAAAAATTAAGTAGTTCCCACAAAATAACATTAAATTTAAATTGTAATTCTAAGAATTTATGTTATTGTTTGTTCTATGTTTGAGACGAAGCCTTTTTATGAAACAGTTAAAAGAAATGCGCGGCGTGTAGCACCTGCTTTTTTATTCTTAGCTTTATTGCCAGCCTGCAGCGATGATAAGCCGCCTAAGACTATGGTGACACTTAATTACGACAAACTCTCAGTAGATGGCAAAACCTGCCAGGATGGAAAAACTCCACGCCCCTGTGCAGCTCCCCTACACAGTGAGCCTAACTATGAAAGCGAAAGTGTCACCAAAGCAGTTGTCGGCAACGATGGCCAGCTGCGTGCCGAATGGCCACACGAAGGCTATCATAGTCCAGCCGATGCTTTTGAAATAGTTTGCCAGGCTGAAGGTGCAGAGGTGCACGATGCGTTTGGGCACACATCAAAGATCTGGGATAAAGGCATTGCACCGGTTGAACACGTTGACCCTAGCGCCTTAGAACGAATAAAAAGGGGCGAGCTTAAAATCGGTGTCGTCAAAGACAGCACCGGTAAAATAACTGGCGTTAATTTCTTCACTCCCGAAATGTGGGTTGGCAACATTGGCACTACGAGTCAACTGCCAGACTGTACGCCACAATAAAAACCAGGCAATTTTGCAGTATAAAAAGAAACAGAGGCCGGGGAAGACCTCTGTTTCTTTTTTTAGTTAGCCCTTTTTTTATAGAACTAGGCAGGATTGCGGCGAGCCTGCTTACTGCGGCTCCTTCCGCTGGCTTCACCACCTAAGCGGGAAATTCTTACTCTTTCTTCTTTAGACATTGCGGCAAAACCTCGTCTACTCTTAGCCATACGTGCCCTCCTTTTAGTTGGCAATTTCTAGAATACCTACTGCCGCCTTACGGTTCTGTGAAATATCTATCTTTGGATTTTCTTACTGCTTCGCTGCCACACTTCAAAATACATAGTAATTCCACTCTCGGTTACTGGTTCACTGCGCGAAACGCGTTCAAAATCATTCTCAAAATCAGGAAAGAATTTGGTGCAGCCGAAATCACCACCGATACGAGTTAGATAAAGCTCATCTGCTATGTCCATGGTGCTCGCAAATAAGATTGCCCCTCCCACGTTCCAGACTTCTTCGCTTTTGTGTTCTTCTAGAAATTGTCGGGCGTCATATACCGGCTTGAAACCTTCTTTTAGATTCTCCCCACGATTGCGAGTCGCAACGTAGTTAACCCCATACTCATTCTCATAAGGGCGCTTCATCTCTTTGTATACCCCATAGCCCATCAGAATTAAGCCGGTCTTAATCTTGGTTGTGTAATATTTTACGTCAGTAGGT
>CAZILM010000025.1:0-5506 GCA_964540115.1 uncultured Candidatus Saccharibacteria bacterium | reverse complement strand
GTTTCGAAAGAAGTTATTATGATGTGGTTTGAGAATTTGGTAAGAGCTCTTAGACTGGTTCGCAAACGCAAGCTTGAACTTTGGATTAAGCTAAAAAGTACAGCAACTTTCTGGTCACCGAACATCTCCTGCAAACTCATGCCGAGGGCTTGTAATTTTTGGGCGTTATGGGCACCGTCCAGCACAATAGTTTTGCCGGCGCGTCTAACGATTTCCATCCGAGCCGGAATGTAGGTTTTAGCTGTTTTTTTGAGGGCTGCTGCCGAGAGACCCGGTAAATCATCACGATCACTCACATAAGCATAAACATGGCTGGCCAGATACCAGTTCCTCTTCTGATACAGGGGTAAATGCGCCGGCAACATATCGACTGATGGCAAACGCACTTCGTGTAAATCGGCTTGTTGTTGCTGGCAGACTTCTCTGATTACCTGCATTATTTCTACGCTCTGCTGGTAACTGAATACTTTGTTATAAGGTGTAATAATCCCGGCTTTCTGAGAGGTTATTTCTGGAAGAGTTTTACCAAGCACACTGGTATGATCCAGACCAATGTCTGTAATCACGCAGATTTTATCCCGCCTGCTTACTACATTAGTGCCATCCAGCAAGCCCCCTAAGCCCACCTCCATAACAGCATAATCCACCTTTTGCCGGGCAAATTCCCAGTATGCAAAAGCCACTAGTATTTCAAAATAGGTCGGCACTACACTGCTCTTATCAACCAGTTTTAGAAACGCCGCTAGGCTGTTGCAAAACTGCTTTTCGGGCATTGGCTCCAGGTTTACTTGCAGGCGCTCATTTACCTCGTCTATGTGCGGTGAAACACTTAGGCCAACCTTTTTGCCAACCTCCGTAAACATCGCAGCCAAATAATAGCTGGTAGACGTTTTCCCCGAAGTTCCAGCTACATGAATAACTTTTAATTCGTTTTGTGGGTTGCCCAGCGCTTCCATCAAACGATGCATCCTATCCAACGTGTATGCCCCACTCATCGAGCGGGATTTCGGTACAAAGCGCGCCAGCACGCGCCGAGCATCTTCAAATGATCTGATTCTCTCCATGATGGCAATTATTGTACTCTTCTAGGCCACGATTCGGGCTTACACTTTAATAAAGTACAACTAGCCTAAACTAACACCTTCAAGGTCGGCACTCGGTTTAATATCCGGTAGCTTCATCATCCTAAATGAATTAAATATGCCTACCAGGCCCGCGATAACTGGCACGAGCATGGCTACCTGGAGTGATGTACTTCGAGCTTCTGAGTTAATGTTCAGAACTTCCTTTTGTACATCTTGGGGTTGCACAATGAGCAATTCTTCTACTTGAGTATTGCTCATAACCTGGGCATCATTTTCCATGGCTGTTGATATTTGTTGTTTCTGTGCCGGCGGTAGAACTTTGCTTTCATTGGATAAGCTGGTGAATGAAAACGCCAGTACGGCAAGCATTAAGCCGCCGGCCATGGCTAGTCCGAAAGATAGGCCAAACGAGCCGGATGCTGAGTTCACGCCGGCTGCTTCACTGACGTGTTTTTCATCAATCGGAGCAAGTGTATAGTTGTTGAGCTGTGATACTAACAATCCTAAACCAGCGCCGGCAATCATTAGTGGTATGGCCAGAGCCCAGCCGGAATCGGTACGCGGAATAATGGGAATAATCAGGCCTAATCCGACGGTACTGAGCAAAAAGCCCATACGAATAATTACACTAGGTCGCCTTTTGCCTGCTCGTCTGCCGGCCAGAATGGCCGTAGCGAACATGGTCAAGGAAAGCGGTGCCAGGGTTATGCCGGTTTTCATGGCGTTGTATTCCAGGGTCATCTGCAAAAATATTGGCAAAGCTATCATGGCGCCGCCGAGAATAATGTTTTGTAACATCACTTGTGAAATTCCCAGCCGAAAATGCGGCAACTTAAATAGGCCCGGGTCAATCAGGACTGTTTTGCCTTCGCGTTTTCGCTTGACTAGCCAGTAAGCCAGCAATGAAAGACCGACGACTCCAAAGGCAATAACCGCGCCGACTGATTCGGCACCTTCTTGCCACATCAATATCCCAAGTACCACTCCACCCATTCCAAGAACTGAAAAGAGCGCACCAACTAAATCAATCTTACGCGGACCTTCGTAAACAACGTCTTTCACCAGTTTAATATTGAGCAGTATGATACCAATAACGACAGCCTCTAAGAAAAAACCAACCCGCCAAGATATAAATGTGGTCAAAAATCCACCCAATAAGGGGCCGACTGCGGCTGCAATTGCTGCTGCCGCGCCAACCAGGGCATAAGTTTTTCGTTGGGCGGCGCCGGTAAAATTCCCATGAATAAGTGATTGCATAGCCGGCAAAAGGAGTGAAGCACCAAGGCCGCCGATGATTGCCCAGAAAATTATGACCATGGTTATATTGCTGGTGAGCGTCATGGCGATTGCGCCAACCGCATAACCTAGTAAACCAAGAATGTAGGCTCGTTTTCGCCCGAATATATCGCCAATTTTGCTGCTGATAAGAATAAACGCCGCCGAAACTAATGCTTCAAGGGCAATTGCAGCCTGCAGATCGCTGACAGTAGTATGCAAATCTTTTACGACTGCAGAAAGCGAAACATTCATAATAGAAGTGTCGACAACCAGAACAAACATGGCCATTGCCAGCAAGATTGAGAGTCTGGTGTTTCCTTTGGACTCTACTCCGGCACTGCTTTTTGCCTTCACCATTCCTGAACTCCTCTGGCAGGTTATTAGTTTTATTGTCTACCCCTCAACCATATTTAGCAAACGAACCATACAAAAATGACCTTCAGCTACGGGGTTCAAAGGTGCCTATAGTGCGTTTTCAATTGTCTGGTTGATCCGGTCTATTTAGTAACTTGTATCTGACTGCTGCCAATGTTGCCGGCGGCGTCGTAAGCTCTGACTACAATAGTGTGGCTACCTGCGGTAACTTTTCTGGTATTCCATGTATAACTAAGGCTGCCAGCATTGACTGACGTGACCAACTTATTGTCGATGTAAAGCTCCATGGCGGTAACTTTTACGTTGTCGGTAGCCGAAGCTTTGATGGTCGCTGAACGATTTGATACTTTGGCGCCGTTTGCAGGACTGGTTATGGTAGCGACTGGCGAGGTTGTGTCGGCAGGTGAACTGACATTGTAATTTGCAGTGGCCGTAGCGGCGCTAGTGGGCGAAGCACTGTTAGTGACAGTTTCGGTTGCCGTGTAGAAGCCGGCTGTGATGCTACCCGTGGATGTGAGGGTAATTGTTTGGCTCGTACTGGAGCCGGGAGCAAGGCTGAACTGATTGGTTGCTGGACTTTGTGTTACTCCAGGATTGGATAGGGTGGACGCCAGATTAAATGTACTGGCCTGACAACCGACACCATCATTGTTCACTATTTGTAAGGTGTAGGCTAAGGCGCCTCCGGGGGTTGTCCACTGCGTAACTGGGGTCAGACTAACGGTTGGATTAGCGTGAACGCAGGCGATTTGCGCCGCAGTTACACTGACAGTGGCGCCGGCGCTGGTAACACTTTGTACGGTTACAGATATATTGCGCTGGGGGTCATTAAATGTTTCTCCTGCGAGCAACCCCGCACCTTGGACAGGTTGCATGGCCGGATGCATATTAATTAGTTGTGATTGAGTTACGGTTGGGTAATCTGGTGCAATACGTATGAGTACGCTGCTAAAAACGCTGTAGAAAGCACTTGTAGGCTGCCAGTTGTCAAGGACAGAGGGTTGTCTGGCTTCAAGATAGTAGTAACTTATTGGTTGTCCACTGGCATTGTAGTCTCGGGGAATACGCAAGGAAATCACGCCAGCCGCAGGTTGTTCTACGGGGGCAACGGTGTATGTTCCGGAGGTTGTGACGGTTCTGGTATTACCTGAACTGAGGTAACCAAGTTGACCCGCGTGGAAATTATTAAAGTTAGCAAGAACGAGACGGCCCATGACATCAAAAGGATCGCCATATTCTACGCTGGTACAAGTAGAACTCAATGGCACGGCAGCACCATCAGCACCAGTACAGCTGTAGAGATTGGCATGGTGAGCACCAAAATTGTGACCTAATTCATGAGCTACTACGTTTGGATTCGTCCCTTGGCCGTTTATCCACACCGTGTTACCTGGCAATTGTCCCATGCCAGACCAATTACAGGCAGTAACACCGGGAAAAGCATATATAACACTGTCGTATCCAGTCAAATTAACTCCAGCAGCTGTTGCTGCCTGTTGAGCATGACCAGACCAAGTGCCATTATTACAAGCTGTGCTCGTGTCCGAAATTGTGTACCACCCGTACACATCGCCCGTAGCGGATTGAATACCGGTGAGGCCATACTTGCCAAAGGACGCTTGCTGATAAAACAAACTGGTCGTAGAGCCTGAAGTCCCAAAAACCGCTGTCCGTACTTGGTCTGAGGTCCATGGCTGAGTGGTGTTGTCGGAAAAGTTAAACAGCACAACAGCAACTTTCTTATTAGTTGCAGGCGCTACTACGGCAGCCTGTGCCACCTTTGTATCAGTCAGTGAGACTACTGCCATATCAGCGCCGGCCTGCAAACCCGAAACATTAATCGTTGCGCCACCCAATTCATCTAGACCTTCACCTTTAAAATGAAGCTTGGTTTTTTTACCCTTGGCATCGCTCAGCTCGTAAATGAAAAAAGGATTTTCTAGCTGTTTGGTGTTCTCATTTAGTGTTTCGCCGTGGGTCACGCTTAGCTTTCCTTGAAGCGAAGTACGTTTTTCGATTGCCGCTTGAGCCGGCCCGGGAAGCGAAGAGATTAAATCAGTCGGAAACTGAACACTGGCCGCCTTATCCGCATCTTCATCCATCAGTGAAAGGAACACTTGTTGCCTCTGCTCGGCTAATTGTTCAGCTTGACTTGTGAGAGTTTGGTCACCGGGTTTTTTCTTCAGCTTGTTCGTGGTATTTACCAAGGCCTGTGTTAATCGTTTTGCCTGGGCTTCGTTTGAAGACGAGGGCGAATTATTAGTTTCCGGCGTAGCTGCAAAGCTATTGATGAGTAAATAGGCACCGATGGCGCCAAAAACCAAAACAAAACCTAAACCAAAAAAGAGACGCTTATTGTCCCTTTTCAGTACGGTAGGTTTTATTTCAGAGCCTGTAGTTGGTTCAATGTTTTCGTTAATAGTTCGGGATTTTTTAAGCTTTTTTTTCACTCTATCAAACACGCTTATATACTTCCAAGGAACTTATGTTTATTCACACTAAGTTTTATACCTTTATGAACACTTGTCAAGCCATAAAGTCTCACAGTCTTTGTGGTACCCGCGGCAGGATTTGAACCTACGACCCCTTGGTTCGAAGCCAAGTACTCTATCCACTGAGCTACGCGGGCACGACATTATCTTATACTATATCTTCGTTTTAAGGTGTTTTTTTTGCTAACCTTAGGCCCGTGCGCCTGTAGCTCAGTTGGATAGAGCGTCGGTTTCCGGTACCGAAGGTCAGCAGTTCGAATCTGCTCAGGCGTACCA
>CAZILM010000024.1:0-10626 GCA_964540115.1 uncultured Candidatus Saccharibacteria bacterium | reverse complement strand
CAACCATGATAATCGCTATACCGACCACTGTTCTTGTATTCAGTTGGATCGCCACTATGTATAAAGGCCGGATACGCTTTACCGTACCAATGCTGTGGTTCCTGGGTTTTATTGGTATTTTCGCGCTTGGTGGAATATCCGGTGTTTTGCTAGCCATACCACCGGTTGACTTCCAACTACACAATAGCCTCTTTCTGGTGGCGCATTTCCATAGCACCGTAATTGGCGGTGTCCTATTTGGTATTTTCGCTGGGTTAAACTATTGGTTTCCAAAAGTGGCTGGCTTTAGGCTTAACGAACGCATCGGCCGCTACACGGTGTGGTGTTGGATCATTGGTTTTTTGCTAGCTTTTACGCCGCTTTATATTCTTGGTCTCATGGGAGCAACTAGGCGTATGGATCATTATGATGCTTCAACTGGCTGGCAACCACTATTTATAGTCGCTTTCATAGGCGGTGTAATTATTATGTTTGGTGTTGTCCTACAGATTGTACAAATAGTAGCCAGCATTATACAGCGCAAGCAACTTGTAGATGTAAGTGGCGATCCTTGGGATGCGCGCAGCTTGGAATGGTCGGTCGCCTCGCCGGCGCCCGCCTATAATTTTGCTGTGATTCCTGAAGTTAACAAAAGAGACGCCTACTGGGACATGAAACAGTCGGGTGTAACCAAACCAACCTATCAAGATATCCATATGCCCAAAAATACATCGGCCGGTATCTATATCTCAATCTTTGCTTTTCTTTTTGGTTTTGGTTTTGTGTGGCAAATCGTATGGCTGCCTATTATTTCTACAGTCGGCATTATTATTTGTTTGATAACCCGGACATTCAACGAGGACACAGAATATACAATTTCGGCTGCCCAGGTTGAAAAAATGGAAGTACAGGCGAAACAAGCAATCTCACGATCTGTGAACGATGACAACCAGGAGGATATGGGCCTGCTTGAGCTGGGAAATTTGGTTTTTACTTGGGCGCTAAAAACCATAAAGGTTAAGAAATGAAGCACCCTGAAGTATCTAACCAAATGAGCCATGAAGAAGCTGCTGACGATCGTAGCATGTTTGGTTTCTGGGTTTATTTGATGACAGACCTACTGATGTTTGCGGTTTTGTTTGCGGTTTATGCGGTATTACGAGACAACACTATAGGTGGTCCAGCTGGACGGGAACTTTTCAGTCCCAGGTTGGCGTTAATTGAGACACTTATTTTACTTACCAGCAGCTTTACTTGTGGTTTGGGCATGGTTGCTGCCCGCCGCGGTCTAAAAAACCAGACGTTCGGCTGGTTTATTGTTACATTTGCTCTGGGCGCTATCTTTTTGGCCATGGAGCTGAGTGAATTTCGACACCTGTACAGTGAAGGACACACCTTGCAGAGTAATGCTTTTCTATCTTCTTTCTTTGTTCTGCTTGGTACTCACGGATTGCACATTATGGCTGGCCTGATATGGATGGCAATCACACTATGGTTTGTTAACAAGCGCGGACTTACCAAACCCAATATTCGTAAATTATCTATGCTTAGTCTATTTTGGCACTTTTTAGATATTGTCTGGATTTTTATTTTTACAGTCGTTTATTTAATGGCATTTACCTGAGGATATAAATGAATAGGATGACTACAAATCAGGAAAGCGACAAGGGCACCATAACTTCCTATATTATTGGCTTCGTATTGTCGGTGGTATTTACACTATTGTCCTACTGTGTAGTGATTAATAAAACTAAGTCTGGCAATGCTCTGGTGGTGACTCTTCTCAGCTTTGCGGTGTTGCAATTGTTGGTTCAGATATTCTTTTTCTTGCACATTGGGCGCGGACCCAAGCCCTTATATAATGTGGCTTTCTTTTTTGCTACGGTTGGAGTTATTGTAATTGCCATCGGTGGATCTTTATTTATTATGAGCAATTTATATAAAAATATGTCGCCAGGTGACGTAAATACTAAACTAGCTCAAGATGAAGGCATTGCGCAGGTAGATGGTCATAGCACTGGCGCTTGTCAGGGGGTAAAGCAGAGTCACATAGTTACGATTAGCGAAGGCAAGGTTAGTCCACTCCATACTCAAGCACAGTTATGTGACACTCTGACTTTCGTAAATAAAGATAAGGCAATTCGCGAAATGGCGTTTGGTTCGCATCCTAACCACGAGGTCTATGGTGGTGAAGACGAAGAGGTTGTCCGCCCAGGTTATCCAAAGACAATTGTTCTTAATGAGGCCGGCGATTATAGCTTCCACGATCACCAGGACCCGAACGTATCTGGCCACTTCACGGTCGAACCCTAAACTTGTCTAATGGTGCTTGTGCGTGCGGTTTCGAACTGTAGACGTAAACCTTTGGGCTAGGGTGGCTCGTGCTCGGTTTAGAGAGCGTCTTTCACGCAATCTACTAAACAATAAACGATCAAACAGATAGTCGCGTCCGCGTGGACTAACTAAGATAGTCATCATTCCGGCGTTGTTCGCGCCCATAATATCGGCATGGACTTTGTCACCAATCATGACTGCTTCATTGGGGTTCGCATTGAGGGTTAAGAGTACTCTTTGAAAAAACTTGCGGTTAGGTTTACGAATTGGCCGTAGCCCTTCCCAGTATGGTGTGAATGCCGTAATACCCATAGCCTTGGCAAAACGTTTGGGCCAGTAATTGTTGGTGACTAGATTAATAGAGCTGAAAACCTTCTGCTGTTCCAGTTTTAAAAGTGCCGCTAGAACGTTGTCTTCAATTTTACGGGCACCAATCCGGCGCAAAGTCTGGTCTAAATCAATTAGAACATGTTTAATGCCTAAAGCTTTTAATTTTGCAAAATCAACTTCTAGGATACTGGATGCAATGAAGTCTGGTAATAGGGCTGATACTTCACCTTTTTTTTCATACTGACCATATGCTTCGGGTTTCATAGGCTTATTATAGGAGAAATCTGGCTGATACACAGCGTTATCGCAGCTAATATTACATATTACAAACCAAGGAGATAATAATGGACGATTTGCAAAGCCCATTAAGCGATAATTCAACCAACGATCAATCAGTACCGCTAGCTGAGGACAATGACACGCCAGCCGCTCCAGCTGACAGTAGTGGCACAAGCTTATCTGACCAGCCGCAAACCGACAGTAACCAAGATGCTCATCAGGTTTATGATGAAGGGACGGTTACCAGTTCTGATGCCGAACAGAAGTCAGCCGACAACGACGCAATAAATGACCTAAACTAATCTATCGGATAAGGCTTATTATTAACGCCTTTAAAGTAATGGAGGTCATAGTAATCCGTAAAATGACCCTTAAGTGCCTCTATAGTCAAAATACGTGGCTCAACATATGTATCGATTAGCGGCTTCCACTCTGCGCCGTACCTAATATAGCGGCCATACGACCGCATCATACTTTGCAAGGAGAAAAAGTAGTTTGCATGACTATTCGGATCATCCGCCCTTAGATGCACCTCACCTTGTAGTGCAGGCAGATGCTTAACTTCATCGAACCATTGAGGTAATACTCTTGCAGCTACCACGTCATTAAATGGTTCGGCGAAAACAGTCGGCGGCGTTGTAGCCAGTAGCTGAGCAAGACTATCTTCAATAAGTCGGTGAACGCGCTTATTATTTACTCCACTGGTAGCCACTAGAATTTGACCACCCGGTTTAAGTACACGCTTGAACTCTGCCAGCGCTTGGGCTGGTTCATCAATGTGGTAGAGCAAGAAAAGTGCCAGCAGACAATCGACAGAATTATCAGGTAGCCCTAAGTTTTGTGCAGCACCTATGCGCAAATCGATATGGCCGGCTGTGACAGCATCGTGACTACGTGCAGCTGCAAACATATTCGCATCAATTTCTACACCTACAAGTGGTCCTTGGTGCCCAGCACTATGCAAAGCGCTCAGCACGTTGGCGCCCCCGCAGCCGACATCTAAAATGGTTTCATTGCCATCTAGTTTTAAAGCAGCGATAGCATTTGCCTCAAAATCAATCGGTGCCGGCACGGCATTCTTGTAAAAAAAACGGCGTGCATAGAGGTTATACACGCTATCATACTGTTCGCGAGCTATTGAGCTAATAAACTCCTCGGGTGCGCGCTCCAACGCCATATAGGCAGTATAGCATTTCGAATATGCCTGATTGACCACTGCTTACTAGTATGTTTTTATTATGTCGTGGAACCGTTTGCTATTTTGCCAGCTCTATATTCACTTCTGATGGAGGGTGAAAAAAAGGTAGTTCGGGCGGGTCAAAAAATCCAACCATCTAAAAAGTATCCCTCGCTTAGCTTAATTGGCGTGGGTTATGTCAAGCGCTATCATGTCTCGCCTGATAGTGCGCCATCTATACAAAGCATTTACGGCCCGGGCGATATTTTTCCGCTAACGCCTCTCTTTAAATTACTTTTTGATCAAGAAATTCACGAAAGCCCGACGTCATATCATTACGGTGCTATGACGGATGTAGAGCTGCACTCTATTGATAATAAAACCTTTTTAAAAAATGTTAATTCTGATCCAACGCTCTATAAAGATTTACTAGCGCAGGCAGGGCGACGTTTGCAATCTAACATTCAACAGCTAGAAAATGCTGGTCTAAAAGATACCCACCGCCGCGTTTGTCATCAGCTAGCTTTCTTAGGTCGTCACTTTGGCGTACTTCATCAGCATGGCATAGATATGCACCTTCCATTAACACCTGACGACCTTGCTGCGCTCTTAAACTTACCAATTGATGATGTCGAAGCTAGCTTTAAGCGGTTAAGGGAAGCTCACTTAATTGAAGGTGAGGGCAAGCTTCGTATGCCAGATTTACAGGCACTGGTCCTTGAAGCTTACAGCTGATGGGTTTAGCTGGGCAAGCGACTATAATGAGGAACATAATAAGAGGAGGTCTATATGTCCAGCATCCATCCATTTGTATGGTTTGAAGATAAAGCCGAGGAAGCAGCCAATTATTACGTTTCGGTTTTCACGAATGCAAAGATAAATTCGATAATGCGCTACCCTGAAGCGGCTGAAAAGGTTTCAGGTCGACCAGCCGGTTCAGTTATGACGGTTGAGCTAGAACTAGATGGCGAACAGTTCACATTTCTAAATGGTGGCAAACAACCTGGTTTTGACCTCAACTCAGCCATTTCATTTATCGTGGTTTGCAAAGATCAGCCTGAAATTGATGCTTACTGGGAGAAGCTGTCATCAGTACCAGAAGCTGAACAATGTGGTTGGTGTAAGGATAAGTTTGGAGTTACTTGGCAAGTCGTACCCAAAGTTCTCGATGAAATGTTAAACGACTCCGATAAGGCTAAAGTTGAGAGTGTTACTGCTTGTTTCATGCAGATGAAAAAGTTCGATATTGCCGAACTTCAAAAAGCCTACAATCAGGGCTGATTTTCTATCTTGGGTTGGTTCACACCTTCTCTGGGTTGTCGACCTTGCCTAACTCGTCAAGCATTTTAACTAATTCTCGAGTGCTTAGTTTTGTGCAATCAACCTTTTGTTTCTTAGCTATCAAATAGCCCTGAACCACGCGCTTAAGTTTTAGAGCATCTTTACGCCACAAATGGTCAACATCATATGGTTCAGAATGGTCAAAGAAACGAGTCGCTATCTTTACAGACCCAAATAACGGCCCAACGCTTACTGTCACATTAAGTATGTCCTCAATTCTAATGGTCAAAAGTTCTCCAGATTGCAAGAAATTGCGGTGGGTAATGCTTAGTTTGGTGCGGTCAACTGTAATAGTGTCCGGGAATAGTGTTAACGGAAATACTGTTGTGGCACGCATAAGCACATCGTGTGAATCACCGATGGCTTTGGCTAATTTTTTCTCAATTTTCTGCTTTTCCGGCTTCGTTGCGGCCAAATTAGCCGTCTGGGTCGTAGTTGGTTGGACCTGGTTCATATAAGTACTCCTTACTGAGCCAGGTCCACTATAGCCGATATGCTTCGTTTGCTCTGTGAAGAATATTGCAGCTGTGCGAAATGTTACATTTTAGTTGGTTGATAGTCTTTATCGGCACTGGCAATGTCCCAGCCAATTGATTTGGCTAGCTCGTCTTCGACATGGTGCTTAAGCTGGGCCCATTGTTGCGGGGTAAAAATGCGTAGTTTCTGATTGTAGCGCTCCCCGTCAGTATTAGGCTTAGGCCCAAACTTACTAAATTCTATATATTCGCGGCCTTCACCGGTTTTACCGTGTCTTGCTATGAACTTGTTAGACGACTTTTTGTGCAGAGGAATTTCTAAATAAATTTCTTCACCCCATGGTAGTGTTTTGATTGCTTGATTCATGATTATTCTCCTTATATTGACTATGCAAATAAAAATCCACCTGGCTTAGGCGGACTGTCTACGGGCTTTTACTCATTGGGACCTCCTCTTCGCGGTAGTTCAATAGGTGGCAGTCAGACCGCGATACTCACGTATATATTCCGACTATAATCCCAGTTCTGGTTCGTTTGCAAATGTAAAATAAACATTAATTAAAATGCTTATAGTTTATTCTTTTTTATCGCCAATAAGACTAAAGATTAAGTTCACTTACGAGACTAACGCTACTTTCAGGATTGCATTTACCGATGTTGCCCGGAGGTGTACCTGAAGAGCAGCCGATATATGGTTTAAGGCCCAAAACATCCTCGGCAGTTTTAAGTAAGCCAATATTATTGGATGCCTTACTAATAACTGTCCCAGGCTTGATTGATGGAGCAATAAAAAGACTTGGAATATTCGAAGTATTGGCGTTTGATGAGCCCTCGTCCCACATTATGAAAATGACGGTGTCACCGGCCTGGTAATTCGGTCCGTTAATAAAAAGTGACAGGTAGGTCTTAAGCCAGTTGTCGCCTTGTGCCACCGTGCCATCATGCATGTCATTGTTAAGATCAGGTGTAATAAACGTGAATGTCGCCAAGTGTCCCGCCGCAATATCATCGGCTAGCAAGCCGGTGGGAGTGGAGCACGCAGCACTGTCATGATCGGGGCAGGTTATGCCCGGGAAAGCCACATCGCGTTTTGCGCAATCGGCCGCAAGCTGTGTGTAGAATGCTGCTGGATTATGTTTGAAAGCATACGGATGACTGTCTTTTAGGGCACAGTTACTGGGCATTGATTCCTGATAACTTTTCCAAGAACCACCACTGTTTTTGACAAGCTGGAAAATACTTTGAGTGGAAAGAGAATTAGCCGGACCAAATTCTCCATTGTTAACAATGCAGCCAGTGCCTGATCCGCTTGCTGATGTGATGCCTTGGTTGCAATTGCTGCCGGAGGTTCCTGCCGCATACTGCGGTTCAGAGGGCAGACTTGCTACCGTGGCGTTATCTATAATGTTGGTTGCCGAGGCACACTTTTTAATCAGGCTGTCTATGTAAGGCGCTTTGCCCACGACATCTGATTCATCCTTGTTTTCTTCCCAGATCCAGACCACATGTTTGTAGTGCGGGGGTTTTGTGAGAGAACCACAAGGAGAATCTGTCTTACTTGCGGATTGTGCCGGTGTATTACTGCTTTCAGTGGTAGACCTGGAATTATCACGATGTTGTTTGTAGAAGAATACTCCGCCAACAATAGCTGCTATAAGAACTCCTAGTAACAATAATTTCCTAAGCTTCACGATATTTTAACTCTACTCTTTGCTGCACTGTTGCTGTCAAGAGATACTTATTAATTATTGGCTGAGTTCTTGGCTTCCTCTAACTGTTTCTCGAGGTCAGCAATCTTTTTTTGTTGATCACTAATTGTCTGCTTTAGCGCCGCGTTCTCAGTCTTTAGTGCTTCTGCAGTTTGCTGACTTTCGGCTACGTCTTGTTGTCCTTCTTGGACTTCGCTACCAACAGCTGTTTTAGCCTTGCTCAAATCTGATTCAAGTGAGTTAACTTTTTGCTGAAGTGCTTTCTCGGCATCTGATTTTGCGTTATTTTGGCCGTAAGCATAGCCGGCTAAGCCACCACAAATTAAGGCTAGGATGACTAATAATATGCAAACAGTTCGGCTTACTACTTTTTTGCTTGAAGACTTTGTCTTTTTTGGTTCATTCACTTCTGACATAACGTTCTCCCCAAAAGTTTAACTATCTTAACTAATAGTAGCATGCAGGTCTATATCAGCAGGGCTTTCCTGTTTTTTAGAGTATCAAAATTATGCTTGAAGTATCTTCGGTCCAGCGTCGGTCCTTGGTCATCCACAAACGCTTGACCCAGAGTTTTTTGGACTAATTTATAATTTTTAATTTGTTCGGGTAGGCTAGCCAGAATATTGTGCGATTGTTCTTCATCGTTCATTTTTGGGCTAAGCACAACCGCACCCTGAAAATATAAGGCTAATTGTTTAGCACCGCTGTCAAAGCTAAGTGATTGGTCATGAATAACGATTTTTATTGAGTATGTTCCTGCTGAGCCACTTCTACTAAACAGCTTTTTATTTTGTTTCTCGTATATTGCCATAACATACCAATATGAATTAGTGCGGATGCCTTGGTTATACCTATCAAATTGAAGCAGTAGTTGTCGCCAATGATTCTTTCTGTCGCCTATCGGCGAATTGCTATCTCGAGCTATGTGCGCAAGATCTTTTATAAAGTTCATGTCAGCCCCAAGTTGATAATTAATCCTAAACCCATCTATTTCTCGAGAGGCAGCGGCCCAATCTAACTTGTCTTTTTCCCACTCATCAACTGAGGCCGATACGACCTCAAAGAATTCTTTCTCTTGTGCTAGACGGACTTGCGTAGGCGAATGACCGTTCATTAATTTAATGATAAGTCATTCCAGACAAAATAAAAGTACATTCACGAGCCGTTGCACTGGATGGCATAGACAGTGCCAGAACTTCACTGTTAAGCTTACAAGATGAAAATTCAGCGAATTGATCATATAGGCGTAGTGGTAAATGATCTTGCAGCAGCTAAGCAGTTTTTCTTAGATTTCGGATTTACGGTTAAGGGTGAAGCCGAAGAGCAGAGCGAACTGCTGGACAAAGTAACTGGAGTCAAAAACTCCAAATCACAAATTGTTTTCCTGCAGGCGCCGAACGCACAAATAACCCTAGAGCTGTCCAAATTTATCCACCCTGCGGACAAAACGGCGACTCAAGAACATTTCATTTACTCGCACGGCATGCAGCACCTCGCCTTTGTCGTCGAGAACATTGAAGATATCGTAGCTACTGTGAAACAAAAAGGCTATGAAGTTTTTGTCGACACTTACAACTATGAGGATATGTATAAACTATGTTACTTCCGCGGTCCGGAAGGGATTATCATAGAACTGGCTGAAAAGCTTTCCTAAATGGTCGTTTTGCTGACTAGCCACCTCTGGCTGGGGAGGAGGTTCATTATTATAACTTTTGAAAGTTAAGACAAGATTAGCAAATCATAAAGGTGATATCGTTAATTAATTACAGGTTTGAAAACCGTGATAAAGAAAAACACCTTTTCAGGTGTTTCGCGGTACTAGCTGGCTCGGAACGATTGTGGAGTTCTTTAGCAATGAACCCGCTCGCCGAAGGCGAGTCGCCCTTTTATTTGCTAGTACAAGATCAGAGTAAACCATAGTCATAGTTCTGTCAAGAACCGTGATTGGGCATCATTGACAATATTATAACAAGTCTGGCTAAAACAGCATTTTGAGCAAGCTAAGGGCCGGGAAGCTATAATAGCCCATATGAGTAAATCTAAGTCTAAAGTTGTGACTGAACCGAAGTTGCTCCTTGATAGGATACATCTTGAATTCCCAGACTTAACGTGGAAATCTTATAATTCTGTTTTGGATGGCTGGGATCACGAAGTCATCATATTGGACGATGCTATTGTTTTCAGATTTCCAAATGACTACGAATATACTACAGCGCTTGCTACTGAGATAAACGTTTTACGACAGCTTCAGCCTCTTTTAAAAGCAAACATTCCAAACTACTCATACGTCTCAAGTGACGGTAGTTTTGCAGGATATCCAATAGTTCCCGGAGAAATTATAAGTAAAAATGTTTTCAAAACATTAAATAACGACGCTGTAATTAGTATTGCCAAACAATTAGCAAACCTCCTATCGTCTATCCATGCCGCTAAATCTGAGGGTATAGATTTGAGGGGGGTTAAAGATTCTTACATGCCAGATGAGCAAATGGAAGTAAAAAAGCTAGCTAAAAAATACCTGTCTACATTGCTTAGCGCGGATGATTACGAAGTGGTTCAATCGATCTTGTCTGAGGTAGATAGATTACTAAAACAATCTACGCCTACTTCATTCATTCATGGTGATGTCTATAGTAATCACTTGCTTTGGGACAGTGATAATCAAAAATTAGGATTAATTGATTTTAGCGATATGACAATCGCAGACCCAGCAATCGACTTTGCAGAATTATATGAATACGGCACGTCATTTGTAGAGAAGGTTTACGATAATTACACGGGTGTTAAAGATAGCTCATTTTTGAATAGGGCTTGGATATATCAGCGTTGGACGGGCGTTTACATGATGACAGATCATTTTGTTTATCGTAAGACTTCATTTGAAGTTGCAAAAGAAACATTCGACCGTGTCAAGGCGATAAAAGCGTAGATACTACAGATACAAAAATTTTGGCTGGGGAGGAGGGATTCGAACCCCCGAATGCCAGGACCAGAACCTGGT
>CAZILM010000023.1:0-10847 GCA_964540115.1 uncultured Candidatus Saccharibacteria bacterium | reverse complement strand
TCGTACTTTTTCTTTCCGCGGCCAACTGCGATGCGTAGTTTTATATAACGTCCCGTGGTTAGAATTTCCGTTGGCACAATAGTCTGTCCTTGCTGCTTGGCGGCTATTAGGTCGTCAATTTCTTTACGTTTCGCCAATAACTTACGGGTGCGGGATTGTTGCTCCTCGGTAATCGGCAAATTACTATCTCCCATAATGGCGGCGTTGACCAGCCAAAGCTCGTTATCTTTAACCGTTACGTAAGCGCCTTGTAGCTGACCATGTTTTAATCGCAGTGCTTTGGTCTCCGGTCCACTCAGTTGCAAACCCACCACTAAAGAATCGCCGAGCGCATAATCATGACGCGCTCGTCGGTTTACGATGGCATTACTGGTTCGTTTCTTCTTGGCCATAAGAAGTATTGTACCTGAGAACTACTTAAATTTTTCTTGATTGGCCTGTGAAAATTCATCTTTGGCAACATTCCAAAGCGAGTCATCGTTTTGTGAAACCTTGCGCCAATACCACCATTCCACGCCCCATAGATCAACTTTCCTCATCCCGGTAGCTTTACCGTATTCAAAACGGTCATGTAAACGCTTGGCATCCAGCGACTTATTCTGTTCCGAAATCGGTATGTCTTTAATACCTAAATCGTCCGGAGCCCAGGCTTCGGCCTGTAGTTCGTGGATGAAAGAATCGTGCCCGCGTGTGATTTCAGTCCAGCCAGCGCGGAAGGCGTAATACCAAGCCGGAATTGGATACTCGAAGTAGCGCTTGGTAATTGTCTTGTCCCATACTCGTTTATAAACTGAGATAGCCCATTCATCGGGTGTCGGTTCACCAACCGGTGTACCGATAGCATTATTGCTCATGCTCACCACTAGGGTATGTTTATTATCCAGACTTTTTACCAGTTTGAATTCGTCCACTAATCTGGCGCGGTCAAAATCTGTGCAATGTCCAAACACAGTCAGGAAAAATTCATTTTCCAGCTGATAACTGTCCAGTGCGGGGTTGTCTTTGTAGCGATTAATCACGGCCGTCATGTAATCTTTGAGTTCCGGATACCACTCTGGCTTGCTTTGTCTCTCAGCCCAAGATGGCATGTGGCATTCCGGCCAGCGCGGCTGACGAAGACCTATAGCTAGACTGACTTTGGCGCCGTATTGTTGAGCCATTGCAAATTCCCAATCTAAATCTTTGAAATTATAGTTGCCCTGAGTCGGCTCCCCATCATCCCAATAGCTAACCAGCCGGACCCTTTTAACGCCCAGGTCGTCAAAGATTGCTCGCAGTGTACTTTGCGGGTCGAGATCAAAATAGTTGGCGTAGCTTGGTATAAATGTAACCCCAAGTTGCAAAGGCTCGCTCTGGTGTTTATGGATATACCACTGGGCTATGCCCCACATACCACTGATGCAGAAAAAAATCAGCGCTAGAAATATAGCGACTACTTTATGCCAGAATTTACGGCTGCGCCAAAAATGAATCGGATGACGGACATGCTGAGTCACTCGCCGCTGCTTGCTTTTGGCGGCAGGTTTATTATTGATCCGCTTTAAAAGCGTTCGTGCATTAACTTGAGAAGTTTTTTTGGGCATTTGTTACTATCACTAAGTGGTAAAGAAAAAACAGCTTACGCTTAGCGTCATTATACCGGCTTACAACGAAGAGCACCACTTAAAAGCCTGCTTGGATTCGCTAGCTGCCCAAACTGTGAAACCGGATGAGGTTATAGTGGTTGATAATAACTCTACAGATAAGACACCTGCCATTGCTAAACAGTATTCTTTTGTGAGATTGGTCAAAGAACCCAAGCAAGGAGTCGTTTTTGCCAGAGACAAAGGATTTAACGAAGCCAGCAGCCAGCTTATTGGCCGGATTGATGCCGATACAATTCTACCGGCTGACTGGATATCTTACATTCACAACTTTTATGCTAATGCGGAGCACCGCGAACAAGGTTTAACCGGAGGTTGCTACTTTTATAATTTGCGCTTTCCCCATTTGCAGGGCAGGTTTCAGGGCCAGGTTGCTTACAGATACAATCGTTTACTAATCGGACACTATATCTTTTTTGGTTCAAACATGGTGATGCCAAAAACTATATGGCTAAAGGTACGCACTAAATTGTGCCATGACCTGGATGTGCATGAGGACTTAGACTTAGCTATTCACACCCATGAAGCCGGTTACACAATTTCCTATCACGAAAACTGGAAAGTCGGCGTAAAAATGCGCCGGGTTCGCAGTAATCACGCTGAACTATGGGACAACATAATGTGGTGGCCGCAAACACTACGCAAGCATGGTAAGAAGACCTGGATCTTCGGCTGGATAGGAGCCGTACTTTTTTTTGCCCTGTCTGCTCTAGAGCCAATGTTTGAAAGCATTGCCCGGCTATTAGGCAAGAAACCTATACCGGAATAATTGCCTAGCTTACCTATCCCGGCGTAAGATTACTACTAGATGAATTCATTCGCTCTCAGCGTTTCAGTTATAATTCCCAGCTACAACGATGCTACTTATATTGACCGCTTATTATTAGCATTATCTAAACAAACCCATAGTTCTCTTGAAGTAATAGTTTCCGACGCCCAATCTAATGACGGAACCGAAAAAATTGTTAAGGAGTATGCCGGTAAACTTGATGTTCATTTGGTTCAGTCGCCGCCAACCGGGCCGGGGGCCGGACGAAACGAGGGCGCTAAAATCGCTAAGGGCGAATGGTTGCTTTTTTTAGATGCCGACGACGATATAAAAGACCCCGATTTTATAACCATACTGGTTAATCAAGCCGAACTGCGTGGCTGGCAGACGGCAACAGCGAAAATAAAACACGCCGATGCGTCTTTCAAAGAGAAGATCGGCAGCGGTCTCAACTATCACTACATTAAGTTGCTAGCACACACAAAACATCCCGTCGCACCTGGTTGGTGTATCTTGACCAAACGTGAGTTGTTTGAGGAAAACCATGGCTTTAACCCTAAAATTCAGTTCGGTGAAGATTACGACTATGTCAGCCGGGTTGGTTCACACGGTTTCGGATTTATTGAAGAAACTTCATACCTGGTAGACTTGCGGCGTCCCCGACAGGAAGGCATAAGTCTTTTTCTAAAAGGGATGGCAAATGAATTCTACCGCCACACCCACCACTACAACCTAGAAAAGAACCCCATCAAGTACGAATTCGGCAAGCATGCGAAACGAAGCAAATGAAGCAAGACCCAAGTTGGTTACTTAGACACCGCAGAGTCATTCAGTTTATGGAGTACATGGTTGGCGGCGGTGTTTACTTCTGGACCGGACTGGCTATATTTGCTATCTGCTACAACGGGCTGGGCTGGCACTGGTTCCCCGCCAAGCTGCTGGCTGATGTAATTGGCTGGACTCTTAACTTCATAATCCAGCGCTATTGGGCGTTTTACGATAAACGGCTTCAAGGCCAGGACAAACGTGTCCTGCTGAAGTACGTGTTGGTTAACGGAGTGGATATTTTTATTGACTATGCAATTGTGGCCAGTTTTGTGAGTTTTGGCCTTACTCCATACGTTGGCTTCTTCGTCTCCGCTCTATTTACGACAGTCTGGGATTATTTGTGGTATCGCTTCTGGGTATTTAAGCCGATTACTTAAGGGTTGGCATCATTGCTTTGCTCACCGCCATATTGATTAGTGAAAGGCTGGCAACTGCCCCACAAGCCCCGGTTCGCCTCTCTGGCCTCCTTTTCATAAACTCGGAACTCATCCATTTTTTCAAAGGGAAACGCTGTATAGGCAAAACCATAACCTTGTTTGATAATCTCTGCTTGCACCAAACGTCCATCCGGCAAATATACATAACGGAGTAAGCGGCTATAACGGTCACGATTCGTATTGGTGGGGTCGGCCTCCAGCCGAACGGAGCTGTTGCCAATGAATCGTTTGGTGTAGGCGGCCGCGGCTTGGCCAAAACACTGCACGGCCTTGCGTGGATCGTGTGTTTCGGGTGTGTCGACTCCTATGAAGCGCACTGTTTCTGTCTTGCCGTTCATATCGACTTTTATTGTGTCGCCATCGACGAATTCGGTGACGTGGTACAAACCTGGCTGGCTAGTCTGAGCCTTCTTTACTGCACCGTCAAACCAGTTGTATCGTTGTCCGAGGGCAATGAACAATGTTAACAAAAGAACCACCACAGAGGTAGCTTTTTTGTGATGTCTACGCATTGAGTAATTTGGAGATATAGTCTCTGGTTACCTTAGTGCCATCCACCACCGTGTGTGCTTCGTTAGCTCGTGGTTCTTGCAGATTACTTGCCATACGGTCAAAGTCCTCGGTGGGTATATTACCGAGTACGCGGGTATCCTGGCTATGCGCATCCTGAGTTGCTCGCTCTTTAGCTAGTTCTTTAGGCGTTTTTACCCACAAAAGTATCGTCTTGGCGTTGTGTTCTTTGGCAATTTCGCGTAGTCGTTCACGGTCTTTGTAGAAATTGAAATTTGTATCAAAAATGACACTTTGTCCGGTGCGTAGCAACTCGGCCGTCAGCTCGTTTAGATAGTCATAGAGTTGTATATTCTCTTCGTGTGAGTATGTCGGCTCTTCAAAGCGTTCGCGTCTGATTTGGTCTGCCCATAAGTGCACTGCCCCGGTTATTTCATGAATGACTTTAGCAGTTGTTGTTTTGCCAGCTCCGGGAAAACCAAGCATAAGATAAAGCGTGGGTTTAGTCATATACCAATCCTAGCTATTAAGACGGCAAATGTACATGCCTTGTATTTTTGAGGGCCGTTATTAACTTCCGCTTAAACGACCGCTGCGCAGCGCGCTGTTCATCACCTTACTTGAGCTAAAATTGTGGCTATTATCACCACCCGGAGATTGCTCCTCATGATACTCATTGTGACTCAAACGAGCACCTTTCCCAGCAGAACGACCAAGTTTCCTTATCTCTTTGCCGCCTTTAACTCTAACTGTCTTTAGCGTATATTCAGCGCCCAATACTACTGCGCGGTGATTTCTACCCATTGCCGCTAGAGCTAGCGTATAGTTGACCACTGCTTTTTCGTCCACAAATTCAATTTTCGCAAAAAAATCCCTAGGCTGGGTACTGCAACTTTTTCTGTATTCAAAATCTATTTTTTCCCAAGTAGAGCCATAGGCAAAAGTAAAATGTGGAACAGCCTCTTCACCGGTATTCATATTATCTACTTCAAATCGATCGGCAATTCCAACCTCTATCCTCGTAACCACGCTAGGCATTAATGAAATATTGTGATTGACAACAATCAATGGTTCTCTACAGCTTGGATCTGTTATTAAGGGAAAGGCTTCTGCTATATCTTGGTAAGACAACTCTGACATAGCTATATTATGACAGAATATTATTCTCTCGTCTACAGACTACCCTTTACTAAAAATCAATTCCCTTGTTTGCTAGGTACTTTTCATCGAAGTGGTGTTTGACTTTTGTCATGTTGGTCACGATATCTGCCAGTTCTATTAAGTCCTTTGGAAAATCACGTCCCGTTAAGCACAGACTGGTTTTTGGCGAGCGTTTTTGAATGAGGTCTTTAAGCTGCTTTGTGCTTAGCAGCTTATCGTGCACAGCATTATTGATCTCATCACAAATGACTACGTCATATTTTCCACTAGTTGCACATTTTAGCGCTGTTTTGTAAGTTTCTAGGGCAGCCTGTTTATGCTGTTCTTCGCTAATGTTCTGCTCACTTAGATCGCCAGCATTATAAAAGCCTTTACCGCCCCGGTGGAAAAATAATTGGTCTTTGAACATGGGGGAAATATCGCGAAGCAGTACATGCTCACCTACTCCCCAGTGTTTTATGAATTGTATAAATGCCACTTTTGAGCGATTGCCCAGCGCCCGAACTAAAAGACCCAAAGCCGCACTGGTCTTCCCCTTACCCTCGCCGGTGTAAACAATTACAACCGAACCTTTGCTCTTATAGTCCTCGAACATATCCTAAAGTATGCTCAAGCGATTGAAGCTGCGCAAGTTTGATTATTCTTTAAGCAGCTGCTTTAGGGCGGTGGATTAATCTACGCCAGCGGCGCAATCGGGCGCGCGTTTGCTCAGTTTCAGACTCTGCTAGCGTAGAAGTTCCATGTTCCTCCGTGTGAAGAACATCACTATCTATTGTTTCACTGGCAGTCGGATCAGATTCAGCTGTTCTGTCAATCGTAACCGGATCGGCTATATAGGCGTCAAAACTATCGTCGGCACGTTCATCAGTTATATGCCTAGCCACTCCTCGTAATATAGCTTGCGCCTCCGCAGGTATCATTTCACTAAAAATGAGCCCGGGTGGAGTTACCGGATTCGGTTCTGTTTCGCTGTGTTCAGGTGACGGCATGGTTGCCTCCTATGTCACATATTATATAGATGTAGTATCTCTGATATCAAGAGCTACACCATATGTGTGACAAAGTTCACATACTAAACTAGTTTTTTGGCGCGTAGTGCTTCGTCTATTTTTGGTCGGTCAAACCCGAGAATTGTTATTCCATCTATGTCAATTACCGGTGTTGCTGCCTGTCCAATGTTGTCCACTACATAATGAAAGGCATCAGCATCCTGGGTTATGTCTTTTTCGGTATATTTCACTTTTTTACCGTCTAGATAGTGCATTGCCATGTGGCAAAAGGCGCAAGTTGGGCTTGAATAAACAGTTACCATAGCGCTTCATTATATCACCTGGACTCACTCGCCGCGAGGACCTGCCTCTTGGCTAAGCCAAGAACACCGTCGTCGCTTTTGGCGAATCACTGCGTTACAGTCTGCGCTGCTCGCTCATCGTATTATTTATACGTCTCGCTCCCCTGCTCGACGGTGCCTTGTGCTTCATCCAAACGAGTAATCCAGGCATGCTAAACTAGGGTGGATGAGCAAAGAATCCCGCGCATGGTCGTTATTACGGACGCTGCCTTATATTCTGTTGATTGGCGGCATAATCGGTGTGTTTTGTTCCGGTATGCTGACTCTTGAGAAGATTGAGCTACTTAAAAATCCGACGGCTCAGCTTAATTGCGATCTAAACCCGATTGTCGCCTGTGGGCCGGTTATCAACAAACCGCAAGCCTCTGCTTTCGGCTTCCCAAATCCATTTATTGGGCTGGTTGGCTTTTCGGTCGTTGCAACTATTGGTGCCGCAATTCTGGCTGGCGCTACATTTAAGCGTTGGTTTTGGCTTGGTTTGCAGGCCGGTACGGTCTTTGGCGTCGGTTTTATTACTTGGCTACAGTTTCAAACTATATTTAGAATTGGCGCACTGTGCCCCTACTGCATGGCGGTCTGGGCTGTTACTATCCCCATTTTTTGGTACACCCTTTTGTATAACTTACGCGAAAAGCACATTAAATTATCTAAAAAATATGATTCAATCAGTCTGTTTCTACAACATCACCACTTTGACGCGCTAGTTATTTGGTACTTAGTTATCATTGCTGTAATTCTTCAACACTTCTGGTACTACTGGTCAACCGTGCTCTAACTGCACACGTTTTTAGCATAAATTAAACATGCAATATACCCCTTGAGCTAATCTGTTAACTTTGTTATAGTTACGGTAATGACTGAGAGTTCTGGGTCTAATAAACATGTGCCAAGTAAAGGTCCTTTAAAGCTGGACTGGACGATTGGTTTGCAGTTAGCAGACACCACCTGGCGAGTTGCGGTGCCAATTTTACTGCTGACCTACATTGGCCACAAAATGGACGTTGGTTTCGGCACCAACCCTTTGTTTATAATGTCCGGGTTGTTTTTATCACTAGCCATAGCGATATTTTTGGTTTACAGACAAATTAAGATAGCTTATCCTGACTTTTTTAAGAAGGAATTCAAAAAGTGAATTTTGGCGCAGACCTTAACGTAATTCTGCACGCTGAGAAGCTGTTTAATATCGGGGGCGTGGCCATAACTAATTCAATGATATTAGGCTGGTTAGTAAGCGCCGTTTTAACTATTGTGTTTATTCGCGCAGCTTCAAAGGTAAAAGTTAAAACCGGCGGTATGGGCGTGACAATAATAGAACTGCTTGTCGGTGGTGTTACGGACTTAGCTGCTGACATAATGCACGACCGTAAAAAGGCCGCAAAATATGCACCGTTTTTAGTCACTCTTTTTTGTTTCATTCTCTTTAACAACTGGGCAGGGCTCTTGCCCGGCGTTGGTACGATAACTTATCACGGCGAACCACTACTACGAGCTTGGACCAGTGACCTTACCGGTACTTTAGCTCTTTCAGCCATCTCGATTGTCCTGGTTCTAATTTATTCGGCCAGAGAGCTTGGCTTTAAAGGCTTCTCTCAGCACTACTTCAGCAAACAACCCTGGAATCCGATCAATTTATTCGTCGGTTTTTTGGAAATACTGGGAGAATTCACCCGGGTTGCCAGCCTGTCTCTTCGTCTATTCGGTAATATATTCGCCGGCGAAGTCCTGCTTTTGGTGCTTTCTGTCATTACCAGTTTCGGGTCGCCAATTGCGACTCTGCCTTTCATTTTTATGGAGTTCTTTGTGGGCTTCATCCAAGCATTCGTCTTCACCACACTTGTTATTGTTTACCTGGCGCTAGCTGTTGCGCACCACGGTGAAGCCAATGAACCCGTACCAGATCTGCCTGATGCCCTAGAATCGGAGCCGCAAACCGCGACTTCGGTGTCGCATTAAGAGACGAGGTGTGGTAAAAGTATCAAGTAATTAGTAAATAAAGGGAGATAAACTATGTTCCAACTTTTCGCAGAAGCTAGCAGCTCACCGCTTGCTGACGTCAACTTTGTTAAAGGTATGACAATTGCAATCGGTACGATTATGCCGGCATTCAGCCTTGGTCTAATCGGTGCCAACGTAATGAAGGCTTTGGGACGCAATCCTGAAGTAGCTGGCCGCGTATTGCCAATTCTTCTGATTAGCGCAGCGCTTGTGGAAGCTATTGCCATTTACGTGCTGGTTGTCGTCTTCACATTAAGCTAGATATTAGTTTTGAAAGGTTAAGTTTTACGTGATTCCAGTTTCAAGTTTCCAGATTCTATTTTCTAGATTTGCCGCCGAGGGTGGCGGTATTGCTGCGCTTGGTGTAAACGGCAAGGCACTTTTGTTACAGATAATTACTTTCATAATCGTATTTCTGTTGCTTAAAAAATTTGCTTTGGGCAAAATTGTTGCCACTCTGGAAAAGCGCAATCAGACTATCAATGATGGCGTCAAACTAGGCCTAGAGATGCAAAAGGCCAAAGAGGAGCTGGAGACTAAAACCCAGGAACTACTGGCCAGTGCACGCGGCGAAGCCGATAAAATTATCGCTGCCGGACACGATGACGCCAAGGAACTGATAAAAGCAGCCGAAACGGCAGCTGCACACAAAACCGATGCTTTGCTGGCGGATGCCCAAGCCAAGATTGAGGAGAACTTGATACGTGCTCGTAAGGGATTAGAAAAAGACATGCTGGAACTGGTCGCCGAAGCTACAGAAGTGGTGATTGGCGAAAAACTGGACGAACGCAAAGATAGCGGTCTGATTGAAAAGGCTTTATCAGGAGGGCGGCATGTCTAAGAAACTCAGCCGCAAAGAACTGGCCGAAACAATTGCCCGTATGATCCATGAAGGCGATACCGATAATTTGGCCAATGAGATTGCTGCTTTCTTAATTGAGCAACGGGGCACCAAAGAGCTGGATTCATTAATGCGTGATGTTATGCAGGTGCGCGCTGAGACTTACGGTATTACTGAAGCTACTGCAATTACGGCACACCCACTAACTAGTGAAGTTAAAGCTGACATTAAAAGTTATCTACAAGCCAAGCAATTGATTCTAAATGAAGAGCAGGACAGCCGGTTAGTCGGCGGCCTGAAGCTGGAAAGCGCCGATACACAGCTTGACGTCAGTATCCATAGCCGGCTAAACAAACTTAAACAACTGGTAAATGAGGCCTAAATACATGAGCGAAGACCTGTCAATCAAGCAATTATCCGCCGACATCCGCAAAGCGATTGAGGAGCTGAAAACCCTGCCAAATGCTGAAAAAGTCGGCATTGTTACTCGCGTGGGCGATGGTATTGCCTGGATCTATGGCTTAAGCGAGTGTGGCTTCAATGAGATGCTGGAAATTGACGCCCTTGATGGCGGTAGTGTGACTGCTTTCGCTCTTAATTTAACTGAAGATGAAATTGGTTCGGTATTACTCGGTGAAGACACGCGTGTAAAGGCCGGTGCCAAAGTGCGTCTGACCGGAAAGGTGCTGGAAGTGCCGGTTGGTAAAGAACTTATAGGTCGTGTAGTCGATCCGTTGGGCCGGCCTCTAGACGATAAAGGGCCGATTAAAGCCGCTCAAACTGAAGCTGTGGAACGACCCGCGCCAGGTGTTTTGGAGCGAAAAAGCGTGCATGAGCCCCTCATGACCGGAATTACGGCCATTGATGCCATGGTACCGATTGGTCGTGGCCAGCGCGAACTTATTATTGGTGACCGTCAAACCGGTAAGACTGCTATTGCGGTCGATACGATGATTAACCAGCATCGTCAGAAAACGGGTGTTATAAACATTTATGTGGCCGTTGGGCAGAAGATCAGTAAGGTCGCCCGTATTGTCGAGCGCTTAAAGCGCGAAGGTGTGATGGATCAGACCATAGTTGTGGCGACTAGCGCGGCCGACCCGGCCAGCTTACAGTACCTTGCCCCCTACTCTGGCGCCACCATAGGCGAATACTTTCGTGATAATAAACAGCACGCCTTGATTATCTATGACGATTTATCTAAGCACGCTGTAGCTTACCGCCAGATGGCATTGCTACTGCGCCGTCCGCCTGGCCGTGAAGCCTACCCGGGCGATGTTTTCTATCTGCACTCGCGTTTACTGGAGCGCGC
>CAZILM010000022.1:0-11384 GCA_964540115.1 uncultured Candidatus Saccharibacteria bacterium | reverse complement strand
CCATTCTGACCCGGCTGCACCTGCGTAGTCCCTCGTTTGAGATTACTATCGTTTTGCGACGATGATAAAAAAGCAATCGCCACCGTGCTGCTGATTTCTTTAGTCGTCGTTCCGTCACTGTTAGTAACCGTTTTAATTACTGTTGGTTGAGGAGTACCTGGTGTAGTTGTGGGGGACGAACCTGCATTACTCGAAGCTGTTGGCTTTGTTGAGCTGGAGCCGGCAACAACTCCATCAGATTTACTGGTATTTGAATTATCGGAAGGTACTAAGTTACTAGCATTCTGTGTATGGCTCTTACCAAGAATGACGCCTATAACGACAAACAGCAGAATGACGGCAACTGTCCAGGGGAGGACGAGCCACTTGTGCTCGCCTAGCTTTCGTAAATAACTCCGTATGCGGTCAACCATATTTAAACCTAAATATACCATGCGCAGAGCAAGCAACTAAGTGGTTAAAGATAACCATGTGGTCTTGCTTCATAGCGGATATAGCTTTCTTTACTGTGATGAGCTAAATCTGCCGACTGAATTTATCTTGTCGTGAGCTTGCGGTTTTTGCGACCAACAGATGCTAAAGCGAGTGTGCTACTGATGACAAATAGGCCAGCCAAGCTATTCACTATTGCAGGATTGCCGGTGTTTACTAATGTTTTTGCAGGATCGCTAGGATCAGAGATTTGTGTGACCACAGCTGCTGTCGTAATAGTAGGCTGAGTAGTTACTGTTGGGGTAGTACCTCCACCGCAACCGGTTGGCGCATGGAAAGTAAAGGACCAGGAAGTTGGACCAACCAGAACGTAACCTGGTTGTGCCACGGCTGTAATGGTGATAGTGCTTGGAGTGTTGACTGTGTAAGTACCGGCAGCAGTTAGGACACCATTAACTTCGTAATCTACGCCTGTAGAAGAAATTATGGTATATGAGCCAGTGCTGTTGCAGGTTAGGTCAATGAAAGTTGGGTCGGCGGGTGTAGCCGCGGTAAGTGGGCAAGCGACAGCGTCAAATGTGTGCTGCCAGCTGGTAGTGCCAGTAAGGGTGTAGCCGGCATCGGCGACGGCATCAATGGTTACACTACCACTGCCGGCGTAAGTACCAGCAGCAACGGTTGCGCCGGAAACTTGATATATAACACCTGTAGTTGATGGAATAGTATACGTATCGTTTGCAGTTCCACACTGATCAACAAATGTTGGGTCAGCGGGTGTAGCCGCTACAGAACACGCTGTGGTATTGAATGTATGATCCCAGCTTGTGGTACCAGTCAGGGTGTAGCCAGTATCGGCTATTGCGGTCACAGTTACCGCACCGCTACCGGCATATGTGCCGGCTGCCACAGTAACACCAGCTATCTGGTACAACGCACCGGTGGTTGAAGGAATTGTATATGTATCGTTTGCTGTCCCACACAAGTCAACAAAAGTTGGGTCGGTAGGGGTAATTATTACATTGGGAGTAGGTGTCAGGTTACACTGAACCTTAAAGACTTTACTGTCGGCTTTCTCGTCAGCCAAGTTGATATTACCGCCACCATCCTTGCCATAAAGTGTCGCCTTATATGTTCCGTTAACAATCGTCGGACCGCCCGCCACATTGAAATATTGTGTTTGGGCATAACCGCTGGCGTCTGTTGGGCCAAAGCTATAAGGACCCGATGCTACGCCCACCGGCAAACTACCACCTTGTGGATCAACATTTATAAAACCGGAAACGCTGGGGTCAAAACTAAAACCTTCAATATTGAAAGCACAAACTTTCGGGTCATTACTCTCGGTACCACTTGGTGTACCGAACTCATGTACTTTTAAATCACCTTTGTTCCCCGGAGCTGCCATAATATGGCTGGCTGGAGCAACCACAATATTAAAAAGTAGTGGTAAAAGTAGTAAACCGCCCTTGATAGAGCGCAAAATCTTGCTTCTCATTTAACAACTCCAGACAAATAAATAGATAAATGTGTTGGTTTCTTCCCTCACACACTTTTCGTTTGATTAATATACTATACTAATTTTGATAATAATGCAATATGTATTTTTAATAGCGTCGTCTTCACGCTCTTTGTGCCATAATAAGCATATGGTTAAAAAGCAGAGACGGACTGAGCCGCTGCTCAAGAAGATAAATTATGGGCTCATTCTTATTGCTTTGGGTCTGGGCCTCTATATTTTGCTTTCACCACTAATACCACAGCTTGGCTGGTGGGTAGAACACCGTGGCAAGGTAGATGCGCCTTCAGTTTCAACAGCACCCCAAGTAGAACCAGCTAATATACCAAAAGAAAACCTCCTGGTTATACCACGGCTCAATATGCGTGAAACTGTACATAGTGGTCAAAGTGCTACGGAACTAAATAAAGGTCCGTGGCTCATTCCGGCAACCAGCACACCGGACCAAGCCAGCAACACGGTGATAGCCGGCCATCGCTTTACCTACAGCGGCCCGGCTGTTTTTTACTTCTTGGACAAAGTACAAGTAAACGATTTTATAACACTATACTGGAACCAGCAGACTTATAACTACAAGGTTTCTTCCATCAGAGTAGTCCCACCAACAGATACGTCAGTACAGGCGCCTACTACAACGCCACAAATCACACTCTATACTTGCACTCCGCTCTGGACCGCCAAAAAACGTCTAGTTGTAACGGGGCTGCTTGAAGGAGAACACCCTTGAAAGAATGGCAACGAACTGTTTTATTATTGCTCCTGATTGCGCTGGCTATCGGCTACATCCTGTGGGCTAATCACAGCGCCCAGATGAATCTGCTCCAAGGCGTAACCCACTAATGGTCGTATTCGAGCTTCAATCTAGATAAAAGTTAATAAAATAGAAACTTGAGCAGGCTTGAGCGTAGGAGGCGATAGCCGAAGCCCGACCTCTGAGCCAAGGTTGACGAAATCTGATTTATATGCGATATTAATTTATATGGACGACGATTTTTTTTCGGAGCTAGCAAGACAAACAGCAGATTTTGATAGAGCTATTGAAGTAGATCCGTTGGCTCGTCGCAAGCACGCTAGCTTGGCTGAACTTGGTATTCTCGATTTAATGTTTCACTGCTTACCGACCGATGAACAAATCTTTGTTGATGAGAATGGCAATATTATAAAGAGGGTTGAGCTCTCTGATACACTGCATCTAGCGGAAGGTGGCGTTACCTTAGATAGAGTGCAGACCCCAGACGGACAACGTCGAACGGTTATAGATATGAGCGGGAAAGGTTGGGGTGTTTACGCAATTGATGGTGCAACCGGGAGACATACTTATTTTAAAAACGGAGTTGAAAAACGTGCTGGGCACAGACGAAGAAACAAGCTGGCAAGAAAGCTGGCGAGGCTTGACTTCAAATATGACGAGTCTACATACGGAAAGGGCCATAATCAGACCCAAATATAGGCTAGAATACCTTCATGGCAAACACTAAAATCGCTACCGGCGTCGTGCACGATGTGCCAGCTGATTTACGTAAAGCTTTGCTGGCAGACGATTCTGCGCTGGAAAGATGGGAAGACCTCACGCCACTAGCACGCAATGAATGGATCTGCTGGACAATCAACGTCAAAATGGAAGAGACCAGAAAAAAGCATGTTGAGCGAGTAATCAGCGAATTAAAGGAAGGTGTGCGGCGACCTTGTTGCTGGATCGGTTGCATTCATCGCACCGATAAAGCAGTGAGCGCATCGGTACAATGGGTGCTCAAAAAAAATCTAGGTGATAGCAAATCATAGGGTGGTTATTCCTTTCATGAACCATATCTGCTAGGATGGAATCAAAGGGGAACTATGTGGAGACGCCGCGGCACGCGTGAGAAATTGCCTCGCGATAAGATGCTACCAAAAGTAACGGTAGCCTTTTTTGATCGTCCACTTCTTACCGGATTTCTTTGGCTTACTTTAGTAGTCTTCGGCCTGCTGAGCTATACAACTCTGTTAAAACGCGAAGGCTTCCCAAGTGTAAATATACCGCTGGCAATTGTATCCGGCACATATTATGTTAATGATTCAGCAAAAGTAGATAGCGCAGTCGCTAAGCCACTGTCTGATGCGGCACTCAAAGATTCTTCTGTCAAATCAATCCAAACCAGTAGTGCCAGCAATTTCTTTACTGCTCAGATTCAATATAAAGAGGGCACCAATGCCCAGGCCGCCGCAGATTCACTTAAGAAAAAGATAGATGACTCTCATGTTCTGCCGCAAACAGCCTTCCTGCAATATAATGTACCGGATTTTGGTGCAACCGGCGGCGATATAGAGAAGATTGATGTGGCAATTTCGTTTTTTGACAAGCAAAACGCTTCAGACACCGCTGCCTTAACCAAAAAAGCTCAGGCTGCAGCAGACTTCCTCAACAACAAGAAAATACCTCTGGTTAAATCTGTATTTGTTAAAAATCCTTTTAAGCAGGTGACCGATCCGGCCAGTGGCCAATCGGTTACGGTACAACAGAACTTTGACCGTTATGCCACGCATGAAAGCGGGCAGACAAATTTCTACGGTTCGTCACTAATTGGAGTTACAGCAATTGACGGAGCCGATGTCATAAAACTCGACAAAGAGGTCAGAGACGCAGTTGACGAACTTGCTAAACAACCGGATTTCCAGGGTTTTGAGGGGCAGGTAAGCGCCAGTTTTGCGCCTTCCATCAAAGAAAATCTAAGCGAATTGCAGCGCGTTCTGCTCGAAGGCCTGATTGCTGTATTGATTATAGGTTCAATCGTTATCGCTATCCGAGCCTCCTTTATAACAGTTCTATCAATGATTACAGTGCTACTAACTACGTTGGGCTTTATATACCTGATTGGCTACAGCTTGAACGTCATTACGCTATTTGCCCTGATTCTGGGTCTGGCTCTGATTGTTGATGACACCATTATTATGGTTGAGTCGATAGATTCGGCCAGGGCACACCAGAAAGACCGGCGGCAGGTTATCTTAGAAGCAACCCGCAAAATAAGCCGTGCCATGGTGGCCGCGACATTCACGGCTTGTCTATGCTTTGCACCGCTGCTGTTTGTAGGCGGTATCTTGGGTGACTTTATTAAAGCTATCCCGATTACTATTATTTCTGCACTACTAATCAGCCTGTTCGTAGCTCTTATCTTCATTCCGTTCTTCAGCCGTTTTGTGCTGTTGGGCAAAAAACAACTTGGCAAACAAGGCGTGAAGGAAGTTGCGGCCGGTTTTGAGGCCAAGCTGGCCGCGTTTATCGCTAAACCGATGCTCTGGGCGCGAGGTTCCCGCCGTAAACTTTTGGGTGTCATAATAACAGCCATAATTGTCGGTTTTGGGTTCTTTGCTGCTGGCATTTTTATCGCCAAAGACGTGGTGTTTAACATCTTCCCGCCGACCAAAGACACCAACGGAATTGCGCTCAATTTAAGCTTTCCACCAGGTACTGAAATAAAAACTGCTGAAGGCATTGCTGAGCAAGCCGATAAGCTGGCGGCGGAAGTAATCGGCACAAACTTTGTGCAAGGCTCTTATTACAATAGTGGTAGCGCCCAAGGCGGTTCGCTACAGGTTGAGCTCATTCCATACTCGAAACGATCAGTTACATCACCGCAACTGGTGAAACAACTTCAAGAACGCTTTGATAAAGATTTCAACGCAGCTAAAGTCTCCGTTGCACAGGTAGATCTGGGACCACCTTCGGCTGCTTTTACGGTACAGATTGCAGCCGATAATCGGGAAGCTGCCTTTAAAGCGGCTGATGATATGGCGTCTTACCTAAGTAGTGTTGAGCTTAAACGGCCGAGCGGCAAGGTTGCTCATATGCGTAACGTAAACGTCTCCAGCCGCGATGAATACATCAGAACTGATGCCGACCCGATTGTTACTGTTACTGCCGATTTCGACGGCAATGATACAACTACGCTGGTGACGCTGGCTCAGGACGCCGTTAAAAAGGAGTTCGACACCGAAAAGCTGGCTACCTATAATTTGCCGGCAGATGCGGTCAGTTTTGACATCGGGCAGGAGAGCGAGAACCAGGATTCATTTAAAACGCTCGCACTGGCATTCCCGATACTTCTGATTGTTATTTTTGTACTACTGGCAATACAGTTCCGCTCTTTACTGCAGCCGCTGCTAATATTTATGGCAATACCGTTCAGTATCTTCGGTGTAATGCTTGGGCTGCGTATCACCAACAATGCTATCAGTTTCTTCGCTATGTTAGGATTCTTTGCACTTGTCGGACTAAGTATCAAAAATACTATTCTGCTGACCGATTATGCTAACCAGGCCAGACGTCAGGGAATGGCGCCAATTGACGCCGCTGTGGCGGCGCTGGAAGAGCGATTCCGCCCATTATTTGCAACCAGCATGACGGCCGTGGTATCACTGATTCCACTAGCTCTAGCCAGCCCCTTCTGGGAAGGGTTGGCCGTAGTTCTTATTTTTGGATTGCTATCCAGTACCTTCCTGGTTATAACAGTATTTCCTTACTACTACCTGGGCGCTGAATATACGCGGCTAAAGGTTTCCGCTAAATCGTTCTTTATCTGGCTAGTCCCAACTCTTGTTGTAGCAATTGCCGCCGGAAAGCTAATATCGCCAGCCATCGGTGCCCTTGTAGTTCCAGCCAGTCTGGCGCTCTTAATTTTGCGTGGTTTTTACGCCAAGCGCCTGACCAAACGCAACGCCAATTAATTAAAAATTTCAGAACTAACATCTTACTTCGGGTTTGTTGTATTTATCAGTATTAGATTTTTCATAGCATTCAGGGGTAAAAGAACTGATAATCGCACTATTAATTAAATATAAAAGTTTCAAAACAAAGAAAGAGAAAGAATGCAGACACATTATGTTCATGTACACCTTCAAAAAAAGGCGCTTTATTATTTCATGGCCGGTCTATGCTTACTAGCGGCAGCTTTACTATTAATGACAAGAGCAGCCAAAGCCGACACCCCTTCATATGACCCTTATGCCGACTCTGTGGCTAACAGTTCGGTTGGTGTTATTAATCCTAATAACGCGGTCGGCGCACCAAACGGTACCAATGCCCAAATGGCCGGCATTAATTCAATTCTGACCCTTGATATGGGCAGTGGCGAGGAAGGCACCCAGAGCTTGCGGGTTCACTTCGGCCAGATCAGCGCCGTCGTAAACGTAAATGTAGAATTTTTGGACAATAATCAATCAGTTATTTCAAGCGAAAACCGACAACTTGGCATAAACCCGAACCCGACAACTCAAAATTTCGCCTATAACTGGGCGAACTTCGGTAAAGCTTACCGGTATGTGCGCATTTCATCATCGCAAGCCGGTGTTGGTGTAAATGTTGATGCCGTCGAAGCCTTAGGCTATATCGGCAGCACAGCCAGCCAGGACACAGATGGCGATGGCATTCCGGACAGAACCGAGCAGCAAAACGGTACGGATCCACTAGTGCCGACTCCAAGACCGAGTACCGGTGGTGGCGGCAACAACACCGTGCCCGCCTCAACGGGCAATGGCAGCAACTCAAATGGTGCTTCTGCCCAAGTCAACCCGCCGCCAGCTGCGTCTAATGACAAGGATGGCGACGGCATGCCCGATGACTGGGAAACGGCCCACGGTCTCGATCCTAAAGACAAGACTGATGCCGGTAAAGATCCTGATCATGATGGCATTAATAACTTGACTGAGTACCAGATTGGTTCTGATCCACAAAAATTCGATACGGACGGCGACGGTATGCCCGATGGCTGGGAGTATGAACATGGTTTGGACGTCAATAAGAACGATGCCAACGGTGATCCGGACGGAGACTTTCTGACTAATCTAGGTGAGTATCGTCACGGTACTGATCCAAACAAAGCCGATGATCTATACAAAGTGTTCGGCACTGACTGCAAGACTTCAACTAAAAACATAACACCGTGGGAGTGGTTCTGGATTATTGCGTTGCTTGTAGGAGCTGGTGGCTCACTGCTTATGGCCCTAAAGACAAGCCACTCTGCTAAAAAAGCCAAAGCCGCGGCGACACAAGCCAAATAGATAAAAAAGTTTACCAGAAAGGCAGCTCTTCACAAGATGGGACGCCTCTCAAAGCTTAAGTTTGTTAAGTAAAAGTGTAAGAATTATCGCTGTGTGCGTTCTATCACAGTCGCATACTCACTAATCACGATTTCATAATTTCTAAATAAGAGAGGAGAGCCCGTGGCCCAAAATGATGATGATATCAGTTTAGAAGATTTGTTCAGACAAACTCGTCATACCAATCTAAGTCAGAAGGATGATGAGGAGGTCGAAGAAGAATAATAATTAAAATCCAGCATAGGCCTACTTCATAAAACACTCGTCACAAAACGGCGAGTGTTTTATATTCTCATATTTTTAAGCTTGTTAAATATCTCGTAGCGAGCATTCCTTTGTATTTGTAAACTTAGTTCATTAAATAAATGGAGGCAGTATGGGTTTGATCATGTGGATAATCTTTGGGGCATTGGTGGGATGGATAGCTTCTATAGTTATGCGAACGGACGAGCAACAAGGTGCGGTTGGTAATATAGTTATTGGAATTATCGGCGCAATGGTCGGGGGTTTACTGTCACGTTTGCTGGGAGGCTCGGGTATTACCGGCTTTAACTTAAGTAGTCTACTGATTGCTATCATCGGAGCGGTGGTCTTGCTGTTCCTAGCGCGACTGCTTATGGGTCATCGGCCAACAGCGTAGATCTAGATAAATATAAGGGAGGGTATTATGGTTTTACATAAACGCGATAAATCAAATAAGCGTCCCTTGATTGATGCTGACGGGTTCCGATGGTGGTTGGAGGAAGATCCTGATCACTGGTCACGCTCCCTAGAAGCAACAATGAAAGAGCTAGAAGACACCGGGCGTTAGGGCTATTCGTAGCGTAGCGCCTCGATTGGATCTTTGCTGGCCGCTTTAACCGCCGGCACGACTCCGAAAAATATACCAACAAGCAATGCTGTACCAAGCGCTAGAGCTATTGCGCTGAATGAGACAGCAGGCTCTAGTACGCTAAAGACTCGTATAAGAAAACAACAGACGAAGGCCAAAACGACTCCAACAAGGCCACCCATTACACTCAATACACTAGCTTCAACTAGAAATTGGTGGAGTATTTGGCGGTTGGTTGCCCCGATCGCTTTGCGTAATCCGACCTCACGGGTACGCTCAGTGACTGCAAGCAGCATAATGTTCATGATGCCAACACCGCCCATAATCAAGGTAATGGCGGCCAGACCGACTATGACGGCCGTTATGAGCTGCAATAATTTATTCGCCAGTATGGTGTTCTCGGTCTGTTTCAGTACCGTAAAGTCAGATTGACCACCATGCGCGTTCAGTAAATTAAGTGTCAGACTGGAAGCTACTTCACCCACCTGATGTTTGTCCTCCGGCTTGACCACAATTAAAGGTATCGGTGGTGCTATGCCAACCAGACCTTTAACCGCGCCATAGGGCATAAAAATAGCTTTATTCAGATCAACTGTTGGAAGTAGGGGGTTTGGCGGAAATTCCTCAAATATACCGCGTACCAGTATAGTTTGACCGCGCAGACGGAAAGTTTGCCCAATAGGTACATTCTCGCCAAAAAGCGTAAATGCTGCTGTTTTACCGACAATCGCAATGTTTTTAGTGTCCTCGCCCTCAGCCATAAAGCCGCCGTAAGCAATTTTGTAGGGCAGGGCTTGCGTAAGACCGCTGCCGGTGGCAATTATCGGTACATTCGGATAGCTGTGATTATTGGTCTCGATATTGCCGCTGATAACACTAACCGGAGCAGCTGCTTTAACTCCTGGGGTTTGCTGCACGAGCTGGACATCCGGCTCACTTAGAGTGCCGCCGCCGCTGAAAAAAATCGTATCCGTAATATTGCCCAGTCCATCACGTTTAACCGTCTGGCCGGGTCTGACTGTAATCAAATCGTTGCCAAGCTGGCCGACCTGCCGACTGACCTGATGTTTTAAGCCTTGACCTAGGCTAATTGTAGTTATGACTGCAGCCACACCGACGATTATTCCCAACATCGTCAGCAAACTACGCCAGCGAGCGCTTCGCAGTGCTGCCAGTGCCATTTTTATATTTTCAGAGAGCAACATCTTTTACCTCTTTTTTCGGCGCTCGTTTGACGCCGCCCTTACGACGGGATGACCGCGAACGACGAGCCCGCTTTTTATGCAGCTTGGTGCTGCCGGGGATTGCTTTCATAAGCGCAGAAACGCCGGCCAGGTCATCTTCCTCTGTCTTTTTTGGTAGCGAGAAGATAAGTTGCCGGGCACGACGCGGTACTTGTCCGATTGCAGTCCGCTCATCGTGAATAATAGAGCCATCGTGCATATAAACCACCCGATTTGCATAGCGGGTAAGTTCCGGGTTATGCGTAACCATTAAAATAGTATTACCGGTCTGGTGAATATCGCTAAGCAACTCCATAACCAGGCGACTGGCTGAGCTGTCCAGATTTCCAGTTGGTTCATCGGCAATAATAAGACTGGGGTCGTTTATCAGAGCCCGCGCAATGGCCGCCCGCTGAGCCTGGCCGCCGCTCAGTTGATGCGGCATAAAGTATTCGCGTTCCAATAGTCCTACTCTATCAAGTAAATTGCTTGCTTGTCTAAGACGGCGCTTTAGCGAGACGCCTTTGTAAGAAAGGGGCAGAGCCACGTTTTCCAGAACACTTAGTCTTGGTATCAGACTAGCGTACTGAAATACAAAGCCTATACGGTCACGACGCTCACGTGCACGCCGGTTGGCCCGCAAACGTTCCACCGGCTGGCCATTAAGCTCATAAACCCCGTGAGTCGGACGATCTAACAGGCCTATGATATTCATCAGAGTCGTTTTGCCAGATCCACTAGGCCCCATTATGGCCACAAAATCACCCTTTTCAACGCTAAGACTGACCTCTTCCAATGCGATGGTTGTGGCATCGCCGAAGCCGTACAGTTTACTGACGTCTTTTAGTTCAATTACAGACATGTCTACATAGTTTACCTTTGTTTTTGACTATCTATCAACCTAATAACGTAGTAATTAATGAAAATGAGACACCCATGCGCGGCCCTTTGAGCCTGTGACACAGGTCAAAGAGAACCTCCGGCTTGGGTTTCTCATCGCTCCGGGCAAAAAGTGTCATTTTTGCTCGGGCTGCTCTTCCCAAATTTCATAATAAAATTAGGTATACTGATTGTGTTCCTAACCAAAATTACAAACCAAGCAACTTGATTGCTGTTTGTGATTTTGAGAGGAGGCACAGTTCATAGCTTGCCTGCCAAGCGAATCAACTTGTGCCGACGAGGAGGGGTCGCCTAGTGGCCTATGGCGCCGTCTTGGAAAGGCGGTTGGGGCGCAAGTCTCTCGAGGGTTCGAATCCCTCTCCCTCCGCCACAAATTTCCACAACCTGACTTCAAACCTCTTGTGCT
>CAZILM010000021.1:0-12394 GCA_964540115.1 uncultured Candidatus Saccharibacteria bacterium | reverse complement strand
CGCTCAAAGTTATCGATAACCGGTAGCAATTCACGAATCACACTGGCTTTAACCATATTCTTGAGTCCGGCAATGTCTCCCTCGTGCCGGCGGCGAATATTTTCAGAATCAGCCCGCTCACGCTTTAGAGCTTCCGTTAATTCTAGGAGTTGCTGCTCCAGATCTTTAAGGGTTAGTTTATTCTTGCTTGTCATTGTCCGTATCCCAAAATTTTTCACCAAAAAAGTATATACCTGTACTGCGAATTACCCGATCGCCAATAGCGTGCAATCCATCTCTAATCCGATCTATATCAATAATGGCGGCCGTTTCACCACGAAAGCCGTCAGTTGGTGTTCGCCCAGCGGCCATCACAGCTCTTTCAATATCACCGGGTGTCCAGCCAGCCTGGGGTTCTAAGATAGGCTGATGTGCCGTTGGTTCTGTATCGCCGCCTGGTATATCAAAAATGCTCATAGCACCTCCTCTAAAGTTTTACCTGCTCTTTGCACCAAACTCATAACATCACGGTATTGCTGACGGGTTGGGCCTAGTACGCCAATATAGCTGCGATCTGAATATGGACTGCGGAAGCGGCTGATAATCAAACTGGCACCGGCTGAACGGCCAATTGGGTTTTCTGCCCCTATGTATACACTAAGCGGTTCATTGGGCGCTGCTTCACGTAACCACGGCTCTAGATTGTCCAGCAATCTCGCAATTTGCTGGACCTGGTCGCCATGCACAAATTCCGGCTGGCCAAATAGGTTAGACAAGCCGCTCATGTATAGCTGTGAACCAATGGTAGCTAGGCCTAGATTGTGCGTTAGTGCCACTAAAGTATCCACGGTATTACGAATATTTTGTTCAGGTAGGCCGCCGCGGGTTACACGAGCGCTGAGGGCTCGCTCGGCACCGTCTATTAACCTCGTTTCCTGTTTCTTGTTTACTGTTTCTTCGTCCGCCAACTGGTTGACGTAGTAGCGATAGCCTTTATCGGTCGGGATTCGGCCGGCGCTGGTGTGCGGCTGAGTAATAAGACCTAATTTTTCCAGATCAGCCATTTCGGCACGAATAGTGGCAGAGGATACACTAAAAACCTTAGCCAAAAGGCTACTGCCAACTGGGCTGGCCACTTCGGCGTATTGCTCCACAATAGCGCGTAAAATTTGTTCCTGTCTTGGACTTATAGCACTCATAAGATAGTAGTGCTAGTTTATCGAATTAGCAGTCTAAGGTCAAGAGTGCTAATTTATACAATCCTGTGTTCCGACGGTTCCCTCGAGTCTACAGAAACAGTCCGCTGGACTGTTCTGGGTCAAGAGTGCTAACTTGTATACTTTTATGCATCCTTCACTTGCACTTAGTCAGAAGTGCCGACTTTAGTTTGAGTTTTTGCTTCACCCAAACATCCTAGTAATTCATCTAACGGCAAGTCGTTTATGCCATTAGTAAAACTACTGAAAGTCCTAATGATTTCGCCGGACGCATCGTATGATATGGCCTTGGCGGAAATACCTTGAAATACGGTCATTCCACCCATATCAAGACGACAATTCTGGACAGAAACCTTTTCATCACTACCCTCATGCTGCCGGGCATGCCAAAATGATACTTCAAACCCTCCATCACCTGCATTAGCAGTGATACCACCAGATGGGTTCTCTGACGCAAAATTGTACAGCGCTTGTGATAATTTATCTGCCTGGCTGATTTGGCGCCTAATATAGAGACTTTTTAGAGACTCAAGTGGCGAAAATATAATCGCCCGAACTCTCTCAAACGATCCACGCTCTACTTCTTTCATGCGATTACAGTACACCTATCACTCATAAGGGACAAGCATGAGTATTATGACTTAAGAAATCTTTGCGTCTCTGTTAGTAGCTCAGTGGCTAACTTACGGCCTTCGGCTTGCAGTTTGTCGCTTGGTTTGCCATTGTGCACAATTTCCTGAATATCCTTAACTGCGTCCTCGCACTTTTGATTAATAACAAATGAGTAGTAAGGCTCCTCCAGAGCTGCTTTGAACTCTATTAGAGCGCTCTCCAGCCGTCGTTTGAATTCTGCCTCACTCATCGGGCCGCGGTGTTTGAAGCGGCGCTGCCACTCCTCAAAGCTTGGCGGCAATACAAAAATAGCAAAAGCATCGGGTTTGAACTTCATAATGTTGCGCACCCCTATAATTTCAATGTCAGTTATACCTATTTTGCCACCATCATGAATTCTTTTAAGCTCACGGATACTTATACCAGATACCTGCTGATTATGAATAATGGCCGCTTCCAGAAATTTACCGGTCTTCAGATCAGTTAAAACCTGCTCTTCACTCCTGAACCAATACTCTACTCCGTCTTGTTCAAGCACGGTGTCGTTGATACGAGGGTGCCGGGTAGTATCGGATACAATGAATTCAAATTCTCCAGTCCTTACAACCTGTCGGATAATCGTATTACGGCCGGCAGATGTCGGTGCCACAAGTAAAACTAAGCGTGTTTCTTTGAGAGTTTGTTTGCTCGAGTCAGAAATCTGATAATTCGACAGTACTTCTTGGAATTCCTGCAGCCGCTCCAGCCTGTTCATGATCTAATTATATTGAAATGAACCATGAAAATATACTGCGAATCAAAAATTGCTTGAAAATCTTAAGCGTTAGGAGTTAGATAAGTTTATAACTTAATTTATCAGGAGAAATAAAATGCCAAGCGTAGATGTTAACTATCTGGCGGTAGTTGCTGCTGCCGTAGTAAATATGGTTGTCGGGTTCATCTGGTACTCACCAGCTCTGTTCGCTAAACAATGGTCTCGGTTAACCGGGCGCAAAATGAACGAAATGGGTGACGGCGCTCAGGGTTACCTCTTAACTACTGTGGGTGCCTTAATTCAGGCGTGGATTCTTGTCCATTTCGTAACATATGCCGGTGCCACTACAGCTGTAGACGGTGCGATGGTTGGTTTTTGGCTGTGGGTCGGTTTTGTTGCATTTACTCAAGGTGTTAATGCCGTCTTTGCCGGCACACGCAAGAAGCTCTGGGCCATTAACACTGGCTACTTCCTGGTTGTTCTGCTCATCAACGGCGCCCTACTTGCGGTATGGCGATGATTTCTATTTTTGGCGATCGCTATAAATAGAAATCGTTTAGTTGGATTCGAAGAGGCGGGTTTTTAAGGCTACGAGGCGTATTAGCACAACGTGCACATGCCAACCGGCCATTAGTACTGCGGTTCCTAGTCCTATATAACCCAGGGCTGGCAAAAGCTGTGTCTGATTGACGCCTACGTGAATAGCGTAAGTACTGTACGGAAGTATTAGACGGAGGAAAAACAAGCTATAGAGAACTTCTAAAATTATTGCAATTATACGCGTGCCCAGCCGAGACAAGAAGACTCGCTCCAGTCCTGCCCGGCTGGCATTCACATACTTCATCTCTTCGACTGCTTCGACCGACTCACCGCCAAAAGCAATAATGGCCGAAACAAGTACATATACTAAGCAGCCAATCATCAGCCATAAACCGTAGAAGAGAAATTTATTCAATAACTCATTACCGAAAATACGATCATTGAGCTGATTAATTGTAGTGAGGCTGGTCGTGATGGTTGTGTCAGGAGCATTGCTTCCGAAAGTCAAGGCATTAAAGAGTACGCCAGTTCTAATATCCGTAAACCACAATCCCGCGCCGACAATCACTACAGTAAGTACCAGCGACAGCGCAATGCTGGCGGTTGAGGGTGTTATCAATTTACTTATGTTTTTGAGTGGATGCACTGAATGTATTCTACATTATTAATAAGTTGAAGAAGATTATGCTTGACACACCTAAACGCTTAAGCTATAAAACAGTTAAAGTTAATCTAAAATTAGGAAACAAAAATGCCCGCCAAAAAGAAAAAACAAACCAAATCTAGTAAGTTATTTAGTGCCCTCAACCCAACTACACCGTTAAAAAAATTCCTCATGTTTATAGTCGTATTTGCTCTGGTCGGAGGCGGTTATTACTTGTATAAAAGCCATGCTGCGACCTGCGTTTGGACAACACAAAGTTATGGCGCAAGTAATACTTGCGTAAATTACATTCAAGGAATGGTGAACTATCAAAACCATGTAAATATTGCTGTTGATGGTGTTTTTGGTACATCAACCAAGAGTCAAGTTATCTGGTATCAAACAGTCTACAAAAAAACGTTTAACAGTAGTATTCGTACTGACGGAGTTGTTGATGCTAAAACGTGGCTGGCTTTATGTGATGCTCATATGAGCATAGCTAAAACTACTCCAATGTATTATTACGCCAAAGCGGCGGGTTGCCCCGGATATTAATCGCGTTTTAGCATCACCGTAAACGCTTCGGCGGGGATATCAACCTTGCCGAAGCGTTTCATTCGTTTTTTACCCTTAGCCTGTTTAGCTAACACTTTTTTCTTGCGCGAAACGTCACCGCCATATAAGCCAGTTGTTACATCTTTGCGGTATGCACTTAGGTCCTCGCGGGCAATAAACTTGCCGCCTACTGCCGCCTGCAGCGCCACCTGGAAGTTCTGGCGTGGAATGACCTCTTTTAATTTAAGAACCGTATCTCTGCCCAAGGACTGCGCCTCAGAGCGATGTACCATTATGGACAGCGCATCAACCCGCTCTCCTGCAATATAAAAATCCAGTTTCACCAAGTCTTCTGCGCGATAATCAGCTAGTTCGTAATTAAATGAGCCATATCCGCTGGTAATACTTTTAAGTTGGTCATAAAAATCGGTTAGCAAGTTGGCAAGCGGCGCTTCAAAGCTTAGTAATGCAAGTTGAGCATCTACATAGCTCAAATTCTTCTGCAACCCGCGCTTGCTGGTGATTAATTGTATAACAGCACCTACAAACTCTTTAGGTACCACTACTTCACCGGTAATCCAAGGCTCACGAATTTCTTGAATTTTGGCCGGATCAGGCAGGTCAGCGGCAGATTTTATATCCAGTTCTTCGCCATTTAGTAGTGTAAGCTCATAATCCGTTGAAGGATTTGTAACCACTAGCTCAAGGTTGTATTCGCGCTCCAGCCGCTCGCGAACAATGTCCATGTGCAGTAAACCCAAAAAGCCTACCCGAACCCCAAACCCCAGTACCGGCGAATTTTCAGGCGTAAATTGCAGGGCCGAATCACTTAAAGATAGCTTTTCAATGGCTTCTTTTAGTTCCTGATAATATTCATTGCTCTCAGGGAAAAAACCGGCATATACAAATGGTTTTACATCCTTATATCCTGCCAAAGCATGCTTGGCAGGGGAAGTGGTAAGCGTAATCGTATCGCCGACTTTGGCTTCACGCGTACTACGTAGATTAGTTACAACGTAGCCTATTTCACCGCTTCGCAATTCGCTACCGGGTACCATATCTGGATTTAGAGCACCAACTTCCAGTGCAATACCTTCTGCTTTTGTTGCCATCATCGTTATTTGCGAATTCTTTGCAATGCTTCCATCAAAAATCCGTACGTATAGAACGACACCCCGATAATCGTCGTAATAACTGTCAAAAATAAGCGCCTTTGCCGGCTCTTTGCTCTGTCCCGTGGGTGAATCGACATCTCTAATAACTTTTTCCAGAACCTCTTCTATGCCTTGGCCGGTTTTGGCGGAAATATGTAAAATTTCGTCTGGTTTGCAGCCCAGTAAACTTATAATTTCGGCGGATGTTCTCTCGACATCAGCGGCCGGCAGATCAATTTTATTAATAACAGGAATAATTTTGAGCTCGGCTGCCATTGCCAGATATACATTGGCAAGCGTTTGCGCCTGAATACCCTGGGAAGCATCCACCACCAGTATTGCACCTTCGCAGGCTTCTAGACTGCGTGAAACTTCGTAAGAAAAATCGACATGGCCGGGGGTATCAATAAGATTGAGTTCGTACCCCTTATATTGCATTCGAACAGGGGCAAGCTTTATGGTGATGCCTTTTTCGCGTTCCAAATCCATCCGATCCAGTAGCTGCGCCTTCATATTGCGTTTTTCGACCGTGCCGGTCAGTTCCAGCAAGCGGTCAGCCAGCGTTGATTTGCCGTGATCAATATGCGCAATAATACAGAAGTTTCGTATGTTATCCTGATTCACCTGAATAGTCTAACACTTAAAGTCTGTAATTTGACATTTATGATTCATGGTGGTTTACTAAGTTCATGAGTCTTAGCGAATCAGTAATCGACATAAGCGATCCTGCCGCCGAACGCGAACAGCTGTTCCGCGGCAAAGTGCGCGGGCTTGCCAGCGAACGAACAACAGGTCTTGACACGGAACAAGTTAATCGCGATCTCATGGCTATAGGTAACCTAGCTGGCGCCTTAATAACTGATGATAGTACTCACCGAGTCTGGATGATTGATGAGCTACTGTTTCATGCCGATGGAGCCTTTGAATTTGAATCTGATAGTTCCAAAATAGCTGCGCGCGGTCTATTGGCACTAGCTCAACGCTTGAATACCACTACTGAACTCGCACCGGTTTTAGAATAATTCGCTTGAGTCTGGTAAGTATAGGCCGGGCTTCTTCCAGGCCAAACAACCATGAAACGCCGATATGAACAGCAAAAGTCACGACGGCAATGCTGCCAAATTTGATGCCTAGTGTAGCGAAGCCTTTGTCAGAAATATCCAGCGGCAGGAGAGAGACCATTATAAATGCTGTTAAAACACTAAATCCGGTTACGGAAATAATTCGTAAACAGGCTCCCCAAAAAGCCCGGTTCAGTAGTGCCGGATCACGCAGTAGCATGACCAGCACCAGCAAAACTACTTCTGTAGCGGCGGCGATTGATTGAGCCAGTGCCAGGCCGGCCATGCCATAGGAGGCTGGTCGTGCTAACGTAAAGGCCAGAAAAATGTTTAGGGCAATTACAAACAAGGATACAAATAACGGCGTGGCGGTGTCTTTTTGAGCGTAGAAGTAGCGTGATAGGATGGTGTACATAATCCTTGCAAAGATAGCTACCGACAGGAAGCCAAAGATAACTGCCACCTGCGGTGAAACGTTTCCATACAACAAGCGGGCAACATAGCCACGCGTAAAATAACATATGACTGCCACAGGCATAGCCAGCCACACCATAATGCGCACCACCTTAAAGAAGTCTTTGTGGAATAAATCCGGCCGATGCTGAGCTAAGCGATCATTCAGCCTAGGAAAAGCAGCCGTAGATATAGCTGTTCCAAATAACATAACCGGTACATTCATGAGTGTCGTGGCAAAGTTATAGTAACTGACAGTGCCGTGGCCAAGAGTGCTGGCACGATTGGTTTCAACAATGTTGTTGATGGAATCAACACCCTGGTCTATCGCCCGCGGCGGTAGTTTGCGCATAATCAGCTTGAAATCATTTGAGTGAAAGTTAATTTTGAGCCTATAACGAAAACCCAACCCCCACAAACCAAGTCCGGCGATTAGCAACTGGGCAAATGCTCCTATTAGCGCACCAATACCCAGGCCAACTACTCCAAGATGATATTTAAAAATATAGACACTGGCGATAATTGATAAGTTATAAAACAGCGGCGCTATGGCATAAAAAAAGAAGCGTCCAAATGTTTGCTGCACGCTTGTAAGGATGCCGGACAAGGTGAATAACAATGGGTTAAAAGCCACTATTCTCATAATAGTTGTAGCTTGGTCCAGTTGTTCAGGTCCGAGATTCGGGGCAACAATATTATGCAGAAGCGGACGGGCGAAAACAAAAATAATCAGTGCTATTACAAACATAACAATAGTTAGTAAGTTGAGCAGACTACTGGTAAGCTCCCAAATACTTTTGCGGTCATTGAGCTGCAAACGGTCTGCCAGTACAGGCATGAAGGCCACACCCAGAACACCGGCGGCAATTGTCAGGAAGAAAAAGTCCGGGATTTGGAAGGCTGCAAAAAAGGCATCAGTGCTCCCGGGGTTTACCTGTGTAAAGTTAGTACTGACCAGACGGTTACGAAAAAAACCCAGCATCTGACTGGCAAGCGTAGTGGCAAATAGTAAAGTCGCCGCGTTGCCTAGGGTAATCCGTCTATTGGTACGCGTTAAAAATCGCTTCATTCAATCAGTAATTATATAGCTTGTTCGCCTTAAGAACAGACCAAAATTCAAGCTTTTCTAAAGAACTAGTAAAGTGCAGCGGTTTTTGGCATCGTGGAACCCTTGAGGATGTCCAGAACTTCTTCGGCTTCAACCGTTTCTTTTTCAAGCAGTCGTTTTTTTAGTGTTTCAAGCTTTTCCAGATTGGCTTTAATAACCACCCGAGCGCGATCGGCGGCTTCACTAATTAAACTTTCGACTTCTTCGTCAATTTGTTTAGCAGTATCTTCGGAATATGTGCGTTCGTGCATCAGCTTGTCCATCATCATCCCCTCATCAACATGGAACACCTGGTCGCGTAGCTGTTTGCCCATGCCCTGGTTTACTACCATTTCTCTGGCAAGTTCGGCGGCCTTTTGTAGATCATTGCCTGCTCCAGTGGTGACCCGTTCAGGGCCGTACTTAACTTCTTCGGCAATTCGACCACCAAGCATGCGCGCTAAGACGTCCTTGTACTCGATAATACTGTGGTAGCTCTTGTCCTCGGGTGGAATAAACCAGGTAACTCCACCGGTACCGCCGCGAGGTATTATCGTGACTTTATGAACCATATCGCTGTCCGGTAGCACGTGGCCGACTATGGCGTGGCCGGCTTCGTGATAAGCTGTTAATTCTTTTTCCTTCTCGTTCATAATCTTGCTTTTGCGTTCCGGTCCAATGGCCACTTTTTCGAAGGCGGTGGTAATATCATCTTGAGTTATTTCACGCCTGTCATGACGAGCGGCAACAATTGCTGCTTCGTTAGCTATATTTTGTAAATCCGCGCCAGAGCTACCAGCTGATTTAGCAGCCAGGGAATCAAGATCAACATTGCTTGCAACCGGTTTTTTATTGAAATGGATTTTCAGAATAGCTTCGCGGTCTTTGCGATCCGGCAAATCAATATTCACCCGACGGTCAAAACGACCAGGTCTTAACAGGGCTGGATCCAGTACGTCAGAGCGGTTTGTAGCCGCCAATACAATTACATTTGTTCCCTGTTCAAAACCATCCATTTCCACCAGAATTTGGTTTAGTGTCTGCTCGCGCTCATCGTGTCCACCGCCCATTCCAGAGCCGCGGCGCCGGCCTACGGCGTCAATTTCGTCAATAAAGATTATGCAAGGTGCGTTCTTCTTAGCTTTGGCAAAAAGATCGCGTACCCGGCTGGCACCAACACCAACAAACATTTCTACGAACTCAGAGCCGGAAATACTGAAGAATGGCGCATTTGCTTCCCCGGCCACAGCACGGGCCAACATAGTTTTACCAGTACCCGGCGGACCAATCAAAAGTACACCTTTAGGTATCTTGGCGCCAAGCGATTCAAACTTCTTTGGGTATTTTAAAAATTCAACGACTTCTTCTAGGTCTTGCTTGGCCTCATTAGATCCGGCTATGTTGGCAAAAGTCATCTTGTCTTTTTCGTTACCGTAAAGGCGCGCCCGGCTTTTACCGAATGCCATTGCCTGGTTACCTTGACCCTGCGCGCTCCTGAGCATAAAGAACAGTACTGCGCTGATTATAATGACCGGCAGAATTGATATGCCAATATTTGCCCAGGTATTACCGGCATTTGATTCCGGTCGGGTATCTACTGTGACCTTGGTGTAATCAATACCTTCGTCTTTAAGACTAGAGCTCGAATCTTTGAATGATTTGATAGTAGCTTTATCATCACCCTTTTTGGTGATACTTAAGCTGTTGCCGTTAACTTGGATTTTTTGATACTGGCCGGCGTTGGCATCCTGGACTACCTGAGAAAGCGGTACTTCTTTAAGCTGGCTGGGTTGGCCAACAGCAGCAAAAACTACAAGCCCCAGCAATATTAGGAGAGCTACAAAGCCCACATTTTTAAAACCACGTTTGTTGCCTTTGCCTTTTGGGTCGTTCATACGAAATCGTTTATTGTCCATATGGGAGTTTATTATATATCACGCTACATTTGTTTACTAGCGCTCTACCCCACTGAGTGCCAAGTTTCTACTTCTTACCTCTATATAATGTGTCTTATCAACATCAAGTCTTTTGCCTAAAGATAGGGTTTTTGCGCCTATAACCAGACTTTCTAACAGCTTAGAGTTGAACATACAGTCGTTAATTCTCAGCCACATGGCCATAACCTCCATGGCGACATCATGCGGCAGCATCGTGAACCAGTGCCTGTTAATTTCATTTTTTGAAGGTTGCGTGTGCAAAAAATGGATCAGTTTTTGATCAATAATGTCATTAAGTCCTCGGAATTCATCTAGAGTATCCGCCAGTTCACGCTGTTTTTGTTTATCGAGCTGGGGCAAAACTTTTTGGCGAACGAGATTTCGTAAATACTTCGTGTCCTGATTGGTTGAATCCTCCCGCCAAGCCAGCTTATGCTGTTTAGCATAATCAACCAGTTCGGCCTTTTTCACTTTGAGTAGCGGCCTGATAAGATGCGAATTAGACTTCAGCGCCGTGTAGCCGCTTCGTCCGGTACCTCTAAGCCAATTAATAATGGCTGTTTCCAGTAAATCATCCTGGTGATGAGCAGTAATAATGGCTTGAGCATGGCTAAGCTTGCGGACTTTGTTTAAAAAGTTATAGCGGGCCGCACGGCCTTGAGCTTCACTGGCGTTTTTGCCTAAATTCCCTTCATCGTATGCAAAGGATAGGTTATAGCGCTCAGCTAGGTTTTTGACCAACTCTTTATCTAAAAGCGAATCATCACGAATACCGTGATTAAAATGTGCCACCACGATTTCTGCTCCGGGCCGGTTTTGGAGCATATGAAGTAGCGCTACTGAATCCACACCGCCTGATACGGCCACCACATACTTCCCGGACGGAAGAAACTCAATATCCATAAACTTTATGGTAGCAGGCAATCAGCCAAACCACACCTTGCTCACCAATTATTCTGAATACCAGCTGGGCCTAAGCTCTTCCAAGCCTCATTTGCAATTGGATGGGTTCAGTTGGTGGTGTTAGAGTTTTTTCGATGTCGTCTGCTAATTCCGCAAGATTGGCAATAGTACCAATAGGTTCCTTAAAGCTTCCGAAAGATACAATACTCAAGTAGCCTTCTTTACCGGATTTATCGGTAGATTTAACATAAAAACCTGTTTCGGTCTTTGCATATCGGTGATCACCCAGTACAAAACTACCACTGGGTAAAATTGGATTGTCACGATCCCATAATAATTTAGTCATGTTGCCCCTGAACTTACCGACGCTCAGATGGTATTTCAGTTGGAGCTCAGCGATATGACGTCGATACATCATGCTGTCTTCTAGAGCAAAACAGGTAATTATGGATAACAGCTTCTCTTTACCTTCAAGAGCTTCTGCGAATAGTTCACGCTGTTCCCTGGTAAATGCAACGGCAACATCTTCTAAATGTTCAGCCTCCTCAACTCCGGATTCACCAAGAGGTTTGTCGGCAGGTTTCTCAATTATATTCTTATGAAAGTCTTCAGAAACGGGTCTTTCGGTCTGCGTAAACCAGGTGATTGGTGGTATAGCCGGAAAACCTGTCGACTTATTGCCCTTTTCTTTTTTTTCTAGCAAAGATTTAATTTTTCTCGGAGCAAAATCTTTGTCAACTAATTCCAGAGCATACCTGCCAATATCGTCCTGGGCTTTTGTTTTGGTATCGTTAACTTCTGCAGCATATTCTCTGAATTGCTCGCTGGAAATGATAGTTGTAATCATGCTTGCTATCCCTACTGCCTCCCACGCTGAGGCTTCTACGGCAGTTGGTATCAGGCCCTGTGCGTTGCCTCTAAGTTTCTGCGCTTTAGTGCCAATCAATCTATAAATAGTTTGGCCGATATTTGCCTTAGCTATGCTCAGTTCCCAGGCATGGCCTTGTGTGCCGGCGTTACCGGCATCAAATTTGAGCGATACAACTTCGGCTTGTTCTGGATGTACGGGGTCACGCAGGTTTATAAATTCGCCTTCTTCGCTGAGCCCAAATTGCATTAACAGGCCCCTTTTATTCCTCAAAAGGTGGTCATAGTCAACTTCTATTCCTATAGCGTGCCTTATAAAATTATCATTTTGAGCCTCAGCACCATCTGCATCAAAAAAGCGGCCACTGGTTGTATCGTTTAATACTTCTGGTAAAGAAACACCCGCTGGAGCGGGTGCTGTGAGGTCTATGTTTTTTGTTGTAAGTCCAGTAGCCATACTGGGATTTTAGTATAGAACAAAATCCTTATGGCTTGCAACCTCATTAAACTTCATGCATTAGCAAAGACGCATTTATATCATGCATGGTGTCTTTAGCTTGTTTTATACCTTCCAACTAAAACACACTCAAGCCAAGAGCAGTCAAATTTTTGTCCAGATCTTTGACGCAATC
>CAZILM010000020.1:9595-12461 GCA_964540115.1 uncultured Candidatus Saccharibacteria bacterium | reverse complement strand
GGAGTTAATGTTGGTATTAAGAGTGCAATGGATAACGGTGCGAAATTTGTGGCGCTTTTTAACAATGACGCCGTAGCTGATAAAAACTGGCTCAAGGAATTGGTCGAATGTATGGAAGTCAAAAGTGAAGCTGGAATTGTGACAGGTAAGTTGCTGACCATGGATAAAAAGATTGATAGCACCGGCGAGGGTTACAGCAACTGGGGGTTGCCTTTCCCGCGCGGACGCGGCGAAAAAGATAGCGGCCAGTACGACAACGATATCTTTGTTTTCGGTGCTTCCGGCGGTGCCAGTTTGTACCGCATAAGCATGCTTGAACAAATTGGTTTGTTTGATGAAGATTTTTTTGCCTATTACGAGGATGTCGACCTCAGTTTTCGGGCTCAGTTGGCCGGATGGAAAGTAGTTTTTACTCCCCTGGCTATTGCCTACCATCAGATTGGTGCTACGTCAGGCAAAATAAAAGGCTTTACAACTTATCAAACTTTCAAAAATCTTCCGATGCTGCTTGTTAAGAACATGCCTCGCCCCTACCTATTTAAGGTTGGCTGGCGATATTTACTATCTGAAACACTCTTCTTTATGAGCGCCGTAAAACGCGGCCAGGGTTGGGCGGCATTTAGGGGGGACTTTAAAGGCACTTATTTTTTGTTCACAAGCTGGTCAAAACGGCGCAAGATTCAACGCTCTAAAAAAGTCTCTAATGAATACATCTGGAGTATTTTGTCTCACGACTTACCGCCGAATGCTCTTAAACACCGCGCGCTGCGAGCAAAATGGTGGAAGCTATCGGGACGTAAAGCCTAGGAGACTTTGAGCGACTTAAATATCTCAGTGGCCTGCTTGACCACGTCGGCCGAAGTAATATTAGCCAGTGCTACTGAGTGAAAGCTCAGGTCGTCTTTATTATCATCACCGCTGTAGCCGCCTACAATAATGTAGGCCTCGGCTTCTTTGCCGTATTTGGCGCCAAGAGTTTCACTTTTTTGTAGATTGAAGCCCGGCGTAATCATCATAAAAGCAAAATTGGTTGGCTCGTCGTAAGCAAAGTATGAAAGTTCTGTTTGTTTACGCTGGCTAGTAGCGGGATTAGTGTAAGTAATTTTCTCCGTCGGCTGTATTGCGACGGCCCGGCCAATGTATTTACTATCTACATCGCGCGCACTCTTGCGAATATAGATACGAAAGTAGCCGTTGGTTGTACCTGCATCTGCTGATTTGTAGGCAAATGTCGGCGATTTGACCGTAATAGTTCCCTCTTTTTCAGTTACTACCCAGTTATCGGGATAGTTAAACTCAACGGCAAGTGTTTCGGCCGTAAAGGTTTTGGTGCCACTACTACTCGGTACATTGGATTGCTCAGTGTTAGTCGTTTGAGTTGTTGAAGAATCGGGCTGACTAGCTGGTGCCGGTTCTTTTTTGAGTAGTTTGAGAGCAGCCACAGCGCAAGCGACCAGTATGATTAAAATGACGACCGGTATTATTATCTTCTTAAGGTTTCGTTTTCTTTTCGGTGGCTTGAAAGATTGCTGGGGAGCAGACGGCGTTTCGCCGCCCGGTAGATCCAGCGGTGCTTCGTAAGGTGATTTGGCCTCTTCTTCCATAAGCTTTGTCTAGTATTAACTCTATCATATCTCTGATACCATAATAACCATGGCACGCATTGTGATTGATGCGCGGGAGTTGCGCACCAGCAGTGGACGTTATGTGGAACGTTTACTTCATTATCTACAGCAAATCGACCACACGCACAGCTATAATGTGCTATTAACCCCGAAAGATATGGACGGATGGCACCCGACTAATCGTAAATTCACTAAGATTGCCTGCCCCTATAAAGAGTTCACTTTCTCCGAACAAATCGATCTGCTTAAACTTCTGAAAAAACTCAAGCCCGATCTGGTTCATTTTACATTCGTGCAGCAACCAGCTTTTTACCATGGGAAAGTGGTAACAACCATGCAGGATCTCACAACCCTGCGTTTCAACAATCCGAGTAAAAACTGGCTGGTTTTCAAGCTTAAACAATTAGTTTACAAATGGCTGAATAAGCGGGTTGCCCGTAAGTCTCAAGCGTTAATAACTCCCACGGAATTCGTCAAAGAAGATGTGGCCAAGTTCACGCATATAAACAGCCGGAAAATTACGGTTACTCACGAAGCGGCCGACAAAATCATGGTACCACCGGAACAAATGAAACTGCTCGAACATAAAGATTTTATTATGTACGTCGGTCGACCAACTCCTCATAAAAATTTAGAGCGCTTAATCGAGGCCTTTGCGCTTCTAAAAGAAACGCACTTCAATCTTAATCTTGTACTGGCCGGCAAATTGGATAGCAATTACCGTAGGATACAAAAAATGGTCGATGAAAAGGGTATACCTGGAGTCTATTTCACCGACTTTGTCACTGAGGGAGAACTACGCTGGCTTTACGAACATGCCAAGGCATACATCTTTCCTTCCTTGAGCGAAGGGTTCGGCCTGCCCGGACTCGAGGCCATGTCTCACAATTGTCCGGTGGTTTCCAGCAATGCCACCTGCCTGCCGGAAGTCTACAAGGATGCCGCCCACTATTTTGATCCGCTCGATGTAACCGACATGGCAGCCAAGATTAATGATGTGCTGGCTGATGTCCGATTGGCTCAAAAATTGGTAGTTAGTGGAAGTTTACTTATCAAAGAGTATTCATGGCTGCGCATGGCCCAGCAAACACTTGAGGTCTATAAAACAGTTTTAGGTGAGCGAAAAGCAGCTATCCACGATTAAAATTTAGCGGTTCAAATTAGCGATCGAAGCATTGACGGCCGGGACCATCGAGACCAAAGTGTTGCTGGGTTAGTTCCAGATCCATACGATCCCCGGT
>CAZILM010000020.1:3308-9495 GCA_964540115.1 uncultured Candidatus Saccharibacteria bacterium | reverse complement strand
CCGGGGTCCAGCTTATAGCCGCTTTGGGGTGGATTAGGTAGCGTTGACCAGGGATAGGTTTCCAGAAAGACTGTTTTAACGCGGCGCGCCCAGAAGTGATCGGTATTGTTGTTGTTATTGTCTACGAAGATGCCGTATGGAAAATCACTATAGCCTGGGCGATAGCGTACCACTTTATAAAAGCCCCCTGGCGTATCACAGCCGTTTTTGTAGGTGTCTGAGGTATTGTGGCAAGGATTATAAGCCTGCCCTGGCTTTTCAAGCTGTATATCAACCGTAATGTGTCCCCAGCCGTTGCCGCCACTTGGATTGGTTATAACTTGCGACAGCCAGTTATCAGGACGAATCCAGGGGTAGTTTTGGGTATCATCCGCGTATGCATGCGGTACAAATGACACAAACATAGCTGCAACTAGAACTAAGACTGAACTTAGTGCTAGTGTCTTCCCGAAAGTATTCCTAGCCTTCAAAAAAATACTTACCATCTTAATTATCGTACCAGTTGATATTGCAGAGCACAATATTTGTGAGAATCTACCTCGTAGAAATTTATCTAGGCTTCGTTTTCGGGTACTAACTGATCGGCTGGCTTTAATACCACGTGCCGCTCCAGGCCTTCGCCAGTTGATTCGGTGGTAAGTCCGGCTTCGTCGGCCATTTTATGAATGGTCCGCCGGTCCGCCGCATTCATGGGCTTCAAGTGCATCTCTTTGCCAGACTCTTTAACGTTTTTTACCCAATCCTGGGCGGTGTTTTCGAGCCGTTGGGCCCGTCCTTTTTTATAATCGGCAATGTCTACATTTACTCTGGATATCTCGTGGCCGTTGTTTTTAAGAGCGTTGGAAACCATAAACTGCAGCGCCCGCATTGTTTCACCGCGTTGCCCGATCAAGAATCCGTTCAAGTGAGTGCTGGGAACATCAAGTTCTATGACCTCATCGTCGCTATTGGTGGCATATACATCAGTGTTCAGTCCGAAGAAAGACAACAAATCTTCTAGATACTTCTTGGCAAATAGAATAGCCTCATCCATCAGCGTTTGCCTTTCTTCTTTTTGTTCTTGCTTCTCCCCTTGCCCTTAACGCTTGGCCCTTTCTTAACTACTTCGCCTTCAATTATTTTCTTGTCGGTTTTATCGGCTACAGCCTCCATTTCGCCCTCATCGCGCTTGAGCACACGAGACTGCTGTATATAGGCCGTAACTCCACTGACCAACCAATACAACGACAGAGCCGAAGCCAAATTAACCGTCAGAATGAAAATCATCGCCGGGATTAAGAAGCGAGTACTGCGGCCAACGGCGGCGTTGACCTCAGTTTGATCCGCCTGTTTACCGCTACCGGCATCTTTTAAGATATTGCGTAGACTGCGAGACTCTTTAGTCTGCGGCAAAAGTTGTTTGCTTTGAAAATACTGTGCCAAAGCACTGCCAATTACGATAAGCATAGCCGGCCAATAAATACCGCCGCCGGTCTTACTAAGCGCTGCCCGGCTAAGGTCTACAAACCCGAAAAGGGTTGCATCAAATTTGCTTATATCAGCGGCTAGAGTCTGAACCCATTCCAAGCTTCTAACAAATGGGTAAGAGAAGGTAATAATGGCATGAGGATCGTTTATGACCCGATGCAGGCCGCTATATAGGCCAATGAGGATAGGCAGTTGTAGTAGTAGCACACCGACACTTGCAAACGGATTTATGCCGCGCTCTTTATATAGTTCCATAAGCATGGCTGATTCTTGCTGACGATTACCCTTAGACGCAGCTTTAACCCGTTTAATTTCCGGCTGTAGATCCCGCATCGCCTTGGCTTGATGCAGCTGTTTTTTGACCAGTGGCCACATAAGTAAACGAATAATAACGGTGAAGAGAATAATAGCTAGACCGAAGTTGTGACCCGGTAGCAGTGCGTAAATAAGCACTAACAGATTAAAAATTGGCCGCACTATAAGTGTTGTGAACATGGAAGTATTGTCTCCTATTGCTTGAATATTATATAGAGCCTCAGGCCTGCATCAAAGCACGAGAACTAACCGTTTAGAATTATTAGGCTATTACCCCGGCCTGTTTTAGTTGAGAGTAGACCAGTTTTTCGAGTTGTGAAGCCGGTATGTCAGCAAGTTGATCGTTAAAAACTGTAAAAACCATATCGAACGATCCCTCAATATGGGCTCCCTGCAAGCGCACTTGTTCGTAGATGCGTCGACGGATACGATTGCGTATTACTGCCGATTTATGCACCTTGCGGCTAACGACAACTGCAATCCTGTATTTGCTACGTCGATCATTTTTAACCACCTTTAACGCCAGCATAGGACTATTGCGGACGTTGTGGCCGTTTTGGTAAACATGCCTCAGGCTATTGTAGCCATGGAAGCGATGCCCTCGAGTAATCATAGCTATAGGATAAATGACCGGGCGCCAAAATCCCAATTACCAAACTGGTATTTGCTTGGGGTTTCGACGCGTGGGTTTTCGAATTTAGGCTGAAAGCTTGGTGCGTTTCTTTGTACGGCGACGGTTTAGAACGCTGCGGCCGGCACGTGTGCTCATTCGTTTCATAAAACCGTGTTCGCGAGCGCGCTTGCGCGTCTTAGGCTGAAAAGTTCTTTTTGGCATAGGTCTCTATTATAGGGTAAACACCTTCGTACCCCAAACCTTTGTAGCACACAGCGCTCACATACAAAAGGTTTGGGTAGAATTAACAATAATTACCCACTATTCTTGGCAAGTTTTCCACTTTAGAGTCAACATTGTCCACATTTTTACAGATTGAGCTGGTTCGTGTGTATAACTTTCATCTGTAATCCTGTTTTTTCGCCCGTCGAAATTTTTTCACTGGTTCGCCTGTGGAAAACCCTCCGGTATTGCTGTATAGTTTTCAGAACAAAGTACAAATCGGGAGCGATACAAGAGGGATGCAAGACAACGCCTTGTGGCAAGCAGTGTTGGGGGAAATAGAAGTCTCTGTTTCTAGAGCCAGCTTCATGACCTGGTTTAAAAACACCCGCCTGTTGAAGAATAAAGACAGTGTTCTAGTTGTCGGTGTACCAAACATCTTTATAAAGCAGCAGCTAGAACGGAAATTTAATCCGCTCATCAGCGAGGTGCTAGCTAAAAATGGAGTTCAACCCGACAAAATTGAATATAAAATTCACTCCTCAATCGTTACGCCTAGGAAAAATGAAGACGAAACCGTGGTTTTTGATAGATCCAATAGTCAGCCTGTCGCCAACTCAAAGCCAACCAGCACACTTACACACAGCTATAGGCAAGGCCTCAATGAGCGTTATACATTTGAGAATTTCATTGTTGGTTCAGGCAGCGAGCTGGCTTATGCAGCCTGCCAGGCAATCGCCCAGAACCCCGGCACTAAATACAACCCGCTGTTTATCTATGGCGGAGTTGGCATAGGCAAAACCCATCTTATCCAAGCCGTTGGTAATGCGCTACTGCAACGGAAACCGGGCGCTCATGTGGTCTATGTGTCTACCGAACAGTTTGTTCAGGAATTCATAGATGCCGTGCGCTATAAGAAAAACACTGATTTTGCCAGTTATTACCGGAACGCCGACGTACTTATAATCGACGACGTGCAGTTTATAGCCGGTAAAGACAAAACCCAGGAGGAGTTTTTTCATACTTTCAATGCTCTTCACCAGGCCAATAAGCAAATCATTATTAGTAGCGACAAGCCCCCTAAAGATGTACCTACTTTGGAAGAGCGCCTGAGAAGCCGTTTTGCGTGGGGAATGTCTATTGATATGCAGGCGCCGGATTTTGAGACTCGTTGCGCAATTTTACAGGCTAAAGCTCATACCCACGAAGTAGATCTTCCTCAGCCGGTCATTGAATATCTAGCCACAAATATTCAGACCAACATTCGGGAACTCGAAGGCGCCCTTAACCAGTTACTGGCTTTCTGTGAAATGCGCGGCTTGGAGCCTGATCTGGCCATCGTTACCGGCCTGATCGGCGGAGCAAGAACACGGCCCAAACATCTAAGTGCCAAGCAAATCATTGAGCGCACGGCCAAGCATTTTCAAATCGGCATGGATGACATTTTAGGGCCGAAGCGCGACAAAGACATCGTGGTCCCCAGGCAGGTAGCCATGTACATACTTAGAAGCGAGCTCCACTTGAGTTTTCCGAAAATTGCCCGCGAACTGGGCCGCAAAGACCATACCACAGCTATACATTCAGTTGAGAAAATCGAAAAAGAAGTGGCTTTTGACAGCGATATGCGCACCGCCATAGCCGAAATCAAGGAACGTCTCTATGCTTAATTCCTGTGGACTGATTGTGGAGAGTCTGGTACAACTCGGTGTGTTATTCACACGGCGATTCATTTTAATAATTTGCCTGTGGGCAAAAAGCCAAGTTGTACCACGCATCGCACACAGTTTGTCCGTTGTTTTTCCACCAGTATTTTTTCCGTTTTACAGAGAGTATTTTAGTTTATACCCCCTTTCCACAGCCCTAATAATGAAAACTACTAACTAAATACTTAATTAATACTTATAGGAGTGTTTAATGAAACTTCAAGTTACTCAGGAAAATCTAAACAAAGCCCTTTCTAGTGTTAGCCGTATTGCCAGCGGCCGTAATACCCTACCAATTCTTTCCAACATCCTTATCAAGACAATTAAAAACAGGGTAAGTATTGCGGCAACCAATCTAAATATTGCCATTACTCATCAGATTGGGTCAAAAGTTAGTGAAGAAGGCGCTATAACTGTCCCCGCCAGGCTTATGCAAGAGTTTGTTAGTAGTTTGCCGTCAGGGGTTATTGACCTTGAAACAGAAGACAACAAACTCCACATAAGCGCTGAGAAGTACCAATCAACCATTAACGGTGTGTCAGCAGATGAATACCCGGTAATGCCGGCCATCGCCGAGGGTCAGAAATGGAGTCTCGACGCAGAACCCTTAAAACAGGCTCTGCAACAGGTTGTTTTTGCGGCTTCTTCAGACGAAGCCCGGCCGGTACTAACTGGAGTTTATTTACACTCCGAGCAAGGCAAAGGCTATATAGCCGCAACCGATAGCTACCGGTTGGCGGAAAAAAGCCTGGGTAAAATGCCTTCCGGTATTTCACTTTTACTACCGGCTACCGCTATGCAGGATTTATTGCGAATTATAAATGACGGCGAGAATGGCGTAGAAGTTATTCATGATGATCAACAGGTTAGGTTCCAGGTCGGAGATGTTGAACTGGTTACCCGATTAATTGACGGCAATTACCCAGACTACCGCAAGCTTATTCCAACCAGCTTTGCCACGACAGCTACCCTAAAACGGTCTGAGCTTATGAACATAACTAAGGTTTCAAGCTTGTTTGCCCGCGAAAGCGCCGGCAGCGTTACTATACACGTCGATGACACCGAAAAGACCGTGAGCATACGTGCAATTGCCTCACAGCTTGGTGAAAACACGGCTGCCGCCACTGCAACCACAAAGGGAGCCGGCGATATAACGCTAAATTCAAAATATCTGATAGAGGCACTACATGCCCTAAGCAGTGATCAGGTTAGTCTGAACTTTAACGGTAAACTGGAGCCATGCGTGCTAAAGTCGCAAGACGACCCGGATTATCTACATTTGATTATGCCGCTGAAGAGCTAAGACGCCACGCTACAATAAGGTAATGATTTCCGATTTAAGGTTGCAGCACTTTCGTTCCTATCGTGATGATTCGTTTGAGTTCGACGAGGGCGTAAATATTATCGTCGGGCCTAACGCCAGCGGTAAGACCAACTTATTGGAGGCAGTATTAGTAAGCTGTGTCGGCAGCTCATATCGTGGCAAGGAAACCGAATTAATTGCTGACAAAGCGTCGTGGGCAAGACTGGATTCCCACACCGGATCTCAAACACGAATCGTCAAACTAAAAATGGCGGAAGACAGGGTTAGTAAGCAGTTTGAGATTGAAGGCGACAAACTTTCCAGACTCTCCCTTAATCGCACCGTACCTGTAGTAGTATTTGAGCCAACTCACTTGCAGCTTCTAAGTGGTCGGCCGGAAACGCGCCGCAATTTTCTAGATGACTTATTAGAACAAACCATTGTTGGTTATGGCTCGATCCGCCGCCAGTATAAACGGACGCTGTCACAGCGAAACTCACTACTAAAAAAGGGCCTAAAAACGGCCGCTCAGCAGCTTTTTGTGTGGAATATCAGACTTAGCGA
>CAZILM010000020.1:1556-3208 GCA_964540115.1 uncultured Candidatus Saccharibacteria bacterium | reverse complement strand
GCCAGCGCCAGTGCTTCACGCGGCGAAACTCGTACCTTGCTTCTGGCCCTAAAACTACTTGAAACTGAATTAATAGAAAGCGCGCGGGAGCAGGCACCGATTATGTTACTGGATGATGTTTTTAGTGAACTCGATGGCGCCCGGCGCCGCGCCCTGACTGATGCTCTTAAGGGTCGTCAATCGTTTATCACAACCACAGATGCTGATGTGGTTGTTCAGCACTTCACCGAAACAACCCACGTAATACCAATCAACCCCAGGCCTTAAGGAAGAGTATTGACGATATGGTAGTAGTTAGTGTCGATACCAGCACTTTTAACTGCTGATGCTATTTGTTGGCTAGCGGCCGCCTTGCTCGCCTCGGTGTAACCATAGCTACTACCAAGGTATACGGGGTCACCCAGTTGGGGGGAGACGTAAATATAGTTTTTGTAGGTTGAAACGCTCTTTACAGAACCTGACTTTGACAACTTTAAAACTTTTTTATCGATGCTGTCAGTGTTAGGCTTCTGCTGATCCAGCAATAAAGCTGCACGGGCTCCCTTTTGATTGTCCACACATAACAGCAAACCGGAGCTGCCAAGTTGACTGCCGCAGTAGGTGTAACCACTAAAGGTGTATGCAAAAACACCCTCGTTCTTGTCGATATCATAGTCAAGAACATCGTCCCGGCGTACCAAAAATATACGTTTGCCAGTTGCAATCATTGCTTGAACATCTCCGACGCTATAAAGTAGGCGAGCTTTTGAACCCGAAATGTCATAGACGTGCAGCTTACCCTGGCTAGTTAAGCATAGCTTCTGACTCCCGCATGGGGCAAAAGACTCTATGTTATATTTAAATCCAAATTCTTTGTCACTTCCTGACACTTTTACAACTGAGTGGCGGTTTTTTGATTGTTTGTTTTCAATATCCTGACCGCCAGCCGAAACGCTGCCCTCCTGTTTGGAATAAGCTACGGCTATGGCACCACCGTTTGAGCCGAGGGCATAAGGCCTCAAGGCATTATCTTTAGGAGCTGCAATGTCAATCGCTGATGGTCGCTGATTGCGTGAGGTATAGTAGAAGACTTTGCCTATGGCGCTGTCGTAGGCTATAAAACCGTTGCCGTAAGGCTGAACAGTATAGGTTTTATCTTTATCTAGATCCGTAAGGATTACACCACTGGTAAGCTTAAAATCTGCAGTAGCGACAAAACTGAAATGCCCGCCACCGTTAGTAGCTCTTAGGATTACCACGTTGTCCTGCCCCAACTGCACAATTCCTTCGACAGCTCCGTCAATGTTCCCAGGGACTTTGGTTGTGTAGGTTGGCACAGAGGCGCTGGCCGGAAGATGTTCAAGAAACTGGCTATATAAGTCCTGGCAGGTATTTGAAATGAGTAGATTATGAATATAGTACATGCAGGCAGCTGGATTATTGCCAACAAATTGTCGACTTTTTTCTGGCGTCAACGTAGCACTAAGCTCACTGGTTTGTAGAAAACCGCCGCTTTGTGTGGTAGTTGCAAAACTTTTTTCGCCAGCTGTAACCGAAATGGTGTAATGTCCTCTTGCCACCAGCTTTTTTATTTGGTTATCGTGAGCGTGCAGTATGGTCGACCTGTTATTGGCCTGATTAGTGAGTGTGTAAGTGAAGTCTTCCGCCTGGTT
>CAZILM010000020.1:0-1456 GCA_964540115.1 uncultured Candidatus Saccharibacteria bacterium | reverse complement strand
TCGCGTGTCATGGAAGCATATTTTCCGTAATTGAAGTTGCCGCCAGCACAACCGCCCGTAGCACCGGCAGTCGATCCCTGCGCACCTGAACCTAAACGTGCTAATTCGTCTTGAGCATTAGGGAACCGACTGGACATTTCACCATCCCAGCAGGCTGTGTCACTGGCTTTACACGGTATTTCATAATGCATTAGCCAAATTCTAGTAGCCTCAGCCAAATCGTTAGTAGCCTTGAGAGGATCCAGCACACTGCTTTTATACGGGCCCTCCAGCTCACCTTTGAGAAAGTCTAATTGCACACCAATGTCTGTTATGGGTTTACCGGCATCTTCGGCTGATTGGCGTAAAGCGGTTTGCCTGCCTCCTAACCACTGGGCAATGCCAAAGGCCCGGCTTGGATCCGGGTTATCGGTATGGGTACCCGGATTATATGCCGTCGGATCAAAGCCCGACTCGGCCTTCATATTACCCATAATTCCAGCCGCCTGCACAGGAGACAGCGCCATTTGTCCAACCAAATAGTTCCAGATAATTGCTTCGTTGGTATCACCACTCACTGTTGAAGCGCAACAACTCGATGATGATGCTGGAGGCGGACTGCCACCAATCTGAGCCAATAGGTCATTTGTGGCATTCTTTATTGCCGAAGCACCGCTTGATGGATCGGTCGCTGCACTATCTCCCTTCCAATCTTTTTCTACATACGCTGTAATAATGAATTTTTGTTGTCCCACCACAAAAACGGCAGAATTGCCCGAAACCTTCGATGTGCCTCCCCACTTATTGGCTTCAGAAGCCAATCCGTACTTTACGGTATCTTGTGTCAGAAACGTATATGCTTGCTTGTAAACCGCATCAGCGCTGGTAGCAAACTTTTCCATTGCTTTGGTAAGGTCGTTAACAGTTGTTTTGTTTGGACCGATTGTCGCTGCGCCGGCATCATTATAGTAAGAGCCAATTGAAGTGTTGCTATAGCCTAGGGTTCCGGCAACCGCATTAATTTGTCCTAAGCCTCCCGCCGCGTCAATTAATACATTGGCGTCAGTATCAGAAGAGAATTTTAGGGTTTGTTCCAGTGCGTCGCTGAGCTTAATCGTCTGGCCAGTATGAGGGGTTGCTAATGAACCATCACCGCCTCCGGCGCCGAAATAGTTCTCCTGGGCAGTAACAGTAACTGTCTTGTTTAAATCCGGCTGCCCGTTTAAGAATGAGTCAGCAATTATAAGTTTCAAAACTGAAGCCACTGCCACAGGCGGCTGGTCGGCGGCCTGTGAGCCGAGCACACTACCCCCAACCTGTTTGACTACCACTGATTGAAGCCCATATTTAGCGACTGTAGCGGTCACATCTACTCCACTTGTCGAAGTGTTTCCGTTGGTTGTTGGACAATTATTGCGGTCTGCCGAGTAAAAGCCGTAGTCGTGGACTTCGTATTCTTTGGTTGTTTCGGCGGCCA
>CAZILM010000019.1:0-12883 GCA_964540115.1 uncultured Candidatus Saccharibacteria bacterium | reverse complement strand
GGGCTTAGCTCAGTTGGTTAGAGCGTCTGGTTGTGGTCCAGAAGGTCGTGGGTTCAATTCCCATAGCTCGCCCCAAAATATGCCGGTGGCATATTTTGTAGTCACGAGGGAACCGTCGTAGTTTTAGTGATTAACCCCGTGCACCAACCACTTAAAAGTTAGATTATTAACAGAATAGAATTGAACTTACCTATAAGATGTTGCGTAGGAGGTGCTGTATGAAACTCCGAATTAGAGACTTGAAACAATATAGGGAACAACGCAAACAAGTGCGTGAAGCGCTCAGTTTAGACAACACAAGTTTTTGGTAGAAACAGGGTCACTGACTGCGGCTATGCTTCGCCACCGTAAATCTGGCCTATTCTTGAGTTTAACTTGGTATAATTAAGCCTGACTAAATTAGGGGTTTCTATGCTGACTAAACTCAGGCATTTCTTCAAAGAGTACCGTGAATTAGGTTTCGTAATACTTGCCATGGTGGTTGGGCTAGCACTTGATATTGGTGGCTTTGATACGGCCGCACACTGGGTATTAGGACTGACCGCACTAATCGCTACCATCCCGCTTTTAGTAGACATGTGGCACAAACTACGTGGTGGCGAATACGGCGTGGATATTCTGGCTGCCACAGCTATTATCACCTCAGTTATTCTGCACGAATACTGGGCGGGCATGATTATTGTGCTTATGCTGACTGGCGGCGAAGCCCTTGAAGATTACGCCGAAAAACGGGCAAAAACAGAACTAAGTGACCTTTTGAATCGTAAGCCCAAAAAGACTCATATAATCAAAGGCAGGAAGACGCTGGATGTAGCCGTAGACACCGTTAGCAAGGGTGATAAGTTGCTAATTAAGCCAGGTGAAGTTGTGCCTGTAGACGCTGTGATCTTAGAGGGCAACGCCAGCTTTGATGAATCGAGCTTAACCGGTGAAGGCCTGCCGGTAGAGAAAACGGTGGGTCAGGAAATACTAAGCGGATCAATCAACGTTGATAGCGCCGTTACGGTCAGAGCCCTTCGCCCGGCGGCTGAGAGCCAATATGAACAAATTATTAAGCTAGTGCGGGGGGCTGCTTCCAGCCAATCACCTTTCGTAAGATTGGCAGACCGCTACAGCATACCTTTTACCATAATTGCTTTTGTTATTGCCGGCGGCGCCTGGATTATGTCCGGAGAAGTTATTCGTTTTCTGGAAGTACTGGTTGTAGCTACACCCTGTCCGCTCATTCTTGGTGCGCCGATTGCCCTTATAAGTGGCATGAGTCGAGCAGCCAGGCACGGTATCATTGTTAAAAACGGTTCAGCTATGGAAAGGCTGGCAGAGGTCAGAACGCTGGGATTTGATAAGACCGGCACTCTTACACAAGGCAAGCCGGTAGTAGACAAAATCGTTCCGCAAAAGGGTTATACAAAGGCTGAGGTGCTGGCCTTAGCTGCTTCGCTTGAGCAAAATTCCAATCATATTCTAGCCAAAGCTATCTTGAACGAGGCCGCCAAGCATAAGATAAAGCTAGATAAAATTAAACAAGTCCGTGAGGAAACCGGGATGGGTCTGATCGGAATGCTTCACGGTCACGAAATAGCTATAGGTCGCTTTAGTATGCTGGAAGCTCGTTCAATTAAGGTTAATCAAACGAATATTGATCAGACATCGTCGTACGTTATCGTTGATGATAAGCTGGCTGGAATTATCAGTTTTATTGATCCAATTCGTGAAGAAGCCAAGTCCACCATACAAAGACTTAGGGATGCCGGCATCAAACACTTCCTGATGGTAACTGGCGATAATAGTGCAGTGGCAACAGCAGTTGCAAAAACTCTGGGAATAGACCGGATAGAAGCAAATTGTTTACCCGCCGATAAACTACGTGCGATTGAAAGTATAGAAGAGAAACCGGTCGGATTTATCGGCGATGGTGTCAATGATGCACCGGTGCTGACGGCATCAGACGTGGGCATTGCATTAGGAGCCCGTGGCTCGACAGCTGCCAGCGAATCAGCCGATGTTGTTATTCTTCACGACGATTTAGGTCGGGTCGCCACTAGTGTAAAAGTCGCCAAACGCACCTTTTTCATAGCCAAACAAAGTATCTTAATAGGTATTTTTATAAGTATTGGTTTGATGTTTATCTTCGCGACTGGAAAGTTTAAGCCGGTATCTGGTGCGATAATTCAAGAGCTAGTGGACATTACGGTCATACTAAATGCCTTACGAGCCCACGGGCCGTGGGGCAAAGAAGATACGCTGGTCTAACGAAGAGAGTTCAGCATAAATACTATAAAGAGTGGTACAAAGATATTATCGGTACCCAGGACGCTCAGATTCTCTACCACGGCTGCCAGAAAGGCTATCCACGGCATATAAAGGGTAACCCCGCTCATGGCTGGCGCTGAGTGTGTTACCCACCCTAAAATTGCCATTGAAACCAAAAAGAAAGTCAGACTTCCAGCTACTGTCCGTCGTTCACCAAAGATCTTATAGGCGTGTTTGCTTCTAGGATGAGTTCCAATTAAACCCGCCAACCCATCGGCCAGGCTGAGGTGTAGTATTGCGGCAGCAAAAATCCACTTATTAGCACTTATAAGTGCGCTTAAACCGACCCCTACCCCGAACAATATATCGCCGGCGCTACGTCTTTCAATGGCATGAAGACTGCCTAAAATTTTATAGTGTCGGACTATTAGAAAAACGACAATAGATGCCAAGCTCAGTAGTTCTATAGCCTTAAAGCTCATGAAAAACGGCCACGTGGCAACAAATGTTCCACCGACTATGTGCACGATCTTACGAATAGTTTCTGTCCGAATTTTGTGTTTTCGCCCCAAGTAGTCAACAGTAATCGTTAAAAATAAGATGCCCGCCGCAGCAAGGAACGCTTGAATCATAAGAGGTATTCTAGCGGTTTTTTTGCTACAATTACATGCGTTTTCGTAATACCGGCAATAGTGTGGTTGGCACCTTAAGTTTTTACGGTTGTATTACAACGACGCTTCGCTCGTGGCTACGAAATATGCCACTGGCATATTTCGGGGATTAGCGCAGCCTGGTAGCGCGCACCGTTCGGGACGGTGAGGTCGTGGGTTCAAATCCCGCATCCCCGACCAAAGTTGCCTCTTTCAAACCCTTAATACGGTTTGAAAGCGGAACGCTGAGGTTAAGCAGAAAAGAAATCGTTTTGTACTTGTTTAAGTCGTTCCAGCAGCAACGTTTTAGGAATATCGAGTACGGTGATGAGTTCATTAGCCTGATCAAGATTAAGGGGATCACTAAACCCCTGTGTTAGGAGCAAATCAAGGTAATCTGGGTGAGATACGTCTAGGCCATCACTAAAATGGATTGGTGCGTGCGCTGTTTCATTGTCGGCAAGATTATATTCCCCCTTATCATCAAGCACACCATCAGTACGTATCAAGCCTGCTTCATAAGGCGGCGCAAGATTGATTGCGACATGAAACAACGGTACTATTTTATGTTCGCCTGTTTCAACTGGCTTACAGTTGAGAATTACATCTATAAGTGGGTACATTCCTGACACGTATGTACCAATCACAGCATGGCGTACTTCTTGTCCATCAAAAACAGGTATGTCTTCCTCGCCAAAACCAAGCTGAACAGTGTTAGTGGAGATTCCCTGAATATCGTTAACTATAACAACCGCGTCGTTAGCAGCTAAAGCAAGGCAAGTTAATTCTTCATGATCTAGTAGTAGGGTTCGGGGGATTGATTTGGTCATGCTTTACCTTAAATGTGCTACGTGAAGTATCCCACGATTTCGTGGTCGGGGTGAAAGGACTCGAACCTTCGACCTCCGCGTCCCAAACGCGGCGCGCTAGCCAACTGCGCCACACCCCGGCTTTATTTGTACTTAGTAACGGGGCAAATTATATAGAAGTACCCCTTAAAAAGCCAGGTAAATATGGTTTTTCTATGCTAAAGATTGTATAATTAGCGTAATTATGAAGTATGCATCGATCTTTTTTACTATTCTGATTATTTGGATTGCCACTATTTTGATGGCGCTAACACGTGATGATCCAAACGAAATCTTTCAACTCTACGTAGCAGTAACAATTTCGACGTTAGCCCTGTTCCTAATCGGTTTTGGTAAAAAATAGAGGCTCATGAGCAAATCTATAGCTGCCATTAAGCGTCACCGGACCGCTCGGCTTGCCAGCTTAGCTACACGCGCCTATTATTTGCACCGCCAAAAGAAATATGCGCCCATGGCTCAGTTGATTTGTGAAGAGTTCGTGAAATTGGGCGGCGTTTATATTAAATTCTTGCAGGGCGTACTGCTACGAAGCGACCAAATGAGAAAGTGGCAAAGCCCCGATCGTTTGAAGATTTTTGAAAATCTTGATCCTGAACCTTTAGATGTAGCCAAAATCCTTCAGCACGAGCTCAAACCTGAGCAACTCAGACAGATTGTAACCATTCAACCCCAGCCATTTGCGGCCGGTAGCTTCGGGCAGGTCTATTACGGCGAACATATTAGCGGCAAGCCGATTATCGTAAAAGTACTAAGGCCTCTGGTACGCGAAACGCTCAGGTATGACCTGCGCCTACTTAAAAGCTTCAGCAAAACCTTTGTCAACCGGCTCTACCAAAATATGGATATAAAAATTGACGGCGCCATAAATGATTTCAGCAATGCCACTTTGCGCGAAACAGACTATGTTGAAGAGGCTCATTTTGCGGCAGAGTTGTACGAAATTTACAAGGATCATCCCCGCTTTATAATTCCAGAAACTTTTTTAGATCTATGTACCTCAAACATCATTGTCCAGGAATACGTGCCAGGTATTTCCGGCGCCCAATTAATGAAGCTCCAGGAACAGGGCGTTGACCCTAAAGTCTACATAAAGGAAATGCTAGGTTCTGATTTGGATGTGCAATTAGAAGTTTTAGGGGTGGAGTCAGTTACAGGAGTATTCACCTTGCAGCGCATACAGGGCGATCCGCACCCCGGCAATGTTCGTTTTATGCAAGACAACAAAGTTGGTTTGATTGACTTTGGAATCTCCGCTCACACACCTACCAACAAAGCCGCCTTCTTCGGCTTAGTTGAGCAATGGGACAAGCTTTATACCGGCAACCAAACGGTGGCAAATTTATTCGAGCAGTTTATCCGCTTTTTTGTAAGTGATTTATACCGTGCCCTGAGGAAATTAGCTAGCCTGCAAAATAACCGCAATGCCCAAACTGACTTTAACCGAGAGGTGGGCCAAGTCGCACAGGATACATTCAGTAGAGTTCTAGGTACTGATGATATTCAGCCGATGATTGAAGATGGCAGCATCCTGCAATTGATTAATAATGTCGTGAATAAAGGGAATAGGTTTGGCCTGGTTGTTAAAGTTGAAGCTACTGAAATACTAAGAGCGGCTCAAACATACATGAATTTGGTAGAAACACTCGGACGGCGTAACCAGGTATTACCAGTGGTTTTCCATCAGGTAACTGAGCGTATTGAAAAAGAATATCCGGAGCTGCGCCACCAGCAAGACGATGGTTTATCTATAGGCGACGCCCTGGACATTGTTAGTACCTGGCTTGAGAGAGTTGCCGAACGCGACCCGGCCCTCTTCCAAGAACTGATGAGTAGGATTAAAATAGCAGCAAGATAGTTTAGGAGAACTTTTATGTTTAAAGAATTTGTATTGTTCATCAAGTACCCATACACGGCGGGTGTTATAGCAACTGTCTGGTTGGGCAGCGCGGCTCTAATGGCCATCAGTGATGGCATTCCAGGTATTCGTATTGTAATGCTCGATATGTTGGCCAGCGTGGTAATCGCCGCTGTTGGTTTCTCAGGTAAGCGAGAAATCTGATACGCCTGCACTTGGATGCAGTACAAGGAAAGGGATCCCCACGCTGAGAGGATTCAGCTTGGGGTTAAAGCGACGAGAATCGAGCGAGTCGTACATATATAGTACGGTGAGCGAGACTCGCAGGCAGGTGTGGTGCAGGTGTATCAGCTGATTTGGCCGGACTGGCGAAAGGCCTCAAACGCAACTATGGCCGCAACTTTGGCATCATGCAGCGGGTGATGTTGCAAAACTTCATTATCTCTTAACAATTTTTGAGTCATTTTATTTTTACTTGCCTGGGAGTTTTGACCAACTTGAATAAGTAAAGAAGAGAGTTCTAGGATTGGAAAAGGGTGTTGCCAATAACGCTCGTCCAAATTAGCTTCTTGGCAATCCAACAGAAAACGATATTCCACCGGGTAGCCATTACTAACCAATACATAGTCGCTCTTCGGCTCGGCAACTATATACCACTGCCAAAAAGCTTCGCGAATTTCTTCATAACTTTTGTGTGTTATTGGCATGTTTTTTATGGCTGGCAAAACATTGCTATTAACCCATTCATCAATTGGATCTTGCAAAGGGCAACGCGCTGTAAATTCTTCGTGTATCTTGCCGTCAGCGTCCATAACAACTGCGCCAATTGCAAAAGCCTGACCATGCAAACCGTTTGTCTCTAAATCAAAGCTGAGTAGTTTTGTTTTACTGCTAAGCGGCGGGTGTTTTCCGAGTTTCACTTTTGAACTTTCTGCTTTATGATATCGAGCAATTCTGGAAATTTAGAGAAGCGAGGGTCAAGCTTCACCCCAAAATGTTTCATGTCTTTAAAGCGGATGAATTCTCCACCGATTTTATGATGCAATTCTTCAGCTTGTTCTATGGGACAATATGGATCATCTTCCGAGTGAACGAAAATGAATTGCTTGGCTTTTTGTTTCACAATTTCAAAATCAAATGGTTCATAAAATAATTCACTAAGCATTTCCCAGCTTGGGTCTTCACTTAATCTCTTAGTAAAAGAACCGGCTAATATCGCTGTATTTATTTTTACATCCTCGGGTAATGCGGGAAGCAATCCTAGTATGGCTACTGCTCCTGATGAGTGACCAACAATAAGGTTGTCATTAAAATCCCATCCTTGACTCAGGAGAAAACTGTTGTAACGTTCGATATTGGGACGCCCATTAGCAGGCAAATCAGGTACCCAGACCTCGTAACCTAGCTTTTCCAGCTCGGTTTTGAGCCAAGGAAACCAGTTACTAGTGTGGTTGCTGTTGGTACCGTGTAAAATAACAGCCTTCATAGCCTTATTGTAGCTGATATTTCCAACCTGGTTGCCATGTCCATTTTTCAGTTACACATGTTTTAAGACTCTTGCCTAAAGCAAAATGCTCAATACCGTAATGAGTCGCGCGATGTCCAACGATCATTACTGTTTTTCCATCAAAGTTCTTTTTTAAATCTTTGAGGAATGACTCCATGCGTTGCATACACTGCTCATAACTCTCACCATTCGGGAAAGGTGTCTTAATTCGCTTCAGACGTTGTTCATCGACGACTTCTTTAGGTTTCTGCGTAAAATCACCGTAGTTACATTCGCGTAGACGCTCATCAACATATATCGGAAGATGTAGTTCGTTTGCAGTTGGTATAGCAGATTTAACAGCACGCTGCGTATCAGAACAAAAGATGGCATCAAGGCCGCGGCTTCTGCAACGTTCCGGCCATTCGGCAGCCTTTTTTACGCCATCTTCAGACAAATCCGCATCGTTCCAGCCACTTGCAATGTGGTCTTCATTTTCAGTGGTAATGCTATGCGACTCGAACCAGATAGTAATCATTTGACTACTTGGCGAATTCTATCGCCCTTGTTTCGCGTATCACGTTGACTTTGATCGTACCGGGATACTGCATTGTGGATTCAATCTTAGTAGCAATATCACGCGCCAGTTTAATGGCAGTAAGATCATCAATATCTTGCGGCTTCACAAACACCCGGACTTCGCGGCCGGCGCTGATGGCGTATGACTTTTCAATTCCATCAAAGCTATTGGCGACATTTTCCAACTCTTTCATGCGCTCCGCAAAGTTCTCTGCAGAAATATTACGGGCACCCGGACGGGAGGCGCTAATGGCGTCTACCACGCGGACGATTAAGGCTTCCACGGTTGTGGCTTCCATATCATCGTGGTGAGCCTCGGCGGCATGGGCAACTTCTTCTGGTACTCCGTATTTGCGAGCCATTTCACCACTGATGTGATGGTGCTTACCCTCCATTTTGTGGGTCAAAGCTTTGCCAAGATCGTGAATCAGTGCCGCGTACTTGGCGACTTTTACATCTGCACCCAATTCCTCGGCAATAATACCGGCAATGTGCGCCATCTCGGTGCTGTGTTTTAGAACATTTTGTCCGTAACTAGTACGGAATTTCAGTTCACCAAGATATTGCAAAATTTCTTTTGGAATACCAATGATACCGACTTCACGAGCCGCATCCTCAGCTGCCCGCACCACGTCTTTTTGAACTTGTGCTTGAGCCTTAGCAACGACTTCTTCAATGCGACCAGGGTGAACCCGACCGTCTTTGAGCAGCATCTCAAGCGCCTGACGAGCCACCTCGCGGCGCACCGGATCGAACGAGCTGAGAATTATCATACCCGGCGTGTCATCCACCATGATGTCTACACCAGTTGCACGTTGCAGGGCCTGAATATTACGGCCTTCTTTACCGATTATTCGTCCCTTCATTTCTTCGTCTTCCAGTTTAACCGCCGTAACTGTTCGCTCGGCCGTTACTTCACTGGACATACGCTCCATAGCCTGAGTAATTATCAGCGCGGCTTTTTCTTCTGCGTTTTCTTCTGCCTCATTTTGCAGTTTGCTAATTAATCCTACTAAATCATTTTTAATATCGCGCTCGGTCATTTTGAGCAATTTATCAGCAGCCTCAACTTTGGTTAGCTTGGCGATTTTCTCCAGCTTGTCTTGTTGCTTGATGCGAATATCCCTGATCTCCTGCTTGAGACCCTCCACTTCATCTTCACTCTTTCGAAGATTTTCGGTTCGCTTATCAATCTCGTCTAGTTTCTTGTCCAGTGTCTCCTCGCGGTCAAGTAAACGCTGTTCAATCTCTTTGGTTTCTTTGCGGCGAGCCTGCTCTTCCTTGCGAGCATCCTCAGCTAACTTAGCAGCTTCTTCTCTAGCGTCACTTATTTGTTTTTCGGCCTCTTTTTTGGCTTTAGTTAATTCTTTGGCGGCGGCGTCTTCGGCTGAGCCCAGACGTTTTTTGGTAACGGCTGTACTGGCGCCAAATCCAATGCCAATTCCAGCAATAGCCAGAACTATGGTTATAGGATCCATAATCTTTCCTTTCCTACAGAGAGAAGTCCCGAACAGTCACTATCACTTCATTAGCTCGGAGGCTCAAACCCTGAATAACAAATTGAGAATTACAAAGTGGATTTATCCCAAAACTGAAAATCCTATTCAAATAATACGTGTGTTACATGGATTTCACAAGACTATCGCTTGGGTTGTGTCGTATGCACCGGGCTGCCGTATTCGGGCATAGCCGCATGATTATTTTCGCCTTTGTGCAAGGCTTTTATTCCGTCAGCTAGCCATTCCTCACCCGTTTTGGCCACAATAGGCACTTCAAGGCTCCCGGCTATTGCATTTGCTACGCTTAGGCCGATTCGCAATCCGGTAAAACTGCCTGGACCTTGGTAACAAACAATGCCTTCAATATCCCGCCAGTCTTTTTTCTGAGAAATAAGCAGTACCTCGAGCTTCTTATGAATTGTCTCCGCGAGCTGCCGGTGGGCTTCCCATTTCTCGTAAGTTAGCCTTTCCGAATCCTGAAACAGACCTAATTCAGACTCCGGCTTGTCGCTACGAATGGTTAGAATTATCATAATTTCTCCATAAGATACTCGAGTTGTTTGGGGTAGGTAATCTTAATCTGCCGCTCCTGCTCGCCGCTCGCGGATAACTCAATACTCAGCCGCTCTTCCGGTAAAACGTGCTGAACCACTTCGCCCCATTCAATTACTACAGAAGATTCCGGGTCGGACAAAATGTCATGCATTTCATGGGCAATTATGCCCGGATCATTAAGACGATAGAAATCAAAATGATAAAGTTTTAGTTTTTCTCCCTTATATTCATTGCTGATCTTAAAAGTTGGACTGCTGACGTGGTCATGACTTCCAACTCCACGGGCAACCCCGCGCACTAGTGTTGTTTTGCCGCCGCCAAGATCGCTGATTAGTTCAATAACCTCACCGCCCTGCAGTTGCTGCCCGAGCTGCTCGCCGAGTTTCTCGGTATTTTCTGAGCTGGTGGAAACGGTTTGCCACATCTTGACGGTATTCATATGCTCCGTATACTAGCGCGACTCCGCCAATAGCAGCAAGTATGTTGGGATGAAGAGAAGTCGGCTGCTCATCGGTGCCGGCTTCGTCGGAGCCGCCATTACCGGCCGCAGAGGACTTGGCCGCTTTGACCGAACTTGTTTTAGGTTTTGCTGTTGTTTTAGCGGTCTTGCTGACTTTTTTAGCTGCTGCCGCTTTGGCGACGGCCGAAAGCGGTGAAGTAATCTGGTTAGCGGAACCGGGGGTAGGTGTAGTTGTCCATTGCCAAATTTCGTTAGCGAAAGCCCATGCCGTACCTTCATCTGCCTCACTGTAGGGCGATGTTTCACTAATAACTTCGCCATCCGGGTTAAGCAAGCGTGCTTTGCCGCCACTATTAGCTAACGATAAGGTAGTATCGCCACTGGTATAAACAACGTAGCTGTGAGGGCCAATTTCGCCTTCAGATATAGTGTAACTGTAGCTATAAGTATTGCCGGTTTGGATAGTAAAGCTTGTAAGTTCTACCGGGTCATCGCCGTAATTATAAATTTCTACAAACTCATCCTTCGCGTCTGTCGCGGGTGATGCCGGGTTTGCCAGTAACTCGGTTAGCTGTAGGGTTTCTGGGCTATCAGAAATTTGCGGCGTTTCCTCACCTGCTCCAACTCCTGGATCGCCGGACGTAGACGTTGGTTCGGGATTGGCTGGAGCGGGTTGCTGCCATGCAGCCTTTGGAGTGATTGAAGCGTCTTGCACAAATGGACTAAGTGTTCCTTCAGGATTAATATAATTGCCTTCGCTACTAACGGTTCGCTGCAGACTGCTGCCGGCTGGCGGGGTAGCATAAAAGCCAACCAGCAGCGGGCTGCCGTTTGACCAACCAGCATGGTCGTGTTCATTAGTAGATGAGTCAACCACATCGACTAATCGCACAGCGCCACCACTATCAGCTAAGTGTGAACTGCTATAGGTTTGATCCGGCGTAATGCCGCCCGGTGCATAGGCATCGCCATCAGTGTTCGTGCTAATTAAGTAGTAATCATGGGCCGCAACTCTACCAGTTAAATCAAATGCCCCGCTAGGATCAGTACTATCCCAGCTGAAATTGCTTTGGGAAACCTTGGTTGAGCTGTAGTACTGCAACTTCCAGACCTTTGCACCTTGGTTTGCACTATCGGCAAAATCAATTTCGTTATCCGTATTGTTATATATTTCAATAAATTCTTCGCTGGCAGCTTGTGCGCTTGCTGTCTGGATTTCAGTTATAAATACATCTGGTGTTTGTGCGCTTGCATGGGCAGCAATTGGTAGTATAAAACTACCGACTAGCAGAAGAAGAACCCCCAGGTTACGTCTCATGGTTTGGACATTGTAAATGCCGTTCTGGTTCGTTTGCAACCATAAGCTTTTTATGTTGTGGATAATTTTTCTATAACTGTGGATTTCGATGAGTGGCGTCACTGTTTTATACTGATTAGCATGTTGCAGTTGAGTGGGTCATTTTTAAACAAACCGGTGATGAGTTTACGCACCGGGGGACAGATAGCTACCGTTATGGCTCCGATTATTAATCCAAATAATTTGAAGATTGAAGGTTTTTACTGCCAGGATCGTTTTGATAAACATAGAGTGGTGCTTTTATATCAGGACATCCGGGATGTTATAAAACAAGGGTTGGTTGTGAATGACCACGATGTGCTGGTTGTGCCCGAAGAATTGGTTCGCTTAAAAGACATTATGGGGATTAACTTCGAATTGCTTAATAAGCCGGTCGTTACAGTTAGCAAAGAAAAAGTTGGCAAAATCAGCGATTATGCTGTTGAGGTTGAGACAATGTTCATACAGAAAATTTATGTATCTCAATCGCTACTAAAAAGCCTGAGCGGCGGCAACCTGAGCATTGATCGAAATCAAATTGTTGAAATTACCAATCGCAAAATTGTGATTAACGACCTCTTGAGACCAACCAAGTCAGCAGCGCCGGCGATGGCACCGGTTGTACCAGCTAATTAAAATTCAAAAAACAAAGTTCAAAATTCAGATAAAATTCAAAGTTTAAAACTTAAAACGTTTGATGTTTGGAGTTTATTATTTCTTTGAAGTTTGGTATTTGAGCTTTGAAATTTATTTGTTTGTTTCTTCCAGGGCAGTCTTTATGTCGTCATAGCTAAACCCTTGCCGAGCCAGGTACTGCATAAACTTTAGCTTGTCCGGGTAGCGCGCGCCTTTGCGCTCAATAATCTCTTTTAATACTTGCTTCTCATCAGTTTCGTCTTTTGTTAACGCTTCATCTATTATCTCGTCGGAGATTCGCTTCTGGCGAAGTTCTAGGCGTAGGCGACGTAGGGAAGTGGGCTTCAACAGACGCCGGTTGTCGATCCACATTTTGGCAAAGGCTTTATCATCCACATATCCAATTTTACTTAACTTGTTAAGTATCACGTCAACAGTGGGGGAGTCGTATTTTTTTCTTTTCAGGTAATCACGTATTTCCCATTCGCTTCTTGGGCGGCGGGCAAGTAGGGCGAGAGTACGATTATATGCTTTATCTATGGCTGCTTCATCTTTGAGCTTCCCCACCGCTTCCCTATCCAAATCCTGATTTAACCGTAGACCACTGTTAATCAGCCCTAGCTCACTGAGCCCAAAAGCAAATTTTCCGTCTATAAAAATCGAATACCTATCTTTACTTTTTTCCTGCTGTTTTATCGCTGTTAT
>CAZILM010000018.1:0-12938 GCA_964540115.1 uncultured Candidatus Saccharibacteria bacterium | reverse complement strand
TATCAGGACCTCGAGATTTTAGAGCTTCGTTACGAAGCCGCTCGACTGAAGGCCCGTTTGATAAGCCAATACGTAAACGCTCAAAAACAAGAGTTAGCAGCAGCTATGCGTCAAGCTCGCCCAAGTGATGCTGAGAAAATGCTGCAAAAAGCTAAGACACTCGACATTTTATTACACGAAGCAACAAAGGAGATACCATATGCCGAAAGTTGACACGGCCGATGAAGTTCAAGATACGCATGCCTTAGATGAGGTCAAAAAAGAGCTGTTTGAAAAAGCCAAAAAAGAAGGCAAAATAGACCAGCGCGAGATTTTTTCTAAAATACCTGATGCGCCGGAAAATGTTGATGTTTTGGACTCGCTATACACTGAACTCGCCGATAATGGCTTGCAAATAGTTGGTGCCAACGAACCTGATTCAGAGTGGGAAGCCGAAGAAGAAGAAATTGTACTGGAAGAGCAAGTATACCTTGACGACATTGCTGATGACTCAGTCCGCTTGTACTTGCGAGAAATCGGTAAGATACCTCTATTATCTGCTGAGGAAGAGCTAGCTTTAGCTCAAAAAGTTGTAGCTGGCGACAAAGGCGCTAAAGACAAAATGGCCGAGGCCAACATGCGTCTCGTCGTTTCAATTGCCAAGCGCTACGTCGGACGTGGCTTAGACCTTCTTGATCTGATTCAGGAGGGTAACACCGGTTTGCTACGCGCTGTTGAAAAGTTTGATCCGGACAAAGGATTTAAATTCTCGACTTATGCCACTTGGTGGATACGCCAGGCTATTACACGTGCTATTGCGGACCAGGCGCGAACAATTCGTATTCCAGTGCATATGGTGGAAACCATCAATAAATTACTTCGTACCCAACGACGCCTGACCCAAGAATTAAATCGCGAACCGACCAACGAAGAGATTGCCCAAGCAATGGAAATAGACGTCGATAAAGTCGAGCACATCATGAAGATTAAGCAGGACATTTCCAGTCTTGACGCTTCGGTGCGCGATGACGAGGAAGATTCAGTTCTAGGTGACTTCATTGTTGATGAAGATACTGTTAGCCCTGAAGAATCGGCCACAGGGCAACTACTAAAAGAGCACGTCAAAGACATGCTAGGCAGCCTAACTGAACGCGAACAAAAGATTTTGAAGCTACGCTTTGGCCTGGAAGACGGCAAAAGCCACACGTTAGAAGAAGTAGGGCAGGAGTTTAGTGTTACGCGCGAGCGAATCCGCCAGATTGAAGCTAAAGCTCTAGCTAAGCTTCGCAAACACCGCGACGCCAAAAAATTACACGATTACATAAAGTAAACAGCCTAATCTAGCTATTGCTTAAATCGTCACAATGTGTTAATATATTGGTTATGTCCAATAAATTACCTGTAAATAATGGTGAATCTAGGAAATTACGCAAACTTTTAGCAACAGGGGCAGTATTACTTCTGCTTGGCGCTTGTTCTGATGATAAGCCCGGTACAGCATTACCGATGGGTACCAATTTAGAGCACGTTGATGTATCCGATAAGGACGCTAAGGCCACTATCTATGATCGAATTCAGAAAGAAGCCGAAACCGCCGCGGTGCAAATACTGGATCTTGTCAGTAAAGACAAAGAAAATGACACCGCATATTCTAACATTGTTAGAGACAAAGAAAGGCCTGATTATTTCAACGTGACATATGAATTTGGTTATGAGAACCAAGTGTCCGGCCCAAGTAAATTTGGAGCTTACCTAAGTTTAAAAAAAGATGCTAAGGGTAATCTTGATCCTAGTACTGTTGACTACGTTGATATTGATAATAGCCACACTAGAGACATCATAGATGATCCTACAGCGGTAAACCCCTGGACGGAGACAGTATTCTTAACGAATCGAAATAGTGATTGGAAGATGGTTAATTTTACTAATGCTCCCATTCTTCTAACTGAGGATCACCCGGACGGCTGGGCGGAGAAAAGGGGAGGGTCTGACATATACCAACCAAAGGCTGAATTGGCCGGTATTGAAGATGATATTGCTCGATATTTCGATGTTAACCTCGATAGTCTGGTAGCGCATGCCCCAACGGTTTCTTAAACCACTAAGTCTCAGCATAAATAAGATACAATAAACCGGTATGAAAATTGTTGGCATAGGCGGTTTACCACGTTCGGGTAAAGATACCCTAGCTGAATTGTTTATTAAAGCTGGTTATTTTGGCTTTTCCTTCGGTGATTTTACCCGTATGCACTCGCGAGAACGACACAAGGACAAGCCGGATCCAATTTCCGTCGCCAACATGACAGAGACTTCCAACTGGCTGCGCGAAACCGGCGGACCGGATGTGATTTTAAAAGCTGCGCTAAAAGAATTTGAAGAAAAACAGTCCCAAGGAGCTAATTACAAAGGTTTGGTCTTGTTTAGTGTTCGTGCGCCAGTGGAAGTGGACTGGATCCTGGCTCATGATGGAGAACTCATCTGGGTTGAAGCCAGCGATAAAGTTCGTTACGAGCGCGATACCAAGCATCGCCGCGAGGGAGAGGCAGATATTTCTCTTGAGGAGTTCAAACGCCAGGAAGCGTTGCAATGGCTGCCCCAACCGGGCATTCCAGCCGACGCTCAGATGAACATCAGCTACGTAAAAGAACACGCCACCAGGAGTCTTGATAACAATGGCAATGACGTACAGACTTTCATAACTCAAGCTAACGAACTAATAAATTTGCTATAATGCAGCAATATGTCAAAAGCATTTGCAGGGGAGCTGTCCGGACCTGATTCCTATGGTATTTATCTTGATCAAATTGGTCGAATACCACTACTTGATAGAGACGGCGAAATTGCACTAGCACAAAGGATAGAGGCCGGTCACGAGGCATGGAATACAGCTGAAACGGAAGGTCGTCGGTTAACTCGATCTGAAAGAAAGCACTTTAGAGATGGCTTAGAGGCTTATGATACGTTTGTAGAGAGCAATGCTCGCCTCGTAGTCTGGGCGGCTAAAAAGTATTACGGAATAGATAAAGTCAGCAATCTGGATAATACGCAGGAGCTAACCCAAGAAGGCAATTTCGGCCTAATGCACGCTGTTGATAAATTTGATTGGCGTAGAGGATTTAAATTTAGTACCTATGCCACCTGGTGGATTCGCCAGCATATGCAAAAATACCTGCCAAAGTTAAATAATGTTCAGCTGGGGCAAGCTTTAGAAGACGCTCTTAGCCAATTAAGGAAGTTCGAAGAAGGGGCAAAGGTTGATGACGAGACTATAATGGCGCAAACCGGCTGGAGCCCAAAAAAGCTTAACGAGATACGACAGGCTCATTTTCGCCGCGTCGTATTATCGTTGGATACAGAGCTCGGTAGCGAAGGTGAGGATGATTGGTATGAGCTGATACCGGACACTACCACGACAGTCGCTTCCAAAGCGGTTGACAGTGTACATAACAGGGATGTGCTAAAGAGAGTTCTGGATGTGGCTAGACAGGTTTTAGATAGGGATGAGTACGAAATGTATACACAGCATGTTGGTTTTAATGAGGATCTGGATAGGATGACACTGGAACAGCTGGCCATCAAGTTTGGCATAAAACCGGGGCGTATAGGTAATGTAGTGAAGCGTATGACTTCAATCATATTTCATCCGGTTACAGGCGTTCTGGCAGAGCGGGATGGTAGCTATGACTGGCAGCTAGAGGGAAACTGTAATGGCGGGCCAATTGAAGTGTTTTTCCCATCGCCTGGGGAGACCCACGAAGAACTGGCCAGTGAATATTGTGAAGACTGCAAAGTAAAAGCCCCTTGCGCCGAACTATCAAACAGCCGAGTTTTCATTGGTACGTGGGCCGACGCCAGCGCCAAAAATCGCCGCGACGAGCGTATTCTGGCGAAGGCCGCCAGCTCTGACGGTTGAAAATCAACTCGTTGGATAAACCAATACCAGAAACACCAGCCCACAAGAGGTTAGTTTTCTCGTAATGAAGCTATATACTTAAAGCATGGCGGAGACTCCTAAAAAACTGGCTATTATAGACGGTAAGTCAGTGTTTTATCGTGGCTACTATGCCATGCCCAATTTGAGCACGCCGGATGGCAAGCCAACAGGCGGTGTATTTGGGTTTGCCACTATGGCGCTGGAGGTACTGCGAAAGCTCAAGCCGGACTATGTTTGCGTGGCCTGGGATAAACCCAAGACTAACATTCGAAAACGCCTGAAAATTTATTCTGAATATAAAGCCGGCCGTAAACCGGCGCCGGCGGACTTTTATGAGCAAGTTCCGATATTGCACGAACTGCTTGAAGCTTTTGGCTGGCCGCTGTATGAGCTGGATGATTACGAGGCCGATGACATCATGGGCACATTAGCTCTTCAGGCGGGTGAAAAGGGCATAGATACCATGCTGATTACATCTGATCTGGACATGTTGCAATTAGTGCATCCCAAAGTGCACGTCTATGCGCTCAAAAAAGGGCTGAGTAACATTGAATTGTTTAGGCCGGAAACCTTTATTTTGAAGTACGGCATTACGCCTGAACAATTTTTGGATCTAAAAGCACTCAAAGGCGACAGTTCAGACAACATCCCGGGCGTGCCCGGCGTAGGCGAAAAAACAGCGCTGGAGCTGCTCAAAGAGCACAAGACGCTTGATGGCGTGTACGAAAATCTACCGCTTATTAAAGAAAGTGTGCGCAAAAAGCTAGAAGCCGGCAAGGACTTGGCCTACATGAGCAAAAAACTAGGTGCGATTTGGACAGATGCGCCCATAAAACTAGACCTTAAAGAAGTTGACGGTAGCAAAGTAGACCCGGCGCGTCTTCAAGCCCTGCTGCAGAAGCTGCAGTTTAGAAGTTTGCTGCGGCAATTACCGGAAGTCATGAAGGTCAGCCTGGAAGACCACGCCCGCAGCCAGCAACAATTTGATACGCAGCTAAATATTGGCAAACATGCTGTAATTTCAGATGATGATCAACTGCAGAAGCTCAAGCTGGCTGCTTCACCATCCCTGATTATTCACAGCCGTAGCGCTGGCAAACACGGCCGGCAGCCGCAACTACTCATCGTAAGCAGTGAAGCTAAACAAACGGTAGTATTGGACTTGGAAAAACTGTCCAAGGCAGGCGTCCAGAGCTCTTTGAACAAACTATTCGGCGGTAAATCGGCGCTGGTGGGTTATGACCTGAAATCGACTCTCGAAGTTTTAATTGAATTAGGCTTAGAACTGCCAGCAGTGGGGCACGACCTGCAAATCGGCGCCTTTTTAATAAATCCTTTGCAGCGCCAGCAAACGCTAACCGAACTGGCTCAAACCACGCTTGAATATGACGGCTCAGCCTTTGAGGACTTAGACAAAGACGAGCTGATCAACCGCAGCGCTGAAATAACCGGGGTGCTGGCGGCACTTTACGAGCACCAGACTAAGCAACTTGCTAAATTGCCCAAGCTGGTTAAATTGGCGCGAGATATGGAATGGCCGCTCATTCCGGTACTAGCCCGCATGGAATATGAAGGCATCCACCTGGACACAAAATACCTCCAGAAAATGAATGACCAGCTTGATGACATGATTTTAAAGATTGAGCAGCAAATTTACGGACATGCAGACAGTGAGTTCAACATCGGTTCTCCTGCTCAATTGGCTGACATACTTTTTAACAAGTTGAACCTGCCATCTAAAGATATTAAAAAGGGTAAAACCGGTTATTCTACTGCCGCAACTGAGCTGGATAAACTGCGTGGGGCTCATCCAATCATTGATTTAGTTACGCAGTGGCGCGAAGTTACCAAGCTAAAAAACACTTACGTGGATGTAATGCCTAAAATGGTAGATGAAAATTCGCGGCTTCATACTACTTATGCACTAACTGTGGCGCAAACCGGTCGCTTAAGCTCCAACGATCCTAATCTGCAGAATATTCCGGTTCGCACAGATTTGGGCAAGCAAATCCGCACCGCTTTTGTGGCTGGCCCGGGCAAAATGTTGGTGAGTGCTGATTATTCTCAGTTTGAACTTCGTTTAGCAGCATATTTATCCGGAGATAAAGACCTGATAGATATGTTCAACCGTGATGTTGACGTGCACACAGCTACAGCTGCCGAGATATACGGTAGAGAAGAGCAGGATATAACCAAAAACATGCGCCGCGACGCCAAAGTTGTGAATTTTGGCGTTATGTACGGGCTTAGCACGCATGGTTTAGTACAGGCCACGGGAATGGGGTATGACCAAGCCAAACATTTTATTGATAAATACTTTGAAGTGCGTCCAAAACTGCTTAAATTTATTGAATCGGTCAAAGAACAGGCTCAAAAAGAGGGCTATGTTGAGACCATTTTTGGCAGGCGCCGGCCGACACCAGACGTGCAATCATCTAACTTTATGGTGCGAGAAGCAGCTATGCGCCAAGCTGTTAATATGCCGTTTCAGGGAAGTGCAGCTGACATTATGAAACTGGCCATGATAGCTGTAGATAAACAGCTGGAAAGTGAGTCATGCAAAATTTTGTTACAAATTCATGACTCATTGATCGTAGAATGCGATGCCGCTGAAGCCGAACGAACAGCTAAGTTACTCAAAGACACCATGGAAAACGTTTACAAACTACCCGTGAAACTAACAGTGGACACTTCTATGGGCAAAAACTGGGGCGAACTATAGTGTCTAAATTTATTTTCGTTAGGCACGGGCAGAGCCAGGCAAATGCAGATGGCATTCTGGCCGACGAAAATCCACCACTGACAGAGGAGGGTCTGAGACAGGCGCGAAAAACCGGGTACGACCTCAAAGACAAAGGTATTAAAACAATTGTTTGCTCTCCGTTTCTGCGCGCTCAGCAAACTGCCGAAACAATTGCCGGCGAAATTGGTATTGATATCAAGCACATCAAAATTATCGAAGAGCTTCACGAGAGGAGATTGGGAAGACTTGAGGGAACAAAGAAAACACATGACTCTAAATGGTATGAGACTACTTACGGTGAAGATGGAATGGAGATTCGCCCGGTTATCATTAAGCGTATGCAGAAGTGCCTGGAGAAAATCAAACAAGAATCAAAAAACGGCCTGGTCTTGGCTGTCGGCCACGGCGGTTCGGGGTTTTATCTTTTGCAGGTAGCCAAGGGCAAGACACGGTTTGAGGACTTCGACACGCATAGCGGAATTAGTAATGCCGAATTTATAGAGGTGGAAATATGAATTTAAGATTGGCAGGGTGCATTATCACCGACGAAGAGAGGCGGATTTTACTGCTTCATCGCAATACTGAGAAGCGAGTTCAATGGGAAATACCGGGCGGTAAAATTGACGAAGGTGAGGAACCGGCGGCTACTGCAGAGCGCGAGGTTGAAGAAGAACTAGGCGTTAATGTTGAAATTGGCAAACTGCTTGGTGAAAAAGAATTCACTGAAGACGATTTTACGATGCACTACACCTGGTACGCTGCCACAATCATTAGCGGCGAACCAAAAGTTATGGAACCCCAGACTTTTGATAAGCTGGCCTATTTTTCGCGCGAAGAACTAAAAAAGATGACCAATGAACTATCTCCAAACACTCTCAACTTTCTGAAATACTGGCACGAATAGTCTAAATCTGCTATGGTAGACTTTATGTCAAATTCAAATATTCACTATCCATTAGTTGATCCCAGCAGAATAACGGATGCAACCGTAGATTACGCAAACTCTAGATTCAATCAAATTCGCCACCAGGAACTGAGTGCTGAGTACGAAGCTGTGCACGGGAAACAAGGCGGCAGCGACCAAGTTATTGGCAGCGCCGCGTCTTATGGAGCCGAAGTTGAAATTACTGCGGCGCAACCTGAAATCACAGAGTCAGTAACCCCTAACCAGTAGCCTAAACCTGTAGGTCGTCATATAAACTGACATCGTGGACACGTAGGTAGAATTTATGCTGCTTACTGGCTGTTATAGCTATGCCGGCCGCTTTAAGATTGCGCACACGGCTATTCTTCAGTTTTTCCGGCTCGGGTAACGGTTTTCCTGTTTTCTCATCTGTAGCCAAGAATCTTTTTCTGGAGTGACCTAGCGCGATTGCTTGAGGAGTAGGGAAGAGCTTAGCGAAACTGAGCAGCTCCCAGTTCAATCTCATGGTTTTACCAAAGCCGATGCCAGGGTCCAGAATAATGTTTTGCGGCGGCAAGCCGGCGTCCAGTAGTTTGTGCCGCTGCGCAAGCAACTCATCTTTTACCTGATCTCCATTGTCGATGTGAAAGTTGCTGTGGGCATCATTAATAGATGTTGCAGCCAGTGGCATGTGGCTGACTATGCATTTGGCTTTATGACGAGCTACCACTTCAATAAGCTTCGAATCTCTAAAGGTTGTGACGTCATTTATGATTATCGGGCCAATATCCAGAGCTTTTTGGGCAGTTTGGGGATGATAAGTATCAAGTGAAAGGCGACCCGGAAATTGTTCCATCAAAGCAGGCAAAACTTCCTTGAGCCGATCCCATTCTTCATTTGCGGAAATAGGCTCTACGAACGGGTTAGTGGCCTCCGCGCCTATATCTACAATATTCGCACCATCAGCAAACAACTTGTTTGCTTGAGCTACTGCCTTAGTGGGGTCTAAAAACTTGCCGCCATCACTAAAACTATCCGGCGTGACGTTTAGAATCCCAATCAATTCAACCATCACATCATAATAAATGTTACGATGTTGAAATGGAAACACGGCAGCAGATTGCCATGAAAGCACTAATTGTTTATAGGGATAAAGTGCTCATTATTCGTGAGGCAGCTACCTATGGTGACGGTACCCAACGCGGGCGATATCATTTACCCGGCGGGCGTGTTGAGCCTGGTGAGGCGCCGAAAGCCGCTCTGATACGTGAAGTACTTGAGGAAACTGGCTTGAAGATTGAAGTGCAGAAACCCTTATATGTAGGTGAGTGGAAACCTGTTATCAAAGGAGTCAAACACCAGATTATAGCTGTATTTTTTGTGTGCTTAACAAATACCGACAAAGTGAAACTCAGCACTGAACATGATGATTACAAATGGATTGATCCGGCTAAACGCCACGACTTTGACATCATGGATCCGGAGGATAAAGTGATTGACCAGTTTCTAAGTATTATTTAAGCAACATCGCGGTAAGCATCTGTCACTGGTGAAGCTGCCATGCCACGCCTTATTACCCTAGCCAAGTCATCCGGCTCACTATAGGTGGCGCGCGCATAATCTTCTGCTTGTCTTGCCAAACGTTGGCTGCCGCCATCAATTTTTTTGACGAGCTCAAGTAAAGTGCCTGCCGCCTCTCTAAAATCTTCTGCCAATGTATATTTTCGCCTTAGGGTACGTTTTTCAACCACCCCGCGAAAATTATTTGCACCAGACGATAACGCAAGACCTACTAGTCTTCTAAGAACTGGCACCTTAGAAGCATCTATAAGGTTAAATTTCTGTGCTAGTTCAGTAAACTCCTGGATAGACCATGTGGCATCTGGAGATACCCCTTTGGCAATGCCGAAAGCCTGATAAGCGATCTGTGTTTCAGGTCGGAGGCGATGAAATGGCTTAGCTCCATGATATGAAGGATCCAAAATCTTAAATTCATGCGAGGCATCTTCGGCAACAACCAGTTCGAGGTCTACCAGGTGTTCTAGACGGGTATTGTGTACTGTAGATTTTTGACTTTCACCCCTTGTAACATAACCAGGCACGTTCATCTCGCCGACATTCAATCCTTGCAGTAATCCATCAATTATTTGCAGAGAATGAACGGCAGATTTGCTATCTTCGCTTTTTCCACCGTACCCCAGAACCGGCAAAACCGGACGCTTAAATCTGTCCGACCAGGCTTCAAACGCACCTATATAAGGCAACACACCACCTTCATTCTCAGCTGAGTAGTAAGAAGTATGCTTACTTTTATTAACCTCCACAGAGACTGAAGCAAACCCAGCTTTAACGTAGACTGGAGGATACCTACCAATAAACCTTTCACATGCATAAAAATCAACCCCGCTTTGATCAGATACTGCATGGGCTAAGTCAGTGACGGTCATTTCGCCATCCTCCGCAAGAGCGGTGTAGGCAGCGCCTTTTACATCATGGTTAGCGACATAATTAATCGCTGCTGCCGTTTCCGGCCGCGGCTGGAAGACACGAGGCTCTTTCATAAAACCAAACATACCATAAAATTTTCCAAATGCAAATATATACTAAGATATTTTCTTAGAGATATTGCCAGAAACTGTTCTAAATGTTATTATATGTCTGGAATTAAGTTATGAGATACTTTCTGGCCTTTCTGGGACTAATCGCCATCATCGTGTTGATGATTGTGCTTATAGTGAATCACGGTCCAGGCACCACAACCGGGACTACTTCTGGTAAGCAAGTCATTCATGCCAGCGATTACATTGATAAAAACAGCGAAGTCAGCCTTACTACTGATGGCCAAATTAACGCCTCTGAATTTCATAGGACCATTAAAATCACCATCACAGCGAATTCACGCAATCTAACAGTTTTCAAAGGGTACGAAGGTGCTGTATTAAAACAGCAAAACTATCCGAATGATAAGTCGGCCTACGACAGTTTTATGCATTCTCTGGATAAAGCCGGCTTTACCAAAGAGAAAACCGGCGTAACACAAGTTGACGAGCGTGGTGTTTGCCCAACCGGCAGTCGTTTTATCTATCAGTTGCGAAATGACGATAAAGACTTGCTCCGCCTTTGGTCGGTAAGCTGCACAAACACTCAGGGCACTTTTGCGGGAGTTGGTTCTACAGTTAGATCGCTCTTCCAAAAGCAGATTCCGGACTACAGCAAACAACTTCAAGGCGTCGCACTCTAACGTTCACGAGTTACTGTAGCCTAAGTTCCGGTACAATAGATTGATGATTAAAGCTGTAATTTTTGATTGTTTCGGGGTTCTAGCAGGAAGAGGCTATAAGCGCATTTATCAGAATGCCGGCGGGGACTTATCTAAAGATGCTCCCTATATTGAGGCTCAGTTACATGCTTCAAATACCGGTGAAATTTCCAACATTGAGCTAAACAAGCGGGTTGCTGATCGAATAGGAAAGACGCCACAGGAGTGGCACCAAATTGTTATAGCTGAAGAGCAGCCAAACGAACAGCTATTTGATTACATAAAAGCCGCTTTGAAGACGCATTATAAGATCGCAATGCTTAGCAATGCTTATTTTGGCACAGCCAAGCGTAAGTTCAGCAAAGAGCAACTAGATTTATTTGATGCAATCGTGGTTTCAGCCGAGGTGGGAATGATTAAGCCGGAGCCGGCGATTTATCGGCATGCCGCCGAAATGTTAGGGGTTGATCCTACTGAATGTGTTTACATTGATGATCTGGCACCGTACGTGGAAGGCGCCAAAACGGTAGGTATGAAGGCGTTGCAATATATTGATTTTGAGCAGATGAAGAATGAGCTGGAAGTAATTTTGCGCCAAAACTAAATGTGCTATTTATCACTGATGGTTGACATAAACGAACCGTAAGCGTATTACAAAAGAAGGTCGAAAAAATAAAAAGGAAACATCACACGATGTCATTCGTAGAATTAAACGGGGACAGCATTATACGTCATTTTAGTGACGGTGACAGTCTGCCAGCACCTTGGGAAGACCCCAAGAAAATAAAAGAAGCCGACTTAGCTATTTTTGACAGCGATGGCAACAAGCTTATGACCATTAGAGAACCAGGATCCGAAGTGCGGCACCTGGGTGGGGCCATGCTTGGTAATACAGCAGAAGTAATACCATTTCGTAAGGTCGCCTAGCTAATTCGGATCACAAGCTTTTTATCAGTTTCACAGAGCTTCTTTAACTGATGCAGATGCATTCGAAGTGCGCCGGCCAGGGACGCGCTTTTCACATTTATAACTATTTGCCGAGGTCCGATGTTAACTGCTACTTCAGATTGAAGATTATTTCGGATATATTCTTTAATCAGTTTTATTTCAGGAGGCTCCGCAAACTTCGATTTATCTAGCAGACTTCCAAGTGGTTCAGACATAGTCCTATTGTACGCGGATTTTATATATCATTCGTGATATTAATTAACAATAAATACAATTGAATTAACCATAGCTTGACTGTTCCTTAACCAGTTTTATACTGAAAGTAGCTTTAACTAAAAGCAAAAACAACATGAGAATCAGTAATTTCGAAGGCGAACAATTTTTAATTCTGGAACACAGTAGCGAAGCTTTCCTGGTGAATCAGGCGGTGGATAGAATTTATGGCCGGCGACATCAAGTTGCTAAACATCTTAGAGAAGTTATCGATGATGTGGTACACGACTGTGTAGTTGAAGCTGTGGCTGTGTTTGACGAAAGCGAAGGGCCCTTGGTACTGCGAGCCGTCAAAACTTGGGCAGGCATTGATGATGATTCGGTAGAAAGTGCTCAAGCTCGATGGATGATTGATTCATTAGATAGTTCTAGCGAATTAACAGTAGCGAACCAACTAGCAGCATAAGCACCAACAGAGTTCATCGCTCAGGTACAATGTAGGGACGATGCCAGAACTACCGCTCGAAATTAAAGAAGTTGGCTTTGATTTTGCCTGGGACGTTAATAAAGTTTGGGCGCTGGATTTGCCAGTTACTAAAGTTGAAAGATCATTCCTGGAATGGCACTTTAATATTAAATTCCTGTGGGGAAAGCCGGACGGCTATTATGACTTAACTCCTAAACAGGTCATAGACAATCCTAACCTTTACCCAGAAGAGTGGGAAAGAACCATGGCAGCAGATATTTCGTATCCAATTGACTACATGTGGTGGAAGGGACGCCCACTGATTTTGGATGGTCTGCATCGTCTCATGAAAGCTCACGTACAACAGATTAACCCGATCAATGTGCGCGAGGTGCCACCCGAACTTAAAGAAAAGATACTGAAAGGCTAATATGCCAGAACTACCGGAGGTAGAAACTGTTCGCGCAGGCTTAAACCGGCTTTTGCCGGGCA
>CAZILM010000017.1:0-14111 GCA_964540115.1 uncultured Candidatus Saccharibacteria bacterium | reverse complement strand
TATTAAGCACGCCGCCAGCGTTCATCCTGAGCCAGGATCAAACTCTCCATAAAAATGAAAATGTTCGAAAACAATTCAAAATGAACTGACGTTGATGGTTCACCCGAAGGCGAACCTTTAGCAACTACATCCCGAAGGACACAGTTGCAAAATTGCACTACCAAATTTTCAAAGTTCTCTTGCGCTATCAGATACACCTGACCCTGCTTACGCAGGCTCTAAAGTACGAGTACCTCAAAGCGTTGGCTCAGTTTACTCTGTTAAAACTCTTGTGTCAACACGATATTTGGCAGCTTAAGCAGTAGCATTTACAACAGGCTGATCTATACATTACGGGGTGACGACCTGCAGTGCTTACGAATCTTGCCGATTTAGCATGTTGAGAGCGCGTTCTTGTGACTCTTGAGCCTGACGAACTTCATCTTGAAATGTCGGAGAGCTACGGCGATGATTTACATAAGCTCTGACTGCTCCACGCAATTCATCTCCTAGACTCACGGATTCATCGCCTACAGTATCTATAACTGCCAAACCCTTTAGTAGGTCTAATTGGCCTTCGGCGGGCACGAAGGTAACTTCTTTGCCTCGTGTACCAACTAGTTTCTCGGGGCCTATGCCAGATCCGTCTTCGTGAGAAACTGATGTTTTCATATTTTGATTATACCACACATACCCTTATTTTGCAAGCATGAGCATTTATTCCCGTGTACCCGATAAATCCGTAAGGAAAACTTCCCAACCCTCCGGCTCATCTACTATCCATCTTTTTCTATCACGGAGCCTTTTACGGCTATTCCCATTGCCTTCTCGTGCCAATGCGCGATTACGCAATAAGGTTGCTGCTCTATTGACTACAGAAGCCCAATCGTCTGGCGCTTGTTCGCCAGCCATATCTGCCAACGCCGCCAATACAAATGGATCTACTTCCATAAGTGAGATAGTAGGCTGTTCTAACTCGTGGCCGGCTTCCATTTCCGGTGGTATAAAACTGGACTCCATCACCCCATCACTTGTTTCGGCTGTCATTGTTCTTTAATAATAAATGAGACCAAACAGTCTGCAAGCATGAGCATTAAACGTGTCTTTGGGGTTATTAAGTTAAGCTACTGTAAAGCGGCTGTTACAGCCGAAACTTCTGGCAGCAAACCCTGTACAGGTATGTCCACTACCTCGAGACTAGATCTGGCAATTAGATCAGCGACATAAGCGCTTAGCTCTGGGCAAGGCGGGTCTAGTCGTTGTTCCACCTTTATTAGTTCAGGGGTATTTATGGAGAACCCAGAAGGCCGCGTAGAATCTGGCTCCAGTGCTGATTTAGCCATTCGAATTCCAGAGAGCCGCCATAAACTCAACGCACGACCGACCCGAACAAAATCAGCTCGACCGTCTAAATAAACTTTGTGTTTCCCCTCTGGTGTTTGTCTTCCCATGTGCATTTCAAATCCAAATATAATCCTAAATGCAAACATGTCAAGAACGGTTCTAAATTTAGGGGGCTATTTTTTCTTGGGTGGGGTCGGCTTAGCCTTTGGTTTTGGCTCTTCAGTAGTTTCCTCAGCACCGTCAGCATCTACAGAAGTGTTAGACTGCTCTTCATTACCTGCAGGTTCATCTTCGTCCTCTACGTCTTCAGTTTTGTCCACCAGAGCTAATGAGACTACGCTGTCACCATCGTTGAGACGCATTATGCGTACGCCTTGAGTGGCTCGTCCGAGTGCTGAGATGTCTTTGAGACCCAATCTAATAGTCTGACCTTGGGCTGAAATAATAATCAGCTCCTGGCTGTCGTCCTTGAGGGCTTTAACGCCCACTAGCTTACCTGTCTTCTTGTTGACCACGGCACTGCGAATACCAACGCCGCCGCGAGCGTGAGCCGTGAACTGATCAATAATGGTGCGTTTGCCGTAGCCCAGTTCGCTTATGACAAAAATGTATGCACCTTTTTCGACTATATCCATGCCGATTACCTGGTCGCCTTGGCGCAAACGAATACCACGAACACCACGCGAAACGCGACCCATAGGCCGGGCGTCTTTTTCGTGGAAGCGAATGGCCTGGCCGTCAGCCGTAGATATCAAAATTTCGTTATCGCCGCTCGTCATACGGGTCCATTTAAGCTCATCGCCATCATCCAAATTAATGGCAATCAGTCCACTTTGTCTGACGTTCTGATAAGCCTCAAAAGCAGTTTTCTTAACAACACCCCGTACAGTACACATCAGCAAATGACCTGTGTTGTTGGTCTTACTTATGTTGATAACCGAGCTGACCTTCTCCTCTGGTTGAAGCTGTAATAAGTTGACCAAGGCAACGCCCTTAGCGCTCAAACTGGCCGCTGGTACCTCATAAGTCTTCAGTCTGAAGACCCTGCCACGATTAGTGAAGAAAAGCAGGAAGTCATGGGTCGAAGCATTTACAACATGCTCAATGGCATCCTCTTCACGAGTAACCATACCGCGACGGCCTTTACCACCACGACCTTGCTTCTTGTATTCTGCTATTTGACTACGCTTTATGTAATTAGCTGCTGTAAGTGTAACAACAACCTGTTCATCAGGTACCAGGTCTTCGTCGCTCATTTTGCCTAGTTCGTTGGGTACGATCTTTGTACGTCGCTCATCACCAAATTGTTGCTGTAGACCCAATAATTCGTCTTTAATAATCTTCAAAATCTTCTTTTCGTCCGCCAATATAGATTCAAGTTCGCCAATAATTTTGAGTAATTCTTTTAATTCATCCTCAATTTTCTTACGCTCTAGTCCTGCAAGGCGGCGAAGCTGCATGGCCAGAATAGCCTGAGCCTGTAGCTCGCTGAGTTTAAACTGTTTGATTAAATTGGCTTGGGCCTCTTCGGTAGTTTGGCTGGCTCGAATTGTTTTGATGACTTCGTCAATGTGGTCTAGGGCAATTTTGAGCCCTTCTAAGATATGAGCTCTTGCTTTAGCCTGTCTTAGCTCAAATTCGGTGCGCTTGCGTACTACAATTTGTCGGTGCTTAATGTACTCCTTCAAGATGTCCTGAAGCCCGAGAATACGTGGCTGTATGCCATCTACCAGAGCAAGCATGTTGTAGTGGAACGTCAGTTGTAGCGGAGTTAGTTTATAGAGTTGGTTGAGCAACTTCTTGGGGTAGGCGTCTTTTTTAAGATCAATCACTACGCGCACGGTGCCACGGGCACTTTCATCACGGATATCGCTGATGCCGCCGATTTTCTTATCTTTGACCAGATCGGCAATCTTCTCAATCAGCGTCGCTTTATTGACCGTGTATGGAATCTCACTAATGATAATCTGCTGTCTTTTACCGTCTTCCTGAACCTCGGCGACGCCGCGCATTACTACCCCACCCTTACCTGTTGCAAAGGCCGTGCGGATGGATTCTTTGCCGAAAATCATACCCCCGGTTGGGAAATCAGGACCCTTGATAAAGGGTAATAGATCGTCTAGTTGGGCATCGGGGTGATCAATCAGATGAATCGTGGCGTCTACAACCTCATTCAGGTTGTGTGGTGGAATATTGGTGGCCATACCAACGGCAATACCCATTTGCCCGTTTAAAAGCAGATTAGGCAGCTTAGCTGGCAATACAGATGGCTCTTTGCGCTCACCATCGTAAGTGTCGATAAAATCGACTGTTTCTTTTTCAATATCACTCAACAGTTCTTCGGCAGCCCGTGCCATTCTGGCCTCTGTATAGCGTTCTGCAGCTGGAGGGTCGCCGTCCATGGAACCGAAGTTACCCTGACCATCGACTAACGGATACCGAAGTGACCAATCCTGCGCCAGCCGTACCATGGCATCATAGATAGCAACGTTGCCATGCGGGTGATAACGCGCCATCACTGTACCTGTTACGTTGGCACTTTTACGGTATTTACCACCCGGGCGGATACCTTCTTCTAGCATGGTGTACAAAATGCGTCGGTGTACCGGTTTAAGTCCGTCGCGTACGTCAGGCAAGGCACGCGCCACAATAACACTCATGGAGTAACGGAGGTAATTGTCCTCCATAATGTTTTCGACAGAGCGAAGCTCAACCGTACGTGAGTGATCAGCCTTTACGGTCTCCACCCCTGAGTGATTTTCCATTCTAGGCTCTTCGTCCTGTGGTTCAGGTGGGATCAATTTTGCGTCTTCCTCAGCCATTAAACCACTCCTACGGAGTTAAAGTTCAAGCCACAAACTACAAAATTCAAAGAAATTCCAAACACCAAGCCCCAAACATCTGAAATTTGAACTTTGAAATTTGAAATTTTTCTCATATATCCAGATCCTTTACGAACTTAGCGTGAGTTTGAATAAAGTTTTTACGCAACTCTACCTCTGTTCCCATGAGCTTATTAAAAATGGCGTCGGCTTTTTCGGCGTCTTCCAGTTTAACCTGAATCAGCACTCGATTTTCCGGGTTCATGGTGGTATCCCACAGCTGGGTATCGTTCATTTCACCAAGACCTTTATAGCGTTTCTGCTCAATAAAACCGGCTCGCTTGAAGCCTTCTGTATCGCCATCTGCATCTGTTTTTCCGTCTTTTTTGCGGGCAGCGATAGCTTTTTCTAATACTTTATCCAGCTCGTCTTCGTCATAAATAAACACACTACTTTTACGACCGGGTTTGACCAGCTCAAAAAGTGGCGGTTTGGCTAAAAACAGATGTCCGCCATCTATAATGGCTTGCATGTGTCGGAAGAAAAATGTCAGAAGCAGCGTTGCGATGTGACTGCCGTCAACATCGGCATCAGCCATGATGATAATACGGCCATAGCGCAGTCCAGCCATGTCAAACTGTTCCTCAATACCAACACCTAAGGCCTTAATAAGAGTTACAATTTCGTTGTTGGCCAGCATTTTATCCAGGCGAGCGCGTTCAACGTTGAGCACTTTACCTCTCAGCGGCAGGATAGCCTGGGTTTTGCTATCGCGGCCCATCTTGGCTGAACCACCGGCCGAGTCACCTTCTACGATGTAAAGCTCGGAGTCAGCCGGGCTGCGGCTGGAACAATCGGCTAGTTTTCCAGGCAAGCCGGAACCTTCTAAAACACCCTTGCGGATGATGTTTTCACGGGCAGCGCGAGCAGCTTTACGGGCCCGGGCAGATAGCAGTGCCTTGCCTACGATCTTGCGGGCAATATTGGGGTGTTCTTCCAGATAATAATTGAGGTATTCACTTAAAACTTGTTCGACATAGCCGCGTACTTCAGGATTACCGAGTTTGTTTTTGGTTTGTCCCTCAAATTGTGGATCCGGCAACTTAACCAAAATAACGGCGGTAAGGCCTTCGCGGGTGTCTTCCCCTGATAAATTCTCTTCCTTCTCCTTAATCATGCCATTTTTTCGTGCATAGTCGTTGATTACACGCGTCAAGGCGGCTTTAAAGCCAGTCAGGTGGGTACCACCATCGGGGTTAAAGACGTTATTAGCGAAAGCTTTGATGGTTTCGGTAAAAGAATCGGCGTACTGCAATGCAATCTCAACCTGAGAATCTTTAATCTCCTTATCAACGTAAAAAACATCCTCATCTACTACTTCTTTACCAAGGTTCAGGTGTTTGACGTAAGAACGAATTCCGCCTTCGAAGTAGAAACTGTAGCGTTGACCGGTACGTTCATCGTGCAAAGAGGTACGAACACCTTTAGTCAGATAAGCCTGGTGGCGCAACCGATCCAAAATAGTTTCGTAGTTGAAATCAATCGTCTCAAAGATGGTGTCATCGGCCCAAAAAGTAATCTCTGTGCCAGTTTTTTCGCTCTTACCAGCCACTTTGAGGTCGGCCAGTGGAACGCCGCGCGCGTATTCCTGAGTGTACATTTTGCCACCAAGATGAACAGTCACTAACAGCTTGGTAGCTAGCGCGTTAACCACGCTAACACCGACACCATGTAAACCACCGGATACTTTATAGCCACCGCCGCCGAACTTGCCGCCAGCGTGTAGGACTGTAAGTACTGTTTCAACGGTGCTTTTCTTGGTCTTGGGGTGGATATCAATCGGGATACCACGGCCATCATCTGTAACTGTCACACTGCCATCTTCATGGATTGTCACATTTACTTCGGTAGCATGACCAGCTAAGGCTTCATCTATACCATTATCGACAAGCTCCCATACCAGATGATGAAGGCCTTCTATCCCAGTGCCGCCAATATACATACCGGGACGTTTACGAACCGGTTCGAGACCTTCTAGAACTTGAATTTGTTCGGCATTATAGCCTTTTGACTTATCTTTGTTGTTGGCACTCAATATAAAACCCTCTTTTTAAGACGTTACCACCATGTCGCTTGGCCTAATTATAGTCCATCAATCTGTTTTTATCAAGAAAAAAAGCCTTGTGTGAACACCTTGTTTAGTGGTTTAATACCACTAGAGTTATTAACAAAAACTAACACTATGCTGAACAAATTATTAGCTAACCTACCGTTTAACCCCAGTCTTATAGGGCAGATTTCCTTCTATTCAAAGCGTTTGAAAAAAGAAACTTCCGTAAGACGTCTCGGTTTTATGATGCTGCTACTAGCCATGCTGGTTCAGTTATTTGCCTTTTTAGCACCAGCTCAACCATCACTTGCCAGTGGCGGTAATAGTTTGATACCCGGCGGTTTCAGTAACAGGGATCAGGCCGTGCTGCACTGTCTTAATAACGCACAGGATTACCACATTATTCTGCGCTACTATGGCATTACCTGCACTGATATTGGCAACAGCATGCAGACTGGTGCGCGGCTTAATTCCCGCGACTTTGGTGGCGCTTTATACTCCATGGGACGTCAGCAGAAGTTCCTGGCTAACGAATACCCCGTTAATATTCCCGATGCTAATGATGGTAACCCTTTGTGGTTAAGATCATTGTGGGGCTGGGACGGTGGCGGATCATCTAGTTATCCCGCTTTGGAGGGGTACTCTACGTACGGTCATCAGCACTTTTTTATCATATTTGACTGCGGTAATTTAACATTTATCGGCCAGCCGACACCTTATCCTGAACAACCGGCACCGCCAACACCTCCAGCGCCAACTCCACCTCCTGCACCCACCCCTCCACCGCCGGCTAATAAGCCGTCGGTTGGCTATCTGGATGTAGTTGACTGTAAAAAAATAGCCGGCTGGGCTTTTGACCAGGACAAACCGACTACTTCAATAGAGGTACACATCTACATCGATGGCCAAGGGGCAGCAATTACCCAGGCCAATCAGTCCCGCCCCGATGTAGGGGCCACTTTCCCTGGCGCTGGAAATAACCATGGCTACTCTGTTAACACCCCTGCCAGTATTAAAAATACCCGCTCGCATAAGGTGGATGCCTATGCTATTAGTTTGGACGCAAATGGAAATAAAGATGGTGTTAATCCACTTATAGGTAGTAAAACAGTTACGCTTGGTACCTGTGTAACTCCACTACCTACCAAACCCGGCAATGCTACTTGCTCCAGCCTGAAGGCTATTGATCTAACCCATAATGCTTATAGTTTTGTAGCTGCTACGGACGGAGAGAATTACACGCCAAAGAGCTACACCTTCGATTTTGGCGATAAATCCAACAAGGTTGTGGTGAATAGCGGTCTTAAGGCGGCTGTTGCTGACCATGTCTACACCAAAGCCGGAACCTATACGGCCAAGGTGGCAATTGTGGTTAGTATTCAAAAAACTGCCAGCACAACTACAGATTCAACCGTAAACTGTCAGGTTAGCGTAACTATAAAACCGCCTACTACAACCACTACCCCGCCTTGCGAGGCAACCCAGAGCAGCGATCATTTGGAAAAATGTTTAGTCTTCCACAAACATGCTAACAACTTAAGCAGTGGTGGGACTGACGCCAACAACACAACGGTTGAAGCTGGTCAGACTATTCAGTTCACCCTTACTACTAAGAATGAAGGCAAAGTAACGGTGCCTAAGTACGTTATCAAAGAAGATATGAGTGATGTGCTCGATTACGCCACTATTACTGACTATCACGGCGGCAGCCTAAGCCATGCCGACGTAAAGTGGCCGGCAGTAGATATAAAAGCCGGTCAAACCATCACTAGTCTGATTACGGTGAAAATTATGGATCCGATTCCAAACACTCCTATCTCATCAGCTGATCCGACCCACTTTGACCACAAAATGGTCAACGGCTACGGCGACGTAGTTGTAATCCACCTGCCCGAAACTGTTTTGTCAGTCACCCAGAAAGGTAGCGCCGAACTAGTAAACACCGGTCCTGGGACTGGTTTAATCGCTGTCGTCGGATTGACTGTCGTTGTTGGCTACTTCTTTGCCCGTTCAAGATTGTTAAGCCAAGAGGTTGATTTAGTACGTAATGATTACGCCGCTACAGGAGGAATCTAACAATGAGTGAACACCTTCGCGAACACGCCGAAAACCTTAAGCCTCACGAGCACGAACCTGAGGCCGAGCACAAAGGTCCAGAGGTCTCAGTTGAAAGTGAGAAGCACAAACAGCATGAACAGTTAAACGAAGCCAAGAAAGCCGTAGAACAACACGCTAAAGCTAAGGACGATGTTAAGGTTGAAAGTGGAACGCACCATAATGAACAGCCCCTGTATGTAGATCAGCATCTAAAGAACATTGCCCTAGACCGCACACTAGCCCGCGTAAGACGCCATTTGTCCGCTCCGAACCGAGTATTGAGCAAAGTAGTTCATAAACCGGCTGTGCAGGCCGTGAGTGAGGCAGGAGCAAAAACAATAGCCCGCCCTTCCGGGTTACTGCTTGGTAGTTTCTGTGCACTGCTAGGTAGTACGTTCGTGCTCTACATGGCCAAACATTATGGCTTTCGCTACAACTTCTTACTTTTCTTTGTCTTCTTTATCGGTGGTTTTCTGATTGGCCTTATCCTCGAGCTGGGTATTTGGCTGATTCGTCGTCGCCGTATCAACGCTTGAATTAGGCTCGTCATCGCTGCGGTTAACGAAAGTTCCCTCCTGATCTATAAAGATAGTATCTTCCGGAGTTCCATCGCTATTGGTTAAGTTAACTTCACCATCAGTCTTAGGAGCTGGTGTCGATGCACTATCAGCCATGTTCTGCTTAATTTCTTGAGCTATAGTGCTGATTTCATCCTTTGCAAGCTTGTCGCTGGAAATGTTAGATTCAGCTACCTGAGGAACTAGGGGATTTTGAGGCTGGGTGGCAGTAGCCGGCATAGCGGCTGGTGGCACCGGTACCGATGCAGGAGCTAGCGGTGCCTGGTAGGCAGGCGGCGGGCCAAACTGCGCCTGTCGACTGGCCGGAAGACCACTGGCTGGGCTGGGTGGAAACGGATTACCTGGAGGTGTCATTGGTCTAGCAGCGCCTATAGATGGTGCAGATGGAGCGTGGCGTTTAGCCAGCCATTCATCCAGAAAAGACGATCCACTCTTGCTTGGTGAACCAGCACCAGCGGGAGGAGTAGAGCTACGAGCCGGAAAAGTATTTGGTGAACTAGGAGCACCGAATGGTGAATTAAAACCGGCTGGCGGCAAGTCCGGAGTCTTAAGGCGCTCGAAAATTTCTTTCTCTACTATAGCCTTGGGGCGACCAAACTTGGCTGCAGACAATTGTTTAAGCGCCTGCCCTAGCTGTTTATTGGGTGTACCTAGCGGTGGAATAATGGCCATACTGAATGGCTGTGCCGGCACGCCGCCTATCAACATACGAGCAACCGTATTGTAGTTTGGTACCCGCTGTAAGTCATCCATGTCAAACACCGGTGCGAACTGCTTCGCCAGGAATTCGGCATCGTTTGTGCCAACCCTGAAAGATACAATGGAGCCAACATTACCAAAAACAGCATCGCGAATTTCGTCAGTCAGCTGAGTAGTAAACTGATTGGCTACTATCAGATTCAGACCATATTTACGGGCTTCGCTAAGGATATCGGCAAAGGAATCAGTCGAGAAGTTCTGAAACTCATCAACGTAAAGTGAGAAATCCGGACGCTCATCGGCACTTGCGCGACTCATAGCGGCTGCCTGGAATTTCATAACGAAAATCATGCCCAGTAGTTTGGAGTTTAGTTCACCGGTGCGCCCCTTACTGAGGTTAACCAGCAGTATCTTTCCCTGATCCATAACTTCCCGGAGATTAAAGGCGCTCTTGCTTTGACCGATGATATTACGCATCATTTCGTTACTTAAGAAAGCACCGAACTTACTGACAAACCAGCCTAGTACTTCACTCTTATGGTAGTCACTGGTCTGAGCCATTTCCTTATTCCAGAAATCCAGTACTGTCGGATCAGTAACGTGAGCCTTCAGTTGCCTCTCATATTGCTTATCAGTGAAGACTTTCGGAATATCAATAAAGGTACCGCCTTCCGGATTGGCCATGACAGTCAACGCCGCATTTCTAAACCAGTGTTCATAACGGGGGCCAATGATACCTTGGTGTTGGGGGTCATACAACTTATAGAGCATGTTTATAGCTTCCTGAATCAGAAAGTCACGTTGGTCAGGCGACTGAAACTCAAAAAGGTTTAGCCCCAACGGATAGTCCATATCAGCCGGGCTGAAGTAGATTACATCTTCGGTGCGCTCTTTTGGAACCATCGACAGTAGACGCTCCGCCGTATCGCCATGAGGGTCAATAAAAGCGAACCCTCTACCGGCCAACATATCCTGCAGAGCCATGTTTTCCAGTAAAGTTGATTTACCGGTACCGGTCTGCCCGACAGCGTAGACGTGGCGGCGACGATCATTCTCACTTAGTCGTATTGGTTTTTTAACGCCTCGGAAAATGTTATAACCGAGCAAAATACCGTCATCGGGGATATTCCGAGGTCCATCAACCTGTTTAGAAGCTTGCCTTTCAAGCTGCGATGTTGGAATGTTGCGCTGATCCGGAAAGTGAAAGATCGTCGCCAGTTCCACCGAATTCAAGACGTTCTGAGTGTTCTCCGGTGGGAAGAAACGCAAAATGTAGGCCGTGATAAAGCTCTCTATATCCTTACTCGGTGAATATTTAAAGCCGTTCTTACCCGGGGCATCAAACAAAGCAAAACTGGCAACTACGTTTTTTAAGATAGCTTGCGCTCTTTGGGCAATATTAGAACTGGCTACAACCCTAATGAGTACCTCGTAGCCCGGGTGCCTTGTTTTGTCGTCAATTGCATCAAGAATGGACTGCTCCTTACCAGAAAGCTCCGGCTTAGAACTACCTCCCTTGTCGTCCTTATGTTCTGGTGGTTTAGTGAAAGCCGTGAACAGTTGTTGGAGGCCCGAAAAGATTCCTTCTATACCTTTTTTACTTTCCTTGCCTTTTCGTTTTTTGCTAGCTACTGCCGAAGCTTTCTTGCTCCAGCTGGGATCAGCCGGCCGCATTAGAATCTGAATACCGGCGCCGTCCTCTTTATCTAGAGTAGATAGAGCATTCAGAACTGACTGCATTGCGTCTCTCTTAAGATCCTGATATGTCGCAATCGGATAAGCAAAATTTTCCTTTAGGGACAACTCACCACCGATGGTTCCGCTTAGCTTACCAACCGGACTAAATATATTGTGCTCAGCTACTTCCTCAAGTCGAGCTGATGGATAAGCGCTCACAACGGCTTGCTTGACCACGTCTACCAGTGCGATTGGCACAGCTGCATATAAGCGCACAAAACCGCGTGCGCCGACTATTTCAAAGGTAAAGTGTCTCTGGCCATAAAAGCGGCTTTTGAAGCCTTTCTGAAGAGTACTGGCGATAATGTTATAAACCACCTGGGCCTTACTGATGTTTTCATCCACCAAATCGCGTACATCACGGCCGGCAAGATCGGTATCTTCACTCTGGGGTGGCAAATGTATAAGCAGTGGCACCATCTTGAGGCCGCGCTCAAAGTTTTTCTGCTCACGCAACAATTTGCGCGAATGAACGTAAATAATCAGCCCCACCACTATTATGAGTGCCAGTAATACGAAAATGATTACTAGAAAAACATTCATGGTTATTCTTCGGTCAGTTTAATTTCCTTACCGTAGCGTTTCTTCATGTAATCGGTCTTGAATTCATTCAGTTTTTTGCTCTGCATGTGTGGATCATCTCTTGTATGCTCCACAATCGCTTTAGCCTTATCAACCCATTCTTTTTCAATCAGATCAGCATCATCGGCAATAGCTGGAGCCATTGATGACAATGAAGAGGCCGAGGCCGCTGGTAAAGGATCATCGGTAAGAGCTGAAGGTTGCGGCGTGGCAGGTGCTGGCGGCGTAGCTGGCATAGCTCCTGACGGTAATTCCGGTGCTCTGCTTTGCTGTTCAGATTTCATGGGCGCGGCCTCAGATGCGACTGGCGTTACAGCCTGCTCAATAGTTGGTTGAGGCAACTCAAAGCCTGGTTGGTTATTAGGTGACACGTCCGGCATAACTTCTAATTATTATAGCAGTTGGCAAACTCAAGTTACAGTATTTCTCTAGCGGTGGCTAAAGCTGATTCTACTCACGTATAACAGTAATGCGGCTACAAATATAAGTAGGATAATGCCGTCACGCCCCGTAAGCTGATCAATTGAGCGCAGTATGAGTAGCATTACTGGAAGCCAGGCGACTCCTGCGGAGACCAACAGACGCTTTTGGCGAGAAAAATGCGGCGCTGGTAACAGTTTTAATATAGTGTTTACTGTTACAAGTAATGCAAAAAACAAAACCAGAAATGGCACGATCACCACTGGTAATGGTGAGTTAAATGGATCTGTCGTTAGAAGTATCAACCCTAGAAGTATAAATAGGCTGAGTGGCCACAGAAAATGTCTGATTTGTTTTGTATATTTCATGTACTCATAGTATCCCGCCATCCATAAAAAAGCAGCATATTTTGTATTCACTTTTCAAAACAAATTTTTTGTTTTCGAGGTTCATAGATCTTAAATAAAAAAAGAGCCAAGGATGGTAAATCCGCTCTTTATATAAAATATATAGCGCTTACCATCCAGTGGCATTGACTGACCGCCCTAAGGTCGCTTTAGGCGACTTTAGAACGACATTTTCTCCTCCCTTTTGAAGAGATTTTGTAAGTTTTGGTTTTAAAAGCTTACGGTTTAAGCCTACTCTAGCAAAATAAGAAAGTCAACAAATTATTATTGTATTACATACAACTAGACAGTTGTTAATTACTAATTTATTGAATATTTTGTTGTGTAATCTACGAGTTTTTATAACCACACTGTGTTTAATATTTACTTCTGAGCCTTCTATTTATTGGAAAATCATTGTATAGTATTAGTGAATTAGAGCCACCTATGACAGCGATTTTTCAAATCGATCTTGAAGCCGTTGATCACCACAAAGCTGGACTAAAATATGAAGGCTACAGCGCGTTTAGTGATGCACATAATAGCTTCGCAAAAGCCAGAAAAGTCATCAAAAGTTCCTTACTGGCTCGGACCGATGCACGCTCAGCTGAACTACAACTTGCGCGCGTTAATCGTGATGATGCATTTGCGACCGCGCGCGAAGCTATAGAAACCACGAGCAGCACCAGGCTTGTGGCTAGTGCTCGTCAGATGATAGGTGCCGAGCTTGCTGCATTTTCCTTATTTGGAGAAAGGGTAGATGATTTAGCACTGAAAGCTAAAGAATATCTTGAAGCTGAATATGGATCCATTTTGAGCGCAGGGTTTCGGATTAGCGAAGTTAACGAAATTACATTCAGGGGTAAAGAGACTATAATCCCAAAAACTGGCGGCTATATTAATGATGACGACCAGAAAAGGAACGCATGGTACCACCTATCCAGAGGCAACAACCTCACATATAGGGCTCTTCACGCAATGATAGTCGCAAGGCATGAACTGATAGTTGGTAACGAACAAGCTATGCTTGATTGGCACCTGCGAGGGCTAGCCCAAATAGCACTGGCGCAACAATACGCTCCAGATGGCTTAGAAGACATCCGAGAAACTATGATTGTTCGCGAGCCTCAGCTATTAAGCCAAAGGGTAGCTGTCGCAAGCGTAGCTTGCCTACCCTAAAATCTAGAACGCAAAAAGCCAAAACTAGACGCCTGCAGCTACTTAGACGGTGCGTGACAGTAAAAGTTATGCACAGGTTTGTGAAAAATTTAACATAATCGTTATTGACAGGGCTTTTAGAGCTATATAAGATAAGCCTAGCACTTGAATAAAAAAAGTGCTCAAAAACAAAAAGACA
>CAZILM010000016.1:0-14906 GCA_964540115.1 uncultured Candidatus Saccharibacteria bacterium | reverse complement strand
CACGACCTCCTGTACCGCAAACAGACGCTCTATCCAGCTGAGCTACGGGTGCTTAGAACAGAGGTAATCCTAGCATGTTTACATATTAATAACCAGTCCTTTAAGTGCCAGCTAAGAAAACATTTTTGGATTGTAAGCGTATAATTCAAAAAGCAAAGACTAAGGAGTTTTATACATGGCAACGCAGCAGCAAACACCACAAAAACAAACTAAAGGATACGGTAAAAGACCGGTTTGGCAATGGGTACTTATATACACTGTAATTGCCATAGTAGTATATGGGCTTATCTACGTGCTTTTCATCCATAAAAGTGGTGGTACAAGCAGCTACTAAAACAACAAAAAATTGCCTGTTGAGTTAGAATACCTCAATTGAGGAGAGGTGCAGGAGTGGTTGAACTGGACGCTCTCGAAAAGCGTTGTACCGCAAGGTACCGTGGGTTCGAATCCCACCCTCTCCGCCATGAAAAGTGAATCGGCTTTTGGCGGTTCACTTTTCATGATGAGTGATTCGAACCCACGGGCAGACGCGTTAGCGGATGCGACCGTGGGTTCGGTGAAGCGAAGGCTCTCGCAAAAGCTCGCTTTGAGAAAGCCTGAGTGGAAAAGGCCGTAGGCCGCTATCCCACCCTCTCCGCCAAGAAAAAGAGCTGGCATACGTCAGCTCTTTTTCTTGTTGATAGATGAGAACCTTATAGTTCGACTTAAGCCATTGGTTTTTGTGGTATCCAGAAAACGTCCATTATAAGTTGCGGGTTCTGGCCGAGTGTCTTTGTCTGTACCTGAGGTATTGGAACAGGCATCGGTGCCGGCTCCGGAATTGGTGCGGGCGTTGGAACGTTCGCTATGATTGACGGTACCGCTACAGCTACTGGCGCTGGTTCAGCTACGGTAATTTTGCGGCGGCGATTAACAAACCAAACAAGACCAATTGAAAACTGATAGAGTAAAATAATCGGGAATGCCATTATAGCTTGATTTATGGGGTCAGGTGTCGGTGTTAGAAAAGCGGCCACGATGAAGCTAATCAATATGACATAACGCTGTATACGCATCAGACGCCCCGGCCGTTGCGGTTTAATGCGGTTGATTAGCAGCATTAGCAAAGGTAACTGAAACAGTAGTGCAAAGCCGGCCACATACCCGATTACGAAGTTCAGGTACTCGTTTACAGTGATAATGGACTGCAAGTCATTACTATCGACATTAGCCAAAAAGTGCAAAGCCGCCGGCAAACTAACATAATAAGCAAACAGAACACCTAGACTAGCTAACATTACGGAGAAAAGAACCAACCATAAGGCGTGCCTTCTGTATTTGATAAACCCAGGGCTTATAAATCTAGCAATCTCATAAATAAAAACCGGCACCGCCACAGTCATACCGAACAGTATCGAGATTTTTACAATGGCGTTAAATCCACCGGTTGGCGTGGTGTAGTAAAGCTTTTCGTGCAGCGGTTTCGTTAATATGCTAAAGAGTGTTCCGTGGATTAAATAGCCGACAACACTACCCAAGATCAGAGCAGCAACGGCAATTAACAAGCGCCGGCGTAATTCCCGAACATGTTCGCTGAATGGCTGAGCTTTTTGGCTCGTTCCACCCTGCATGAGCTACTCCTTAAACTTTTGTTTTATCTTCAGTTTTATTGTCTTTTGGGGGCGACCCCTTACCCTCGAAACCGTCACGCAAATTTTTTAGTGATTCGCCAATGCTGCGCGAAAGCTTAGGCAAACGTGAGCCGCCAAACAGCAGCAGTACGATTAACAAAATTATGATTAGTTCTGGCAATCCGAAATCCATAGTATATCTAATATTTTAAGATCATTTTAATTGTAGCATAGGGGTAAATACATCTGGTATTTTGTCATGCTTATGTTAAGATAGCAACAGTTAACAAAAAAGGTCACTAGATGCTTGGTTTAGGACAACCGGAACTCCTGGTAATTTTACTCATAGCTCTAATGCTGTTTGGGCCGACCAAGCTGCCAGAGCTAACAAAGACGTTAGGCGAATCAGCTGATGCTCTGAGAGATGGCTTCACTGATGGTAAAAATGATAAATCAATCAAGGATATAACCGAGGAAGTCACCAATTCTGCCCGGGGAATTAAAGAAGGCATAACCGAGTTTAGACAACCATCGGCACCAGCCGAAACTCCAGCATATGGCCAGAGCGATTACGGCCAAACCGAGACTAACGAAGGAGAAAATTAATGGCCCGTTTACCTATTCCTGGTAAAGATTATGACTGGGGTGAGATCCTCAACAATTTCTTAAGCATTGAGCACAATTCCGATGGCACCCAGAAAACATTACCCGTCAGGCGGGGTGGTACCGGCGCTACTAACGCGGCTGACGCGCGGACTAATCTAGGCATTACTCCCACCTACATACAGAAGGACAAGCCAGAAGGCCCCGGTCCCTATCAGTGGTGGCAAACCGGACTGGGTCAAGATGGCAACGGCATGACTTTTTGGATTGACGACGGCAAGTAAAAATAGACACTGATATTTGATATGGTCACAACGCTTTTTAGCGTTGTTTTTTGAACCTTTGACTTACCATAAGCACATATATATGATGTATATATGATTCAATACAGCTTGTGGTTGAGCCAAAATCAAATTGCGGGGTTAAAAGAACTGGCCAAACAAAACCTGACTGTGTCCGAACATATAAGGCGTGGCATTGATGAATATTTGAAGAAGCAATTAAAAATTACAAAAAGTCCAAGCAAATGAGTAGCCCATCAAACAGCCCGTCGAATAGCCCATCGTCACCCAATAAACCGTCCAAACATTTGACCTTTAGTGAGGCTATTGCCGAACTCCTCGCCGGCAAGTCTATTACCAAATTGGAGTGGGACGACACTGACTATTATGGAGTGCTAGCCGATGATCGTCTTCGACTGCATAAACCCGATGGTGAGCTTTATGACTGGATACTGAGTGAGGCTGATTTAAAGGGCGATGATTTCATAGTTTTATGAATGCTTTAAACAGAGTCGGTTCAAAACGGGGGGTTGCTATGACAGTAAAAATAGTCGGACATGGTTGGGTGGGTAAAGCCATGAAAACCATGTTCCCGGAGGCGTTTGTCCACGACCCGGAACAAGGCTTGGTTAATAACAAAAAGACAGATATTTGTTTTATATGCGTACCGACACCCAATAACGACAAAGCTAAACTCGATGTTTCAATAGTTGAAGAGGCAGTTAAAAATAGCCGCGCTGACCTAATTGTTATTCGTTCTACGGTTAATCCTGGTGACACCGATCGCTTAAAGAAAAAAACTGGCAAACGCATTGTTTTTCAGCCTGAATACTTAGGCGAGACGCCCAATCACCCAATGCTTGATCCAACCAGCCGACAGTTTTTAATTATTGGCGGCGACCCAGAGGACCGGCGCAAATTAATTGAGCTTTATCATGAGGTTTACAACGCTAATGTTTCGATACGCCAAACTTCGGCCCTGGAAGCAGAGATTATAAAACTTAGCGAAAACCGGGCAATTGCTTTTAAGGTAGCTCAGTGCCAGGAACTCTACGATGCATGTGAGGCCGCCGGTGTTGATTACCATACCATCAGGGATGCAGTTTATGGCGATGACCCACGCTTTACTCTGTGGTGGACATTTGTCTTTCCTGAAAATCGCGGCTTTAACTCCAAATGTATCCCTAAAGACGTTCATGCCTGGGCCGACTGGGCCAAGCACAACGAACTCACCAAGGCGATGCTTAACTATAACGAGAAGTTGCTCTATGGTTAGTATAGTAATCCCCAGCCGAAGCGACCAATACCTGCAACAGACGGTTGACGATCTATTGTCTAAAGCCGAGGGCGATGTTGAAGTTATCGTAGTTTATGATGGTCGCTGGGCCGATCCTATTCTTAAAGATGATCCTCGCCTCATCCAGATGCATCATGGTGAAATTCATAACAATATTGGTATGCGCGGATCCATCAATGCCGGCGTGCTGATTTCTAGTGGCGAATATTTGCTAATCATTGATGAGCAATGTGCAGTGGACCAAGGCTATGACGTTAAACTGGTAGCCGATTGTGAAGATGATTGGGTGGTTATCCCCCGCCGCAAACGCCTCGATGCCGATAACTGGACGCTTATACAAGACGGACGGCCGGACATTGACTACATGTATATTGAGTACCCTTACGCCAAGCCGCTTGATAAGACCCAGGGGCTTCACGGCGCGGAATGGAAGCGGCCAGACCGTAAGGATATTCTTATTGACGACACCCCCACCATGCAAGGTAGCTGCTACTTCATGACCCGTAAACACTGGGATAAAGTTATCGGCGAACTTGATAGTACTCACTACGGTACATTCACCCAGGAAGCCCAGGAGGTTAGTTGTAAAACTTGGTTTTCTGGCGGCCGGGTGGTGGTCAATAAAAAGACCTGGTACGCCCACTTTCACAAAGGCCGAAAGGGTAAAGGTTACGGCTTTAGTAATGAACAGTACAAACGCCACCAGGAAGGAATGGAAAAAGGTCGTCTGTACTGCATCACGTACTGGCTTAATACCAAAGATTTCAAGCACGATTGGGGTTGGTTCGTCGAGGAAAAGTTCCCGGATATGCCTGGCTGGAGCAAAGACTGGCGAAAGCGCATTGAAGCCGACAAGTCCAAAGACTACTCCACTCTGGGTTATAAGGATGACTATTGGCTATCGGGGCTTAGAAAATGATAATCGGAAATGGCGACGTTGCCGCTGCTCTGCCCGAGCGAGATGACCTGCTCTTCTTTGCTTCTGGTGTCTCTAATTCCCAAGAAATGCGCGAATCGCAATACCAGCGCGAAGTAAAATTACTCCTCAGTCAGGACAGGAAAGCCCATATTGTTTACTTCAGTTCCCTTGCTGTTTTTTACGGGAAGAACCGGTATGTTAAACATAAAAGGGACGTTGAAACTTTAATTAAACAAGAATTTCCCCGCTACACCATCGTAAGAATAGGCAATATAACTTGGGGCACGAATCCTAACACGCTCATAAATTACTTGCGTCGCCAGTTTAAGGCCGGCCAAACCCTAAAAATACAGCAGACCTATCGCTACATTATAGATAAAGATGAGTTTCAGCACTGGATTGATAAGATACCGAAATGGTCATGCGAGCTCAATATTACCGGACAGAGGATGTCAATTAAGGAGGTTGTGAACAAATATGTCTACCTTGGACTACCTAACCCAAAAGTTTAGCCTAAATTTAGACCAAAAACGGCTGCCAATCGCCATCCCTAATTTTGGGCGTAATCAATTAGCTGAGTTGACCAAGGAGCTAGGCTTTAAGGTTGGTGTAGAGGTTGGCGTAGCGGCCGGTGAATACTCCGAAATACTCTGCAAAGCCAATCCGCAGATGAAATTGTACGGCGTTGATCCCTGGAAACCCCAGGAGGGCTATCGGGACTACACACACCAAAGCACCTTTGACAGGCTAAGAAACGATGCCGAGCGCCGTCTCAATGCCCTACCCAACTATGAGTTTATCCGCGAAACCAGCATGGATGCCCTGCAGCGGTTTGAAAATGACTCGGTGGATTTTGTCTATATTGATGCTGACCACAGCTTTAACCATGTCGCCAATGATATCCATCAGTGGCTTAAAAAGCTAAAGAGCGGCGGCATCATCAGCGGGCATGATTATTTTAAACCTGGGAACCACGCCCGGATTCATGTTGTTCAAGCGGTCAACGGCTACACCAGCTCTTGGGGGATTAGGCCTTGGTTTGTACTCGGCAATGAGGCCAATGACGAGGGCTTAATCAGAGATATGCCGCGCAGCTGGATGTGGGTCAAATGACGGATTTGAGCTTACTGTACTATAGCTGCCATTCTCTGCCAGAGCACCAAGAAGTCTATATGAGGAATGAGTTAGCCAAAGTTGCCAAGGCGGGAGAATACCCGATTATTAGCGTTACCCAGAAACCCATAAACTTTGGCCAGAATATTTGTCTTGGGCAAATCGGAAAGTCTCATTACAATTATTTTAAACAGATACTTGCCGGCGCCAAGGCGGCTAAAACTAAATACGTGGCCTGCTGCGAAGATGATACGCTTTACAGTCTTGAACACTTTAGTCATCGACCGTCTTCGGATAATATTTTTGCTTATAATGAACATGCTTGGTTTTTGGAACGGTCCCGCGCTAAGGGAAGCCTTTTTTGGCACAAATATCAAAAGGGTGAGGGCTATGCACTGATAGCGCCGACCGAATTATTAATTAGTACTATTGAAGAGCGTTTTGAAAAGTACCCAGTTGAACCCCCCAGGGCTAGGCAAAAACACTATTGGCAGGAGCCCGGGCGTGATGATCGTTTAGGCCTTGAGAAACGGCCGATTGAATTTTTTAAAACTGACATTCCGCTTGTCACCTTAAATTACTATGACGGACTAAACGGAAAAAAGACGAGCGCCAGCCATCCACCAGTTGTTAAGACCAAGCTTGAGCATTGGGGTGAAGCCGAAGATCTAGCCAAAAAAATATGGGGTGAAGCGTGAAAGCCGCTCTCAAAATGACTGATAGCCTCGATTACCTACAAAAAAAGTATAACTTAGACTTTTCCCAGCCTTCCCCGATCTATATACCGAATGTCGGCCGTAATGATCTGATAAGGTGGATCAGAGAGCTGGAAATGAAGGTAGGGGTTGAGGTAGGCGTCGCTGCCGGTGAGTACGCCAAATTATTAGTAGAAACAAATTTTCAGTTAAAACTTTACGGCATCGATAAATACGAGATCTATGCCGGCTACAATGATTTTGAGGCAAACGAAATAAAGCAAATACGCGCCGAGTCTTTTAGTAGACTTAAACCATATGTTGACCGCAACCGTTTCGAGTTTGTTTACAAGCACTCTATGGATGCGCTTGAAGATTTTAAGGATGAATCATTAGACTTCGTCTATATTGACGCTAACCACAGTAATCCATTTATCACGCAGGATATTACCGGCTGGGAGAAGAAGGTTAGGCGTGGCGGCATTGTGGCTGGGCACGATTATATTTCAATGCGCAAGGGTAGCTCCCATGATGATTGGGCCGTAAAAGACGCTGTTATTGCCTACACACAGAAACATAATATAACTCCCTGGTTCGTTTTAGGTCGCAAGGAAATACTCGATAACGAAGTTAGAGACGGATTACCGTCATGGATGTTCGTGAAATGAGCCAAGCAATTCTAGATCTATTGCAAAGTAAATATAAGCTAAGAATGAATGCTGATGGTGAGACTGAGATAGCCGATGTTACACGTCTGAATTTGGCTAAGTTAATCCATGAGCTGGATTTTAAAATTGGCGCTGAAGTCGGCGTGGCGGCCGGCGTTTTTACCGAAATATTACTTGAGACAAATCCTCAACTGGAAAAATTGTATGGTATTGACCCTTGGACAACCTACCAAGGCTATGACGATTACACTCAATTGTCTACTCTCGATAATTTTTATGAAGAAGCTACCCGGCGGACGGTTGGCTATCCTAATTGCGAGTTTATCAAAGAGTTCAGCATGGACGCCGTTAAACGTTTTGCCGACGAGTCACTAGACTTTGTCTATATAGACGCTAACCACACCGACCCCTACGTAACCCAGGACGTGAACGCTTGGGCTAAAAAGGTACATCCTGGCGGGATTATCTGCGGCGATGATTTTGTCTACCCCAGGTTTAAGGGCCAGGATATGAAATGGCGGGTCAAAGACGCTGTCCGCGGTTACGCCAAGGCCAACGATAAGCCACTGTTTATCTGGGGTTTGGGGCCAAAGTTACCCGGCCTGGCGAGAGACCACAACCGAAATTGGATGATATTGCTATGAAAACCCGCGAGGATTTAGACAAATATTTTGGGGAACTTGGCTTTACTAAAGGCGCGGAAGTCGGCGTTATGAGTGGTTCCCACTCGGCTGAGTTGTGTAAACACAACCCCAATCTTTATCTTTACTGCATAGATATGTGGGATCTAAATCCTAGTAGGTACGACGGTTTTAGAGAAAGAAAGTACCAGCAAGCCGTTCAAATCATGGCTCCTTATAATTGTGAACTTATTAAAGACTTCAGCATGGATGCCGTTAAGCGTTTTGCTGACGATTCACTTGATTTTGTCTACATTGACGCTAACCACTCATTCGATCACATAATGAGGGACATACTTGAATGGAGCATGAAAGTTAAAAGAGGCGGTATTGTTTCCGGTCATGATTATGGTGAGGCGGTCAAAGATGCCGTGGATACGTATGTTAAATGGCATAATCGAAAATTAAACGTAACCACCGAAAAGACTAAGGGTGGTTACTCTTGGTGGTTTGTGCGATGAGGGTTGCTATTTTACAGGCCAATCTGGGAGATTTTGATTCGCCGCAAGATCCAGTTAAGCAGACCGTTCCCTTCACTTTCCATCGCTGGACCGACGAAAATTTCCCGCCTATTATGGGGCTGACGCCCAGAATGCAATACCGCATTCCCAAAACCCATGGCTGGCAAATGTTCCCCGACTACGACGTTTATATTTGGCTGGACGGCACCGTGTCATTTAAGCGTGATGATTGTTTGCAGTGGTATCTTGACCAACTCGGTGATAACGACATCGCCCTGTTCAGCCATCCTAATCGCAGTACTGCCCAGCAGGAAACCGACCATATCGAGGAACATTTGCAACTAGGCAAACCGTATATTACGGCCAGATATAAGAATGGCCTTCACAAGGAACAATTGGCCGAAATGATGCTTGACGAAGACTTCAAAGACGACAAACTGTATGCTTCCACGGTATTCGTTTACCGCAACACCCCCAAGGTCCAGGCTATGCTTAAAGATTGGTGGTATTACGGTTGCCGCTACTTTACTGTTGACCAAATAGTCCTGCCTTGGCTGTTCTGGAAACACGACCTAAAAGTTAAAGCTTTGGACGAGCCAATATACAAGTCGGGTTATATAAGTTTGGTGAGCCACCACAGATGAAAGCGCACGTTTATCCCGGGATTCCACTGGCGGCTGAGTGGAGTAGACAAGCCCAAAATCTGGCTGGTCTCTTTGCTAAAGAGCTAAAATTTAAAACCCAAGAAGAATATATAGCAACCCTGCCAAAGCTAGAGCCTCAACCGGATGCTTGGCGAGGCAGATTTGATACGCCGCTTATTGTTGAAACACGAGTCAGCCCGAAGCGCCAAGCCGAATTGCTTGGAATGCGTAATTTTTTAGATGGATTAAAAAAAACGGACGGCAATACGAAAAAGAAATACGTACTCCCGAAAGCTCCATATACTACCTGGCTCAATAATGGCAAAGACAAATTCAGCAAAGCGCCCAATGCTATACTGAAAAACTTGAAAGCTGATGAAATTGCCGCCAATGAGCTTGACGGTATTGCTTTGTACATCGCTAATCCGGATATTTTAGACTATCAGTTTCTTTATTTGCCAGGGACGATTGTGGAGCGTGAGTACGCGGCCTTTTTGGACTTATGGTATGGTCTGCCGCGACTTGATTTTAACTTTGTTGACAGTGCCCTGCCCAAGTTTGGTGTTGTACTGCGTGGGAGATTGGCTTAGATGAAACCGACTGAAAAGACAAAAATTGTGGGCTTTCACTCCGGCCACGATATAGCCTACTGCATCCTGGAAGATGGCATCCCCACCATTCACGAGGAGCAAGAGCGGATATCCAGGAAAAAAATGGAACAGGGTGATGGTTTGAAATTCTTTTTGTCGCGCCACCAGGCCTATGACGATATAAAATACTTCGCCTTTGGAAACTATGGCTGCCGCAAGGGTCGATTTAGAGCCGATTTCAACCACCAGCCTAGTGACGATAAGATGAGAGAAATTATAAAAAAGAATGGTGGGCGGTTTTATGAGTTTGGCCATCATCTGTCGCATGCCGCCAACGCCTTTTACACCAGCGATTTTAATGAGGCTCTGGTGATTGCGGTTGATGGTGGTGGCTGGGAGGAAGGCTATCTTCTAACGGCCCTGTCTATACACGAAGGTAAGGATCGAGAAATTAAACCAGTCAAAATATTTGACGAAAAAGAGATTAATATCGGCAAAACTTACAATCGCGCTACTAAACACGTCTTTCATTTATCTACTGGCTTTCCACATGGTAACCAAGCCGGCACGGTTATGGCCATGGCCACCCTAGGCAAACCCAAATATACGGAGTTGTTTGCTGAATATGACAAAAATTGGCCACAGTTGAGACGCATTGCTAAGTCATCCGAGCAAGAAAGATTCAATGTAGCGGCTTCCCTGCAGCAATACACGGAGCAGACGTTTCGTAAATACGTAGAGAAATATATCAAAGACTCAGGCCATGAAAACATTTGCTTTTCGGGTGGGGTGTCTCTCAACTGCGTGATGCTTGGAAAAATAAAGCAGTGGTTTCCGAATATCAAAAATGTGTTCTGTGACCCGGTACCCTATGATGCAGGGTTAGCCTTAGGCGCGGCCAGGTATTTATGGCACCATGTTTTAGGCAATCCCAGAATAAAAAATGAAATTAAGAATGCTTCGCCCTACTTAGGCAAAACCTACGCTAAAAAAGATGTTGAGGCGGCCTGCCGTCTTCTTAAGGGCAAGATTAGGGTTGAGCTGGCCGAAGACAGCGCCGTACTGCGCAAAATATTCGACCAAAAAATCGTGGCCGTTTTTGGTGGAGGTTCTGAATCTGGCCGGCGAGCTCTGGGTAATAGAAGTATTTTGGCCGACCCCAGAAACGCCAACATGACAGAGCTTATAAATAAAAAGGTTAAACACCGGCAGTGGTTTAGGCCACTGTCGCCCTCAATATTGGAGGAAAAAGTTGGTGAATGGTTTGAAGAAGAAGTCTTGAGCCCATACATGTCTTTTGCCGTTAAGTTTAAAGAAAGTTTAAGAGACAAAGTTCCAGCGGTGGTTCACTTCGACGGTACCGGCCGTCTGCAGACCGTCAACAAACAATTGAACCCTTGGTACCATAACTTTCTAACTAAGTGGGAGTCGCTATCGGGTGTACCAATCTTGGTTAACACCAGCTTCAACGACCGCGAGCCAATCGCCGAAACACCCGAGGATGGACTAAACTGTTTTTTGGGTACCGAACTAGATTATTTATACTTTTTTGACCATGGCTTACTGGTGGCAAAAGCATGAATTTGACAGTCCTGATTTTTAGCAAAAATAGGGCCTGCCAGCTAGAGCTTCTTTTGCGCAGCCTGGATATTAAAGTTAAACAGAAGAGTGTACGGGTGTTATATACCTGCGATCCAGAGTACCAGGCGGCCTATGAAAAGCTAAAAAAATTATATCCCGATGTTGTGTTTATGCCCGAAAGTGACTTCAGACGGCAAGTCATTGAGAGCATCACGGACGATTACCTGTTGTTCGAAACAGACGATGACGTCATGATTGACAGTTTCAGCGAAGATTGCCCAGAGTTTAGGAAGTTTGAAAGTAACGAAGATATAATGTGCTTGAATTTGCGCATGTCCCGCAATTATGACTATGACTTTTTAAAGGACAGACAAGTTTCTATACCAGAATTTGATGACGGTACGTGGGAGTGGAGAAAATATCGGCATGATTGGGGATACCCCTGGAACACGAGCGCTCATATATTCCGGAAAAAGGACCTTTTGCCGGTTTTAGAAACAAGTGAATTTAGTAGTCCTCATTCTTTGGAATTCAGCATGAGAAGGTGGCAAGATAAACCGCTAATGATTGGCTTCGAAAAAGCAAAATTCATAGACATCCCAGTCAATGCAGTCAGCCAGAATAACCAGAGGATCGGGAACGTTGTCTCAACTGACTTCCTGAATGATAAATTTATGGAGGGCTATCGTCTTGCCCTGGAGCCAGTCATAGAGGCTGCCAAAACTACCAGATCGTATTTTATGCCGTTAGACTATGAATGGACGAAACAATGAATAGACTACTTGAGGGTGGACGGTTAAATAACCTAAACAGAGGGGACATAAGATGAAAACCGCCATCGTTATACCAACTATACGCCCGGAGTCTATGAAAATTTTTATGAAGGCCTGGCAGCCACTGTTTAACAAACATAATGTCGAGCTGGTGGTGGTCTACGATGGCAAAGTGCCAACGGTTAGGAAGATGACTTTGCGCCAAGTTATGGGTAAATACTCAGACAGCATTTCGAATTTCAATGGTGGGGTACGTAACTTGGGCTTTGCTTACGTTGCCAAGTATTTGCCGGACATTGAAATGATCTTAACGCTGGACGACGACGAAGTCCCGCTTGGCGACCCCATCCAGGATCATATCGATGCTCTTTCCAAGCGCGTGCCAATTAGCTGGCTGTCGACCGCTTCGGAATACATGCGCGGCTTCCCCTATGCTATCCGTGAAGAAGCCGAGGTCGTTTTATCGCACGGGGTTTGGGAAGGCGTGGCTGACCGCGACGCTCCCACTCAACTAGTTAATGGCAACGGGCCGGTGGAGTTCTATACAGGCCCCATCCCCAAAGGCGTTTATTACCCAATGTGCAGCATGAACTTGGCCTTTAAACGCAAAATGCTACCCTATATCTACCATGCTCCATGGGCCTTGGGTGTAAACCGGTTCGATGACATCTTTGCCGGCATCTTGTCCAAGCGTGAAATTGACAAGCACGGCTGGGCAGCCGTTTCGGGTTATGCCCGGGTTAATCACCAGAGGGCTTCTAATGTCTTCGCTAATCTCAAGAACGAAGCCCCCGGCATTGAGCTAAATGAAACCTTCTGGCAGGGTGACGAAAGCCACCCCTATTTCAAAATCTATAGCGGAAAACTTAAAATTTGGCAGGAGTTTATGAAAACATGTCAGACCTAAGCGTTGTTTACTATACCGCGAACAACATTAGTGATTACTTCGCTAATAACACTCAAAGGCAACTGTTAAAAGCCATTGGTGATTTGCCGCTAATCAGTGTGTCTAAAAAACCGATGAACTTTGGTCAAAATATCGTTATGGATTCACCTCGTACCCACTTTAATATCTACCGCCAGGCGTTGGCTGGAGCCAAGGCCGCCAAAACCAAATACATAGCTCTAGCCGAGGATGATGTACTTTATTCAGCCGAGCACTTTAAGCATCGTCCAGCAGAGGGTAAGTTCGCTTACAATTTAGGGGCTTGGAGTATCTTTACCTGGCAAGATCCGCCAATGTTTACCCATAAAGGCACCGTTAGACGCAATCTAAACAGCCTAATCTGTGAGCGCGATTTGTTCATTGAAGCTATGGAAGAACGCTTTGCTAAGTACCCGGAACCATCTGGTCAGCACACCAAAGATTTGTGGGCGGAGCCTGGCAAATATGAGCGCCAGCTGGGCGTAACCGTGAGAGAGACCACAGTTTTTTATTCCAACCCACCCAACATTGTTTTTTCACATAAAGAAGAGCTATCTTTTGAAGGCCTGGGCACTCGCAAACGCTTGGGTGAGTTCAGAGCCCTGGAAATTCCCCATTGGGGCCGAGCCGAAGATATCCTTAAGGAGTATAAGCAATGAGCACCTACGACCTCAGCATCCTAATACCCGCCCGTAACGAAATGTTTATCAGCAATACTGTGCTGGATATTCTTAAAAACCGGCGCGGTAAAACCGAGATTCTGGTTGGTCTGGATGGTGCCTGGGCCGAGCCCGGTATTCATGATCATCCCGACGTCAAAATTGTCTATGTTTCAGAGTCCATTGGACAAAGGGCTATGACCAATAAGCTGTGCCGTCTGTCCAAGGCTAAATACGTTATTAAGTGTGACGCCCACTGCGCGTTTGATGAAGGCTTTGACGTCAAGCTGATGGACGCCATGAAAGGCCACGACAACTGGACCATGGTGCCAACCATGCGCAACCTGCACGCCTTTGATTGGGTCTGTAAAAATGGCCACCGGCGCTACCAGGGGCCGTCAGGACCTTGTAAGGAATGCGGTGAGCCAACTGAGCGCGACATTGTTTGGTTCGCCAAGCCCAGCCCGCAGAGCACGTCGTACCGTTTTGATAAAACTATGCACTTTCAGTACTTTAATGAGTTTAAAAGACGCCCCGAGGGTAAAGGTGATATCACGCCCAGCATGAGCCTGCAGGGCTCGTTCTTTATGTTAACTCGCGATAAATACTGGGAGCTGAACATTTGCGATGAAAAACACGGTAGCTGGGGACAGCAAGGCGTGGAGGTGGCATTAAAGACATGGCTTTCGGGTGGCCAGGTAATGGTTAATCAAAAGACCTGGTACGCTCATATGTTCCGGACACAGGGCGGTGACTTTGGCTTTCCTTATCCACAGTCCCAAAAGCAGGTTGAACATGCCCGTGAGTACTCCCGGAAGCTCTGGCTGGGCAATAACTGGCCGCAGGCTAAACACGATTTAAACTGGCTGTTAAACAAGTTTGGTCCGGTGCCCGACTGGGAAGATACCCAGCAGCCAGACGCTAAACAAACTGCGCCGCCCAAAGACGGCTCGCCCAGTAAAGGCGTACTTTATTTTACCGACAACGAACTGCCTATTAAGCTTGCCAAAAAGGTCCAGTCAGTTATCCGCAACATAGCTCATGATAAAAATATGACGCTAGTCTCGTCATCTAGAAAACCTATGGATAACATGGGGATAAATGTTGTAACACGTGAGCCGAAAGGCTACCTGACTATGTTCAAGCAAATTCTCAAAGGTTTGGAAAAACTGGACACCGACGTGGTCTTTATGGCCGAGCATGACGTCCTCTACCCGCCAGAGCATTTTGACTTTACGCCAGCCGATAAAGACACATTTTACTACGACACAAATTGGTGGAAAGTTCGCGCCGATGGTTTTGCTGTGCATTGGGACGCCGACCAAGTTTCCGGCCTGTGCGCTTACCGCAACATTTTGATTGATTATTACAAATGGCGGATTGAAACGTTCGACAAAGAAAATTTTG
>CAZILM010000015.1:6843-15095 GCA_964540115.1 uncultured Candidatus Saccharibacteria bacterium | reverse complement strand
GTAACCTTGCTGAGATTGGCATAACAGTTAAGCCAGAATCATATTCCGATGCCTCTGCCTATTATGATAAGCAGGCGGCCGGCCAGCTCGCTTTCTATGCTGATGGCCTTCAGACCGTTTTCTTTGATGCTTCGGATATTCTGACCAGCGCCCTTGTGCCAGCCAACTACACTAACCCAGAGATTGATGCGCTCATGAAACAAGCCGCTAGTGAGTTTGATCCTGCTAAACGATTAGAAATTCTGAAAACAATTTCAAACAAGATAATGGACAACGTGTTACTGGTGCCTATGTATGACCGAGAAGAGATTGACCTTGTCCGCAACAATATACAACTTGATACTGGTACCTTGATCTCCGGTCTAGGCGCCTATCTCTGGAACGCCTATTCGGACTAGCCATGCATCGGCTACGTTTCGATATTCGCACTAAAGTTCTCTTACTGTTTGGCGGTTTGCTACTGGTAATTTTTAGCGGTCTAGCTCTTGTATTCGTACAGAACACAGTCCACTCGCTACGTAGAAGCTTGACCAATGAGGCCACCTCATTCGCTGAACTAGCCACTCAACCTATCGGTAAAACCTTCATGATCTACAAAGATTCAGGCACGGTTCGAATTGATCAGCAGGTCGAGCAGTTTAGTCGTTTAAATAACACTGTTACTAACATTGCCGTGTATGACCTCAATGGTAAAACGCAGTATATGCAGCACCCGCAACCGATTGTTAATATAACCGCTCAACAGGCCTCCGGTTTTGAACGCCAATATATTTATGGCAGCCAAGGCGAACTTACGGCTGTCTTGCAACCCTTTATTGAAGATACCGGTGCTCACCAGTATGGTGTCTTGTATACAATTTCTAATGCCGAAATTCAGCAAAGCATTCGTAAGGGTGTCATGGCTATCATTGGTTTTGCATTATTTGCTTTGTTGCTGGTGGGCAGTGTACTTTTCGTTGCTATGAACCAATTGTTTCTCAAGCCAGTTCGACGGGTCAGCCAAGCCGCCTTAGCCATCAGCGCCGGTAATCTTGATGTCGAAATACCGGAGGAGCGCCACGATGAAATTGGCGACTTGGCTCAATCAGTTAACAGGATGGCCGATTCGCTCAAAGCTGACATCGCCAAGTTACAAGAAGTCGACAAACTCAAAAGTGAGTTTATGACAATTACTTCCCATAATTTGCGTACACCTTTGACGGTTATTAACGGTTTTCTGGAGACACTCAAAGTTATGCAGCTGCCGGCAAACATAAGCAAAATGGTAGATACTATTTTTGTTAATAGTGCGAAACTAAGTAACCTGGCCGAAGATATCCTAACCATATCTGAACTGGAAGCTGGCCGTAAGCTAACCGGCACAGCCGAATCAGTAGATTTACTGGCTTTGGCAAATGAAATTGCAACGAAAGCCAAGCTGCTGGCCTCTCAACAAAATTTGAACTTCACTTACAAAGCGCCGTCATCTATGGTTAAAGCTCAGGCTTCAAAGCATCATTTGCAGGTTGCCGTTATGAATTTGCTCGATAACGCCCTGAAGTTTACCAAGTCTCCTGGCCAGATCAGCCTCGAGTTAAGTGTCAGCGGCTCAAACGCACTCATCAAAGTAATCGATACCGGCATCGGCATATCGCCTGAAGAAATTCCCAAGCTATTCACTAAATTTCACCGAGGCACCAGTGTTATGGAATACAACTATGAAGGCACCGGCATTGGCTTGTATATTTCCCGTCTTCTCGTGCGTGATTTCGGCGGTGACATAACCGCCGCCAGCCAACAGGGCAAGGGAAGCACCTTCACCATTTCCCTACCTTTAGCCAAAACAACAACTTAGCAGTTTTTCGCTAATGCATTGAGACTAGTCTGCTTGAGTGCAGTGCTAGGAAAAATTGAGGAGCGGAATGAACTGTATTGAAATACCGAGAATGAGCACCGGAAATTTTGACAACGCAATGCAACAAGAGCCGGCAGCGTTTCTGGCTGCGCCAGAAAGCAGGACGGCGACAGATTAGCCGTCAATGTATTCGCGGCAGAAGCGCTCGAAAACGGCGTTAGTCCAGCCAAACCCCGTCTGTGAAGGATAAAGTCCTTTGGCCGGCGGCTCCTGGGGATTTACAACATTATATTTTTCTAGAAAAACATGGTGCGCGTTAAACCAGTTCAAGTTAGTTCGTAACCACTTGGTAGCAATCCGCTGCGCTTCAGCGTTGTGACCGTAACTCTGCAAACCCTTCACGACAATAAAATGCAGCGGCGCCCAACCGTTCGGGTAGGCCCACTGGGTTGGGAAAGCACCAGGCACAAACTGGCTGAGTTGCTGACTATCGGTTGTTGTTAATCCACCCCTGTTTTCAAATCTATGTAGCGTTTTGGTCATCTCTTTTGCTCTTTTGTCGTCAACCATACCCGCCCAGACAGGGAAAAAACCGGCCAGCGAGGTCACTGAGCCACGTTTTCGTTTAGCGAAATTGTAATCGTAGTACCAGCTCTTGGTACTACTCCACATAAGTTCATCCACATTTGCTTTACGATGCTTAGCGGCCACTTCCCATTTACTGGCAGTTCGTTTATCTTTCATGAGCCTATAAAAACGGGCAAAGTCTGTTTCGTATTTATAGAGCAGGGCGTTTAAATCTACCGCCAGGTAATCCAGGCATTTGCGATTAAACCTAGGCGTCATATCCCAACCACTTTCGGTTTCAGCCAAGTCATTTAAATAGTTGAAGTCATAGTACCGGCTTAAACCTTTATGGACCTGTCGGGCGTTGGGTTTATTGGTGCCCATCCAAACAATCTGATACTCCGCTTCAGCGACTTCAATTGCCTCTTTGAGCCAAGCCTTGCCGGGTTTATATGCATCATAAACATCCCATATAAAACTGGTCAGTAGAGGTGGCTGCGAATGGCCGGTAAGGTAGGTTCGCGAGGCATTTGGGATTACCTTGAAACGTCTAAAAATTGCCAGCAAATCTTCCAGCACGCCCATCACAAGTTCTTTGTGATCTTCGTCGAGCATGCCCTGCACCATAAAATAACTGTCCCAGTAATAGAGTTCGTTAAAATCGAACTCATGCCCTGCTTCATAAGCAGGCACAAGGTATGGTTTTGGCAAGCCCAGCAGGGTTTGGTCGTCCTCAGGGTGAAAGCGTATCAGTTTTTGCCAATAGCCGTGTATGTAGTCTCGTGCGGGCTGCACATCGGAAGGATGCAATTCGCCATGCGGGTGAAGCAAGCCCCGGAAGATCTGAAGTGTCTTATTAAGCATATACGTCTCAGACTAGGTGAACTCTGGCGCCTAGTCAACAAAGATTATGGCTGTATAATAGCGCTAATCAATGCGGGCAACGTTTAAAAGACAAACTACTGCTTCCGCGGTTTGGCCGCTGCGTTTTGTGGCCGCAAGCGTGTTGCTATCGGGATTCTTAGTGATTGCGAGCATCTTATTCTCGCAATCACACTACCCACAAGTGCCTTTGGTGGGTACGGATACTCAGTTGACCCTGTTAACCGGTCTCACATTTATTTACCTTGCCGGCTTACTCAGGCGCGGCAAGCGCTCAGCCTGGTTAGTGGCGCTGCCAGTTTATGGCTACATAGTAGTTCGAAACATAAGGCATTTTGTGTTTGACTTGCCTAACACGCCGATGCGGCTGCTACCTTTAATTCTCAATCTCCTGGTGCCGGTTTTGGCTTTGACGGCATTAATTGTTTATCGCCATCTATTTACGGTTAGAAGTGAAGTACGCAATTCGGCCATTGCGGCCCGGCGGGCGCTACTCATACTCTTAGTCGCTTTTTTTTACGGGGTTATTGGTTTTCAGCTTATGGATCAGCATGATTTCCATAGAGAAATCTCCGTAACTGCCAGTGCACATTACGTGGTCGACCAATTCGGGTTAACGACAGAAACTCAGGCAACGCCCTATACCCACCGGGCAAAACTGTTTTTAGATTCGCTCGGTTATGTAGGACTAGGGGCTTTATTCTACGTTGCTGCTTCCTTTTTTTCACCGATACGTTTCCGTCTGAGCAGCCAGGAGCATGACTACGAAGAAATGCGGCAACTGCTAAATAAACACCCGGCCAGCAGTGAAGATTTTTTTAAGCTGTGGCCAAAAGATAAGGCTTATTATTTTAATTCATCTCGTAGTGCTGGTTTGGCCTACCGTACCATTCGAGGCACAGCTCTATGTGTTGGCGGGCCGGCCGGACAACACGACTCTTTTAGAAATCTTATAGAAAATTTCGGTGAATATTGTCGCACTAACGATTGGGAGCCGGCTTTTATACACACAGAATCGACACCGGCTATATATAAAGATGCCGGCTTTGAAAACCAAAAAATTGGCGAAGAGGCAGTTGTGGATATTGCCCACTTCAATAGCAAACTTAGACCAAATAAATACTTCCGGCATATCAATAGAAAATTTGAAGAGCACAGATATAGTTGCGAAGTGTTGAAACCACCACACAGTAAAGACACATTAAAAAGATTAGAAGAAATTTCCAATGACTGGCTAGCAGTTCCCGGTAGAAGTGAACGCGGTTTTATGTTGGGATACTATTCATCTGAATATATGCAGCAGTGCCCAGTAGTAGTAGCACGTAACGATTCATCTACTATCCAGGCGTTCCTTAATATCCTGCCCGTTTTTGATCCGGCTGAAGCAAATTTTGACTTGCTGCGTCACAGCCGTAATAGTCCGGGCAATATAAACGATTTTTTACTTATGTATTGCATAGATTACTTGAACGAACAAGGTTATAAGCGTCTTAATTTAGGTCTCTGCCCGCTTTCCGGCCTCGATGGCAACGAACAAAATAGCGGGGCGCTCAGCAATGTGTTGCGATTTGTGTATGCCAATGGCAACCGGTTCTATTCTTTTCAAGGCCTAAGGCGTTTCAAGGCTAAATATGAGCCAAAGTGGCGCAGTCGTTACATTATATACAAGGGTGGCTTGCCCGGTTTTTCCCGAACATTAAACGCCCTGCTAAAAGCTATGCGCCACCGTCAGTTACATCTGCATTGAGCCTAGGAATCGCGCGGTACTTTACCACCGGCCCGCCGGGCTTTACTCAGACCCACGGCTATAGCTTGTTTGCGATTTTTAAACTTCCCCTGATGTTTATGTTCGTGGAGCATCTTGTGGACTTCGTCCTGGGCTTTCTTTCCATATTTATTCACGTGGAGTACTCCTTTCATAATGAGCTTACAAATATACCAACGTATTATTATGCATTTCGAGAAAGGGTACTGTTATTTTTTTAACAGTGCCAGAATTGAGTTTTTACTCGCCCCGCTATTGGACTATCAGGGTTCCTGTTTTGTCAGGATTCAGATGGTTGTGGTAACCGTGCGAGCCGGTTTTAGTTACCGTTATAGTCTTGCTGCTACCTGGACTTATGACGCCAATGTTCAATTCCGGATCTTCGGTATGCTCCGGGTGTGGATCAGAATCAAATTGAATCGGTTGGGAAGAGTCGTTCTTGATAGTAACCTGCGAGCCGGCTTTAACTGTCAACGTTGCCGGGCTATAGCCGTCATTGGTATACGTTATAGTACTGGCGGATTGCGGATCATTTCCGCTTGTACTTGACTGGCTGTTCTGATCATCAGGCGTGGGCGGAACACTGGAAGTCTGCGACGAGGGAGTGGTTGACGCGGGAGTATTTTTATCCGATTTTTTGGTGAGCGCAACACCGCCCCCGATTAGGAGCAGTACTACCACCACAATTGCTATAACACCTGTCTTGTTCATGAAAACCTCCTGCTTAAGTCTTCTATTTTACACTACTAGTATAGTCGACCGCCTAGCGGTACATTGCCGTCCGGTTCTATCAATTTACAATTTCCCTGTCCGTCGGGTAGACCCAGTGTAAGTACCTCCGAAACGGCCGGACCTATTTGGCGCGGTGGAAAATTTACAACCGCCAGTACCAGTTTATTCTTAAGTTCTGATTTGGAATAATTTGCCGGTAATTGTGCGCAAGATTTTTTTATGCCAATCTTATCGCCAAAATTAATTTTAAGTTTATAGGATGGATTGTGCGCTTCAGGGAAATCTTCTACTTCAATAATTTTACCGACACGTACATCAAGTTTTTCGAAATCTTCATAAATAGCCATCTACTAATGATAGCAAAGCAGTGGGCTAGTTTATCAATTTCTGAAAGGCGTTTGAGGACAAGCTAAAAGTGTCGCCGCCATGCACCAGATTAAGCGAATTACCCTGTTGGAATTGTAGATAATTAACTACTCTTACTGTCGAACCGGCTGGGTCTTTGACGCCCATGTTAGCCAGGGTTGCATGAACCGATTGCGACAAGTTGCCGCCTGCATGAATCTCAAAGTGTATAGGCGGCGCCTCAAATGTGGAATGCGGCAAATGGGACACATAGTTAGTAACGTGATGGTCTGCGCCCTTGTTGGGCAAAAAATGCAGAGCATTGCTGGCTCCGGACGCCCCGCCCTTAGAACCCGCATGCGGAATAAGGCTGGCAGTTGAGACGCCTTTTTGTTCAAGGAAGTTTGAAGCAACCGTAACAGCCATCACGGCCAACGTGCCAATAACGATACTATTGCGAACTTCTTTTCGTTCTAATAGTTCATTGGTCCGCTGGTTTACTTCATGTGACGCACGCAGTACAAAATTGCCTATTTTCTGTCGGGCTGTTGAAGGCGCTTTTTCAGCCATGCCCAATACCGTATTGCCCAAGCGCCTAATGACACCCTGTGGTTTGGCTTCTTTACGCCGCTTAAAAGCTTCGAAACGCTCCTCAGTGTCATATCTGAAATGTGCACTACCAGGTATAACCTTTGCTTTAATCTCCTGCCACAAGTTATGTCTATGAAGATGGCGCTTAAATGCTTTCCTCAACGGATCTGGCTCGCTGGAGTTTACCGGTTCATATACTGGAGTATTGTCCTCAGGTGTTTCAGACCACCAGGTAGCAACTACATTCTGATCCAGCGGTTCATCAGGAAACAACGGAGATTCATCGCCATATTTGTGATCCCAGTTTAACCCCGGAACCGTGACATAGTCCGAGTCCCAATTTATAGATGGAATCTCAGCAGCTGTGATTGTATGTGAGTCACCCCGCATATATTCTTCGAATAGCCGATTGAGATCATCGGTTGGTGTTGGCGTTTGTGCAACAGCTTGATGATGAGATTCTGCAGTCTCCTTATAGTCTGGTAAAAACTTCATAAGTTGTATACTATACCATAAATTTGGTATGAATGTTTAGAGAATTGACTCATACTACTGGTTCGATATAGCTGGTCGCCGAGCACCCGGCCTGTTACTTCTGGAGACGTTTTCTTTTGTTGGGATCCAGCTCGCGTTTACGCAGGCGCAAAGATTTTGGCGTTACTTCTAAAAGTTCATCATTTTCTATAAAGTCCAGGCATTCTTCGAGGCTAAAAATTGTTGCCGGTGTCAATTGCACGACACCGTCACTAGAACTACTGCGCATATTCGTCAGGTGCTTAGCCTTGCAAACATTCATTTCGATATCGTCCTGGCGTTTGTTAAGCCCGACTATCTGCCCGGCGTAAACTTTTTCAGCCGGGCCGGCAAATACAATTCCTCGTGCTTCAGCCATCTGTAGGGCGTATGGTGTGGTGACACCGGCTTCAAACGAAATTATGACGCCATTACGAAGTTGTTGCAGAGCAGCGCCAAGAGGCGCATAGCCTACCATGAGCGTATTCATAATTACGGTGCCCTTGGTGCTGGTCATTAATATACTACGCAACCCCAGCAAAGCCCGGGTTGGTAGTTCGTAGACTAGTTTGGTCAGACCTTTCGGGCTGGCAAATTGTTCTTTAAGGGTAGCGCGCCGTGTGCCAAGTTCCATCTGGATGGCACCTACATGTTCGGCAGGGACTTCTATGATAAGTTCTTCAACTGGCTCTAGCGACTTGCCATTTTCTTGTTTGGTGACCACTTGAGGACGGCCAACTTCAAACTCATACCCTTCGCGACGCATTGATTCTATTAATACACTCAGGTGCAGTTCACCACGCCCGGATACGTTAAAACCAATGCCTTCATCTTCTACGCGCAAACCAACATTGGTCTCCAGTTCCCTCTGCAAGCGCTCGCTAATCTGCCGGCTGGTCGTGAACTCACCTTCTGTGCCTTTAAACGGCGAGGTGTTCGGGCCCAGATAAATTTTAAGGGTTGGTGCCTCTACCTCCAGCACCGGCAGAGCTTCAGGATTTATTTCATCCGCAATCGTCTCGC
>CAZILM010000015.1:0-6743 GCA_964540115.1 uncultured Candidatus Saccharibacteria bacterium | reverse complement strand
TCTACCTCCAGCACCGGCAGAGCTTCAGGATTTATTTCATCCGCAATCGTCTCGCCAATCTGGGCTTCATTCACTCCTGTAAGCTGGACAATATCACCAGCCACGCCCTCATCTACCTCAAATTTATTGAGGCCATGGCTCATCAGTACAAGATCAATCTTGGCCTTGGCCTGGGTACCGTCTTTTTTGCATAACACGATGTTGTCGCCTGGTTTTACAGCGCCGCGGCTTATCCGACCAATAGCGTACTTGCCTTTAAAACTATCCCACGCTAGTGCCGTCACCAACATTTGGAATGGTTTGTCCTTTTCAACTTTAGGGGCTGGAACGTGCTCAATAACAGCGTCAAAAATAACCGCCAGGTCGGCATCAACTTCAGCGTTTGGAGGTGTGCTGTCCCAGGCTTTTCCGGTACGTGCTACAGCGTAGTAAGTGGGATAGTGCAGCTGGTCTTCGTGCACAGCCAGTTCCAGAAAAAGATCGGCTATCTCGTTTTCGACTTCTTTAATTCTGGCCGCCGGTTTATCAATTTTATTGATTATAACGATGGGCTTGAGCTCATAAGCCAGTGCCTTGCTTAGCACAAACTTGGTTTGAGGCATTGGGCCTTCCTGAGCGTCAACGATTAACAAACAGCCGTCGGCCATATTGAGTGTGCGTTCAACCTCACCTGAAAAGTCGGCGTGCCCTGGCGTATCTATTATGTTAATCCGGTAGTCTCCCTGCTGTACGGCCGTAACTTTGGCGGTGATTGTAATACCGCGTTCGCGCTCTTGATCACCGCTGTCCATAATCAGTTCCTGGCTCATTTCGGCCTGGTTGCCACGGAAAGTCTGCGACTGTTTTAATAGACCATCAACCAGGGTAGTTTTTCCATGGTCGACGTGGGCAATGATAGCGATATTCCTGATTTTGGTGGGGTCTTGTTTCATATCTCTACTCAGCTATGAACGTTAAGGCATGGCCAATCTGCCCAGCCCGGCCAGCCCGGCCTATGCGGTGCACATAATCGGCGTACGACATCGGCAGTGAATAGTTGATGACATGTGAGATGTCAGCGATATCAATACCACGGGCAGCCACGTCAGTGGCTACCAGAATGCTGATTTCATCATTTTTAAAGCTTTTGAGAGCACGCTGGCGTTGACCCTGGCTTTTGCCACCGTGTATAGCGTCAGCCTTAAACCCTCGGGCAGCCAGCTCTTTGCTGAGCCGTTCCACGCTTCTTCGAGTTTCGTCAAAGACCAGAATTTTTTTAGCATCGCCTTTAATCAATATATCTTGTAATTTATCAAGTTTTTGGTAGGGCGTCTGGTAGCGTATCACGTCCTGGTGAACGTTCTCACTTGATTCGCCACTCTTGATTGATACTGTGACCGGGTCTTTCGAAAAAGTTTGAATAAGGTCTTGGACTCGAGCATCCAGAGTAGCAGAGAAAAAGTACGACTGGCGGTTTTCGTTGACCTGGCTCAGGATTTTGCGCACGTCATTCACAAAGCCCATGTCCAGCATGCGATCAACTTCGTCCAGTACCACGATATTAAATGTGTCGAGCTTAAGTGTGCGACGCTCAATATGGTCTTTAATTCGTCCCGGTGTGCCCACGACAATGCGTGGATTATTGCGCAGGTCGCGCAACTGCGGATTCATCGGGCTGCCGCCAATTAGTACAGCGCTGTTAATACCGCTGCCGCCTGCCATCCAGCTGAATTCGGCCTGGATTTGCTGGGCCAGCTCTCGGGTCGGTGCAATTATTAAGGCCTTATGGCCTCGCATTTCCATTAATTGGTTCAATACCGGAATTGCAAAAGCGGCAGTTTTACCGGTACCCGTGTCAGCAAGACCGATGATGTCCTTGCCTTCCAGAGCCATTGCGATGGTCTGGTCCTGTATGGGCGTCGGTACCTTATAACCTTTGTTATGCAGGTTTACTTTTAGCAACTGGGCGATCCGAAAGTTACTGAAAGTATTAGCCGGTGTGTAGTCAGCAGCTGGGGTTGGCGTAGCGGCGCGCACAAATCGTGCCGGATCTATGTATTGGCCGCGGCGCGGACCACGGTTATTCTGGCGTGGCTTATGGTTGCTGGATTTATATACGTAAGACATTAAAAAGAATCCTGTCGTTTATAGATGTTATTACTTGTCGATAATGAAATCGAGTAAGTAATCTATAAACCCGGATTCATCAAAACAATGACTTATACATTAGCACGATAACTGTATTTAGTCAACACAAAAGCCTGTAATAAAAGATAGAGTCTTCATGTGGTGCAAGCTTACAAAGACTTAAGTATTGCTCTCTTATTGACTAAACTCCACATTTATGTTAATATCTTTTTCTTATGACTTTACGTGATGAGTTAGCCGGTTTACAGGCTGGGGACATCGGTGAACAAGTTGGATGGGTAATGAACAAAGCTGCCGATGAGACCGCTCTACTAGACATGCAGAAAGCGCTGTATACCAACTTTCCAGGGTATGGCGCGCTCGTGGACTTATTACTTTCAGAATTGCCAAAAGGAATGTCAGAAACCGTTACGTACGGTATCCACATCGGGGTACATGCGTTGGCATTTACTCTATCGGAGCTGGCGCTAAACCGTACCATGCATGAAGACTTTCCAGATGTTCCCGAATCCTAATACCATATAGATGTGTGCGGACGCTACACGCTAAACAAAAAAGCACCTCTTACGAGATGCGTTTTTGGTGGAGCTGGCGGATACTGCCTCCGCGTCCGAAGGTTTAATAGTTAGTCTTCTACAGGCATAGGTCATTTAATTACTGCAAGGCATCGAAATGACCAAAAAAACCTTACAGGTTGATTCTAAATCTTAACCAGGTGTCGAATCAAATACTTGGTGCATCCAGATAATATGACACGCACTAGGAATATCTGGCGTCAAGCTAGGCGCGGCTTCAAGCAGTTAAGCTGAAGCTGGTGCGAAAGCTAGGGTAAGCTTAGGCAGTGTAAAAACACTGGCAAGCTTGCTAGTTACGCGATCAAGTAGTTTTACAATTACTTGGTTTTGCCTATAACGCTGACAAGCGACCTGCTGATCTAACCGTTAAAGTCCAACGTCGAGCTTAAAATTCAGCCCCGTAATTAATATTATACCATGTTTATAATGCTTATGTCTACCCTAACCTGTTATAAACAAACCGGTTAGGTCTAGGCCATAACTGCGGCGGCTTCGTCGGTCTCTTCTTGGTGTAAGACCTGTTTTGGCGGATGGTAGAACAGATTGAAGATTATGCCGCCGGCGCCAACCACACAACCGGCTACAATCACAGGCACGTTCACGCCAAGCGTTGCGATGTAACCGGCTATGATTGCCGGTATTGCTTGCGCTAAAGCCTGCACACTTGCTTCAATGCCTAAAACCTCCCCTTGAATTGTGCGATCCGCCGAAAGGCTTACGAGAGCCGAAGCGTTAGCCAGACTCAGACCGACAAATATGGCAATGAACGGTGCCACCAGCAATAGCTGGGTCGCGTTGTGGGGAAGTAACTGAAGAAACAACGCCGCGCTCAAGCCAAGAAAGCTGACCCTTAGCACCTGGTGGTTTTTAAACTTCTTGGCCAGTATGGCCGTAATGCCACCCTGTGTTATGGCTATCCAAATACCGATGTAGGCAAAAAAGTCACCGATATTGTTGGTCCTAAAGCCCAGTTTTTTAATCAGCAGTATCTGGAAAAAGGTCGTAAAGAAGGTAAATCCGCCCCAAAAGAGAAATTCCGAGGCAAAGATTACGCGCAGTGCCGGTGAACTAGCCGCTTTGCGAATATTTACGAAAGATTTATTCCAAGCGACTTTAAGACCATGCGTAATGTGCTTGTGAGTTTCTGGGAGAACCATCAGCACCAGCAGCATATTTACAGTACTCAAAATAGCCGCGAACCAAAACGGTGTGGCAGAATCGAACCAATGCGGCGTATTAAACAATCCGAAAAAGCCCACACCGGGACTTGCCAGACGCGCGCCAATATACGGACCCATTACAAAGCCAAAGCCAAAACAAGCTCCCATCAATCCAAAGTTTCGCGTGCGGTGTTCAGGGGCACTTACATCTGCTATTACGGCGCGGGCAACACTAATATTACCGCCGGTAATACCATCTATAGCTCTTCCTAGAAAGATAATCGGTATGTTCTTGGTCACAATGCCCAATGCAAAAATAATGTAGCCGATTGCTGTGCCGGCGATACTAAACGCTAGAACTTTTTTACGGCCAAAGCGATCAGATAATTGGCCGAGAATTGGCGTGGCAAAAAATTGCATAAGTGGAAAGATGGCAGTAAGCCAACCCAGTAAAATCAAAGATTCATTGTAGGAAAAACCGGCTGGTATGAATATTCTGAAGATAAGTTGAGGTAGTACTGGGAACAAAATACCAACACCAAGCACGTCCAGGAATATAGTCAGTAAGACGATTGGCAGAGCTTTGCCTTCTAATCTTGATCTTGATTCTTCCACTATTTTTCCTTTCTGGCTAGACATTAAACGGGTGATCACAAGCGCCCGGTTTATCAGCGCGGCAGACTTCCTGATGCATCAGCATCAAGGCTTCGACTAGTTGTTCTCGTTGTTTCTCGCTTAGTTTATCAAACATTGGTCCATGATAAGTATTAAGAATATTGAGGGCTTCACTCGTAAAACGTTCGCCTTTCTCAGTTAATACAGTTATATGTTCGCGGCGGTTCCGTTCACTCACCCGACTGGTCAGTAGGCTTTGTTCATGAAGAAGTCTTATCTGACGGCTTATGCTGGCCTCGGTTTGGCCAAGAGCATCAGCAATTTGGCGTTGCTGAATACTTGGGTTCCTCTGCAGCACCATCAGAATTTTAAACTGTGAAAAACCAATACCCAAACGTTCCTGTAAGACCTGATCTGACTGACGAGCCAGGGTAGAGGACAAATGCTGCAAAAGATAACCGATATTATTAGTTGGTCGCATAGTTTGCATAATAATTATCCATACTTTACTCGTTAAGTATTAACAAATCAAGTGTTTTTCCACAAGGGCAGGGTAGTTCAAAGAAAAGCAACTGCCCTTTTGTAAAGTTCATGCCACTTTTCCAGTGATAATTCCTGCGGGCGGGTTTGGGGATCAATCTGAACCGTTTCCAATAGAGCAGTCGTTTCGGCCTTCCCTATTTTTAATGCTGAACTTAAGGAGTTGAGAAGTGTTTTTCGGCGCGCTGCAAAGCCGGCTTTTACCAGTCTGAAGAATTGGTTTGGCTGCACTTCCGGAAAAAGGGCTGGAAAACGGCGTTTTAAGATCAGGATCTGTGAATCAACTTTCGGCGGCGGCGTAAATAGCCGAGCTGGTACAACCTCGCCTAGCTTTACTGCCCAGTAGTATTGGGTTACGACGGATAAGAGTGACATGTCTCCGGGTTTAGCCGCTATTCTCACGGCTACTTCCTTTTGAATCAAGAGGACGACCAGTTCTGGCGGATTTGTCGACTCCGACAAAACACGTAACAATTTACCTGTCAGATAGTAAGGTATGTTGGCAACCACCTTATAGACAGCCGGCATCGTCGTAAGATCAAACTTTAAAATATCACCTTGCACCACCTGCAGATTTTCGGTTTTGTTCCCAGCTAGATTTGACGCAAGTTGCCTATCAAGTTCTACCGCAACCACCTGCCCGGCTCGCTTAGTCAAATGCGCTGTGAGCGTACCGCCGCCCGGCCCGATTTCCAGAACTGTATCGCTACTGTCCAGTTGAGCTGCTTTACATATTGATTCCAGCGTAGTTTCATCGCTAAGCCAGTGCTGCCCTAGAGATTTCTTAGCTATAGGCAAATCTTTCATGTTACCACCAATGATTAGCTGTCCAGAAATTGGCAGCTCCGCCCCAGCCACCATACCGACTTTTTGCATAACTATCAAAGAAATTGAGCTGGCAGACAGGATCATTAGCCCAATCAGGACAAGCATTTGATAGAGTGCTACTGCACGACTGGCCAAGACCATAGCAACGGTTGGCGCTGACTGCGCCCGGCCGCCAGCCCGATTCATGAGAAATTACGTAATCAGCATCTGAGTAATCATTTGAGCTTATATGCGAGCCGGCCAGCCAGTCGCCCTTACTGCCGGTTAGAGAAACTTTGGTTCCGCGCACCACAATACGCTTAACCGGCTCGGTTGCGACGACTTCTTGCAATACCTTTCGGCTGACTTCCTGACCGTTGTGAGTTTCAACTTCATAAGTAACCAGTTTGCGGCCAACACTGCCCTCTTGCCGAACGGCCGTGCTGCCTGAGGGCAAGTTCGGATCGTTGATTGTTTCTACGGGAGCAGGAACTTCTTCTTGCTGGGTTACTACTTGTTTACCAACACGTACTATGAATATCTGCAAATTTGGTATTAGCAGTGTGTCAATGGCTGGTGTTACGGTATCTCCAGGCAAGGTTTGAATGTTCTTTTCTACCATGGCCTCGCGCACAGTTCGCGCAAGCGTCCTCGTGGTAATCATGTTGCCGTACAGATTAATAGTTATAGGCGTGGCTCGAGTAATCAGAATTCTTTGGCCGATAACGCCTTCCTTCAGCTCAGGTGCCGCAAAACGTACACTATCTTCAGGGAACAGATTAAAACCGGCTTTTTCAGCTGCCACTCTGGCCTCATTATATGGGCTCAATATAGTAACGGTTTTGCCTTGATCTTCTATGCTGACCGGACGAGCTCTATACACACTAACCTGCAAATTATTGTCAATCACAGGGGTATC
>CAZILM010000014.1:0-15523 GCA_964540115.1 uncultured Candidatus Saccharibacteria bacterium | reverse complement strand
CCGGTGCCGTGCGATTGGATTTTTACGGCATTTTTAGCCCGGTAGTAACCTTCCAGCACTCTGGCTTGTTCGCTCTTAGGAATACCGATTCCCCAGTCGCGTATCGATACTATTTGATTAGCACCTTCCTGGTGGTAGCTCAGCTCTATGGTAGTTTCCGAACGACTGTATTTAATGGCATTGGAGACTATATTCATAATTGCACGTTTTAGAGCGCCGACATCACCCACTACATAAGCATGCTCGGGCCAGTCGCCGACTTTGCTGATCTTCAGCTTCTTTTCCTGAGCGCCGAGCTTCAGCGTAGCTCGCACTTCGTCCATAACGCTGACCAGATCCAATGTATCGTGTTGCATTTTGCCGGCTTGACCACGCTCAAATACAGACAAGTCCAGAATTTCATTAACGGTGACTAGAGAGGCCTCTGTACTGTGGTACATATCGTTTAACAGCTCTTTTTGAGCATCCGTCAGGTTTTTATCGCCACCTTTCAACATTGACTGAATGGCCCACAACATACCAGCCAGGGGCGATCTTAGTTCGTGTGAGGCAATTGAAGTGAACTGGTTCTTAAGCGCGGCAATTTCTCGCTCTTTATTCTCCAGTTTACGATCACGTATCAGACCGGCCAGTGGTATGGCTGCCAGACAAAGAGGAATCAAGATGTAAATGAGCATCTGCATGTAGAAATCAACCGCCGGAGTATCAATACCAATAACCGCTAACATACTGCCATTATCACTGTCAACAATGGGCGCCAAAGCCGACATCCACAAACCCCAGCGGTCGCGGGCAGGGCCCTCTATAAATGGCTCGCTGCCTTCAAAGGCCCCTTTTAGCTCCGGCGAAGCTTCATAGTAGACTTGGCCCGGTGGGGAATAATCACGGCTGTTCGGAGCTTCTGAATCAACATTGAAATACACTTTGTTACCGCTTTTACCCATTAGATAAACAAAACGTACGCCCTGGTTATCCAGTCTAATCTGTGACAGACGAGCCTTCAGTCTTTTATAGGCCGGGTTTTGCAGATCACTTTCGTTGCCTTTGAGTGTTTTGACGTCTTCAGGCGGTAAAGCGCCAGCCGCGGTGCGAACCCTAGCCAGCAGGAGATCACGATTATGTGTGTTGGCGGCAATCCCGGCAAACATCGATCCCATGACGCCCACTATTATGATGAGCATCATCACCACACTGGTTAGTCGTTTTGGTTTTGCAAGCAGTCGCGGATCTACGACTGCTGAGGAGTTTCTCATCTGTAAATACTATAACACAAGCGTTATGGTTGGCGAACTGCTTGCTATAAACGCTTAACGAACTTTTCTATAGCCATCTTAGTTTCGGCGATATCCGAATATTCGAAAACCAGTACATTGGGATCGCCGCTTATCATAGGTGAAAGGCGGCGGCCCGAATCTTTCCAGAACAAAACCAAAACCGGCTTCTGGTATTCTTCAGCTTTGGCAATCTCGTAGCCGACACCAAAAGACGGCTGGGTAACTTCAGCTATTATGCCATCGGCTTCTTTGACGCCATCCAGATCTTTTTGCCAGATTTGATTATCTGAAAGATGCCGGGTTGGTCCAAACTCAGGTTTAATTGTCTTATCGGCGAATATTTCGCTCAGCACGTGCATGCCGGTAGCTTTAATATTGTCGACTATGTCCTGGTAAACGTGGGCGCGATCTCTGCCGCCGGAAATCGAACACGAAAAGTATATCTTTTTCACAAGAACTCTCTTCGTATCCATTCATCTAATGAATCTCCACCACCGCCTGCCATGGCTACTACCATATCGCCAGCCTCCAGATGTTTTTGAATGGTTTTTTTAAGACCCTCGTCACGTGCACGGGCCTCGGCAATAGATGGATCACTTAAATGAGAAATGAGTTCTTCTGGTGTTATGACGCGCTGTTTAGGATCTTCACGTGCCAGATAGCTCGGAATCCAATAGACTTTTTTGGCTCCCTCAAAGACGCCTTTATAGTCATCGATCATGAAGTGTTGTCGACGGTTTGTCAGTGGTTCATATACTATAACTACGTCCTTTTTTTGCTTGTCGGCCGTTTCCAGAGCTACACTCATGGCGCCACGGATTTTGTCTGGCGTGTGGGCGTAGTCGCTGTACAGTCCCGGCACAATTTCTTCCATCCGCCGCTGCAAACCAGGAAATCTGTTCATAATTTCAACTATCTTTTCAAGCGGTTGTTGCGTTAGCTGGCGTACTGCTTTAATTGCCAGCCAGGCATTAAGGCGATTGTAACGGCCAGCCAGCTTAAGCTTTTCAATTCCTGTGTCACTACTATCCATAACAGCGTGATGGTCGGTCTGTTTCAGGCCAAGATATTCAAAGTCCTCTCGCCATATTTCCAACCATTCGCTTTGAGAAACGAATTCTACAAAAGCCTGCTGATAATCTTCGCGGGTGGGGAATATTTCGTGATGATCCCAGCTTACACCGGTAATAATGCTGACAAATGGCTCAAACGCCAGAAAATTGCGATCAAATTCATCAGCCTCATAGACAAAATAATCAGAGCCCTTTTCATACTGACCCATATCGCCGAAGGGAATCTTGGCTCCCACAGAGTAGGAAACTGACAGACCCAACTCTTTAAAAAGCCATACGACCATGGCAGTTGTAGTTGTTTTTCCGTGGGTGCCAGCAATGGCCACTAGTTTTAACTGCTTATCCTGCAAAATCTGATTTATAAGTTCATCGCGCTTGGAGGTTTTGATGCCTTGTTCCTTGCAGTACTGAAGCTCCGGTGCGTTTGGATTTTCGATCGCAACTGCAGATGAGTATACAAACCAGTCAATTGGATGGCGGTTATGAACTTCGGCGATTTGCTCGCGCGTTTGGCCAATGTGAATAGCCTCAACACCATGCTTTTTTAGATACTGGATGTACTGAGAGTCCTGCTTATCAGAGCCTGATACCGTATAACCTGCCTGTTTAGCTATTAAGGCTAACGGTCCAATGGCTGTGCCGCCGATACCCGAGAAGAAGATATGCATAGCACAAGTTTCGCACCGCACCAGCCTGCTGTCCAGCCCAGCTGGCCATACCGCTGGCGCTCTTGGCGCATTACGGCGTCACAAGCTCCAGTACTCATTCACCGTATTACCTAATACGATTCATTCCGTGCTTCGCTCGTTCCTTGTACTGCACCCAAGTGCGTAACTTGTGAAGATAGAGGGTAAAGCGTAAAGGGGCAGCTTGTGTAAATATAGGCATTACCATAATCTTATTCTTAGATGAATAAAACACAACTGCGTCAGTATTGGGCAAAGTTCCGGACTATTAAGCCCTGGTACTTCTTGGCCATTGCTTTAGTAAGCGGGGCAGTAGCAGTTTATGCCCTGAGGCAAAATAACCTCACAATGATTCGCTTGCGAAATGAAGTAACTAAAGCCGATAAAGATAATGGTGATGTCGAAAAAGCCCTGCGCAACCTGCGCGAATTTGTTTATGTACACATGAATACCAACCTGAGCAGTGGCAATAACGCAATCAAGCCGCCAATTCAGCTTAAATACCGCTATGACCGTTTGGTTCAGTCTGAAAAAGATAGAGTATCGACTTCAAACGCTAAAATATATTCTGATGCCCAAGCCTTCTGCGAAAAAACAGTTCCAGAAGGCTTGTCAGGGCGAGGACGAGTTCCCTGCATTCAAGACTACGTTGGAAGCCACGGCAGTAAAGAGCTACCCGTACCGGACGCGCTTTATAAGTTTGATTTTGTTTCACCGAGCTGGTCACCTGATCTTGCCGGCTGGAGCCTTATTATTAGCATTTTATTCTTCATCTTGTTTGCAATTGTCCACGGCTTAGACCGATGGGTTAGAGCCGAGCTTAGAGAGTAATTACCAATGTCCAAGCACAAATGACAAAGGAAGCCGCAATCCACAATGCTTTAAGTTTAGTCATAAAATAGTTGGTCATTATTTTGACATTTGGATTTAGTAACTAGTCATTTATTAGGAATTTAAAGAGCTCCGACACTACCGCCGGAGCTCTTTTAGACTAAACTCGCTTATTGTTTTTTGGTAGACGAGGAGTTGGTAGTCGGGGTAGTAGCGGCAGGTGTGGTGCTGCTAGGCGTTGTACTACCTGATGCTGCAGTATCACACTTCTGGCCGTTTGGATTCTGTTGCTTGTACTGGGCAACTGCTTTAGACACCTGACCGTCGGTCTTCAGGTTTTCCCAGAAAGTTACCTGGTCGCGGTTGATCAGCATTTCGTCGGTTGGGCCATGTAGTTCACAACCGAGTTTTACCAGGGAAATATCTTGTGCTTGAGTACTGGTGCTCTGGTTTGGTTGAACCTGCTGGTTTACCCGCAAGTAATAGATGTTGCCAACACGAACGTATTTTTCATTGAGGGAAAGTATGTTACCGAAGTAAACCTGGCCGTTGTTAAGGAATACAGCCTGTAAAGTATCTTTCTTTACGTATTTATTTTCTGGTTTGGCATTGCCGAAGAATAGCGATAGAAGTAAGGCTACCACCAAAATTGTGGCCGAAAAAAGGAGTGCAACAAAGGATAATTTGTATAATCCAACTGCTCCTCTTCTTTTACTTGCTTTATGGGCAGAACCAGGTGCACTGCTAGCCGGTGCCGGGGTGGTTTGGCTAGCCGCCTGGCTTTGCTGATTACTGCGGTTCATGAATTCCATAGAAAACTCCACCTTTTTATTACCCGTTAATAGTTACGAGTCATAGTGTAATGCATAAGCATAATGTGATGCAACACCTTATTTGAACCGTTTGTAGGAAATTACTACAGTTAATTTTGAGGTGTTTAACAGGGGTGAGAATAATTATAGGTGTTGACAAGCTAAAACTCTCAAGAGTATGTTAGGAGTACCATTACTAATCCTAAGGAGGGAGAGACTCGAAATGGCTTATAAGCACACTAATTCTAAAGGGGTGACATATTACCTTAACTCAAAGGTTGTAACACTTCGCGGCGGCAAGCAACAGACTATCTATTACTTCAGTAAGGACCAGCGCCCAGAAGCGACTGATCTGCCATCAGGCATGGAAGTTAACGAGAACCCACGAAACGGTTTCTTGACTGTCAAGCGCAGCTAATCCTATTCACTAGGTAGAGGAACCGCCAGGTCACCACCTGGCGGTTTTTATTTCAAACCCCCCAGTATTGCAATCTGTTATGCCGAGAGTAGCTTAGTTTGATATGCTTGAAGCATGAAAACGCGCTATGTGCAGGTGTTTGCGTGGAGCCTTAGTGTTTTAGTGGCGATTTTGGCGTTTGTGGCATGGGGGCAGGGAATACTATGGCAATTTTCCGGCCTTGGTTCGTATCAGTTATTCCCACTCTTTGGACTACTGGCATTCAGCCTGATGTGGTCGCACTACATTGCTAGTGTTGCCCGACAGCATTTCAAGGTTGATAAGGAAGCCTTACGTACCTACTTTGAGGTAACCAGCTTTGCAGTACTATGCGCGATCTTAGTACACCCTGGACTGCTGGCGTGGCAACTGTGGCGTGATGGCGTAGGCTTACCACCCGGCAGTGAGCTTTTGTATGTTGATCCCAAGCACAAAATTTTCATTCTCTTTGGCATGACGGCCTTACTCATATTTCTGGCTTATGAATTCAGGCGTGTTTTTCACGATAAGTCATGGTGGAAATACGTACAGTATTTGAGTGACGTAGCTATGGTTCTCATATTCTTGCACTCGCTTAAATTGGGTAGCCAACTGCAGACTGGCTGGCTAGTCCCCATATGGTATTTTTACGGTGTTACTTTGTTTATATGCTTAGGCTACATCTACTACCAAAAGTACCAACATCGCATTGCTAAATAACCATAAGTGTGATATAGTAACATTATGACACCACGTGTTCGTCACCCTGAAACCCATCAACCTGTTCCTAGCATTCGGCAGTTTGATTTGCTGGCTCGTGCCAGTGCTGATAAATTCCCTGTAGAAGTTAAATCTATTGTTACTGAGGAAACTCAAACAGAGAATGCTTTATCTATAGCTCAACGTATGGTTGATCGAACTAGCGCAGACGAGGTAGCTCTTTATGATCCTACTCGGCGTGTTTCTGAGGCAGCCGAGGACCAAGGCTGGAAGCCATTAAAGCCGGAAGACTTGCCGGAACGCCCAAAGAAAGCCAAAAAAATCTGGCCCTACACACAAGGTCCAATTCGCGGGGAAAGTGAAGGGGAAATACCAGTACGACCTGATGTAAATTCGCGCCTTAGTGAAGAAACTAGATATACTGGCAAAGTCGCGCTGGAAGCTGCACGCGCGGAAATGCAGCAAGCCCGTAGCGAAGCTTTACGAAGTGGTAGTCAGCCTGCTGCTGTTCGTAAAGCGTTAGAAAAAGCCATACTCCGCGAAGACTTGCGCAAGATTCATAAAAACAGATAATACATAGCCATGTATAGCCTGGAATCTGCGAGCAAGCCTTTATTTGTATTGGCGCCTATGGATGATGTGACTGACACGGTTTTTCGGCAGGTGATTGCGGATATTGCACCGCCAGATTTATTCTTTACGGAATTTGTAAACGTCGATGCTCTGCAAAGCAAGGGCAGGGAAGCAACCTTGCCACGACTCAAGTTTACGAATAAGGAAAAGCCGTTAATTGCGCAAGTATGGGGGCTTAACCCTGAAAATTTTTATAAATCAGCTAAAGACATTGTGGATATGGGTTTCGATGGAATAGATCTAAATTTTGGTTGTCCAATCAAAAACGTTGTTCAAAACGGCGCCTGCAGCGCGTTTATACTGCCCGAAAATCGGGGCAGGGCAGTGGAGATAATTAAGGCCACCAAAGAGGGAAGCGCTTCCCTGCCCGTCTCTGCCAAGACTAGGCTTGGGTTCAACGAAGTTGACTATAGTTGGCACGAGTTGCTATTAGAACAGAAACTTAACATGTTAACTATTCATGGCCGCACTAAATCTCAAATGAGTAAAGCGCCTGCGGATTGGGATGCCATTGGTCATATTGCGGGAATCAGAAAAAAACTCTCCCCTACCACGCTTATCATCGGCAACGGTGACGTAATGACCAGGTCTCAGGGCATGCAACTCGCATCTAAGCACTCGCTAGACGGCATTATGATTGGCCGCGGTATCTTTCAAGATCCATTTGTATTTTCTCCAAAGAGTCCCTGGGAAAACTACACAAAAGCGCAGCGGATTGGCCTATACAAGAAACACATCGAGCTGTTTATTGGTACCTGGCAGAATAACGAGCGCAAGATCCATACCCTAAATAAATTCTGCAAGATCTATATAAATGGTTTTGACGGGGCTAAAGAGTTGCGCGACCAGTTCATGCGTGCACAATCAGCTGCTGAACTTATAGACTTAATCGATGCCCAGCTTGTATAGTTAGAGCATAGTGATAAAAGCTGAACATCTTTCTAAACGCTTTCGTAATAAAGTTGCAGTAGATGATGTATCTTTTGAAATTGCCTCTGGAAAAGTAACCGGCTTTTTAGGTCCCAATGGTGCCGGTAAGTCTACGACGATGCGTTTGATGCTTAGTCTGGCTAACGGCAAGGGCGAAACATTATACAGCGGCAAAAAGTTAGCCGACTATGCCCAGCCATCCGGGGTTGTTGGTGTGCTGCTGGAAGCGAAAGCTTTTCATCCGACCCGCTCAGCGCGAAGCCATCTGCGAGTACTGGCTGCAGCCGGCGGTATTCCCGATACCCGGGTTGATGAGGTGTTGGACATTGTAGGGCTGAAAGACGTCGCTAAGAAAGGACCCGGAAAATTCAGTTTAGGTATGAGCCAGCGACTTGGCATCGCAGCAGCAATATTAGGCAAACCTAAATACTTGATGCTTGATGAACCGGCCAACGGGCTTGATCCAGAGGGCATTGCCTGGCTACGTGATTTTTTGAAAGATTACGCGCGCGGCGATCACGCCGTATTTGTATCCAGCCATTTGCTCAGTGAAATGTCCCAGATGGCCGAGAATGTTATCGTGATTGGCAAAGGAAAACTTATTGCTGACACGTCCATTAAAGATCTTATAGCAACAAGCGGGCATTCAACCATTTTTGTGCGAAGTCCGGAACTGGCTAAATTACAAAAACTGCTTAAAGATCGTTCGGCTTCGTTTACAGAAGGTGATGGCGGACTCAAAATTTCAAGCCTGACGACCGATGACATTGGCAAAATGGCTTTTAAAGAGGGTATAGCAGTTCTTGAGCTTGCCAACCACGCGCCATCACTGGAAGACGTCTTTTTGGAAATTACCGCAGGCGCAGAAGAATATCAGGGCAAGGGCGGTAAAAAATCATGATGGCAGCTCTTAAATCTGAACTTCGCAAATTACTGAGTGTCCGCTCAACTTATTACATTCTTGGCATCTGCCTGTTTGCCCTGTTGCTTTTCGCATTCTATGGCAACGGTATCAAGGCCAATTCGCAGGCCCTCAGTAATCCGGGCCATCTTGCTGATCAAGCTACGCAGGCCATTAACGCGCTGGCCGGACTGATTGGTTTAGTAGGTTTATTACTGGTGACTCATGAATTTCGCTATAACACTATCGTGTATACCTTGACCGCTTCCAAAAATCGCACCCAGGTTCTACTAGCAAAAGTATTGGCCGTAACACTTTTTAGTGTAGTCGTAACTTTGGCCGTGTCTATACTCTCACCTTTATTTGCGGCAATTGGAATAAAGTTTGCCGGAAACCATCTGACTCACCAAGTAATCAACGTTCCAACTCTGTTGTGGCATTGTTTATTTTTCGGCTGGGGCATGGCCATGACGGCTCTAGCGATGGCGATGATTATACGAAATCAAGTTGGTGCACTGGTGGCTTTCCTGTTCATTCCCGGACCGGGCGAAGCAATTTTGGGCATATTGCTTAAACAAAACGCCGTTTATCTACCTTTTTCAGCGCTAAACCAGGTGATTTCTTCTCCAACTACAAGCCAAGGCGGACCCAACACCGGACATTTATCACCAGGAAAGGCGGTCGCAGTGTTTAGCTTTTATCTTATTACTGCTTGGCTAGTAGCCTGGTATTTGTTCCACAAACGCGACGCAGCCTAAAAACAAACAAAAAAACCTGAGAATTCTCACAGACTGAACCGTCATACCCTGTTAGGATTTGTTAATAATCATAATTAAGGAGAATTCCTATGGCTCAAGTAGTTAAAGAAGTTCGTCAATCAGTCGTTAGAGATGATTCAGCCACAGTACCGCAAACCAAAGTAGTAGATGAACACGGCATTAGTGTTGCCGAGCGGGTTGTTTATTTTATCGGCGGATTTATTATGGCCATATTGGCGCTAAGATTTCTGCTTTCTTTAATGGGCGCAAACCGCACTAATGCATTCGCTTCGCTAATCTATAGTGTTAGCTACCCGTTTGTGGCGCCATTTTTCGGCCTGTTTAACTATCAGACCAACTACGGTGTGAGCCGCTTTGAGTATGAAACTCTGATTGCCATTCTAGTTTGGGGCTTGATTACACTGGCAATCGCAAAACTAGTTACAATTGGCAGCCGCAAGGAAGACTAGACCAAACCAAACATACTAGACAATCAGTCTGCTATAATCACATCTGTTCGCGGGGGCGTAGCTCAGTGGTTAGAGCAGTCGGCTCATAACCGATTGGTCCCTGGTTCAAATCCAGGCGCCCCCACCAAAGTTGATACAATATACCTATGCTCGAAAAAATAAAAAGCAGCAAATACTACTTTTATGGTTCGCAACTGCGCGATGTGCGCGTGCTCGGCCTGGCTTTTTTTGGAGTTCTGGTTCTGCTGGTTAGTTGGAGTGGTATACAAGTCATTCAGACCAACTATGATTTACAGAAGCAAATATCTAAACTCCAACAGCAAAACCAGGTGAGTCAGTTGGAAAATAATAACCTGCATCTCAGAAATCAGTACTACAATACCGATCAATATCTTGAACTAACTGCCCGCAAGCAGTTCGGTAAGGCTGCCCCTGGTGAAACGGTGCTACTGGTACCTAAAACTGTAGCACTTGCCCACGCCAAAGAGATACCAAAGCCAGATACTCAGACTAAAGAAAAACCAATTACGCACAAACCTACCTATCAGCGCAATTTCGAAGCCTGGATGGATTTCTTGCTGCACCGTGAGCATGAACAATAATAATCAGATAAAAGGAGAGAAATGAAGGCAACTCAAATTAATGAATATGGCGGCGAAGACGTTATTAAACTAACTAACGATGCATCAAAACCACAGCCCGGCGATGGACAGGTGTTAGTTGAAGTGAAAGCAGCTGCCGTAAACCCTTTCGATATTAAAGTAAGAGATGGTCAGGTCAAAGAATTTATACCACTGACTTTCCCGGCCACACTAGGTGGAGATTTTGCCGGTATAGTCTCTGACGCCAATGGTCAAGGCGGGCTTAAAGAGGGCGATGAAGTCTATGGACAGGCTCAGTTTTCCAGCAGCCACGGCGCTTTTGGCGAGTTCGCACTAGTAAAGGCCGAGACGTTGGCGCCAAAGCCCAAAAGCGTAGACTTTCTAACCACTGCTGCGTTGCCATTGGCCGGCGTAAGTGCTTACCAGGCGTTAGTAGAGCATGCAGATTTAAAGAGCGGTCAGAAAATATTGATTCATGGTGGTGCTGGCGGCATAGGCTCCTTCGCTATTCAGCTTGCCAAGCATATAGGAGCTTACGTAGCGACCACAGCTGCGACCGATGATACAGAATTTGTAAAAAGCCTGGGCGCGGATGAAGTAATTGACTACAAAACACAGGATTTTTCACAGGTTTTAAAAGATTTAGACGTGGTATTTGACACTGTTGGCGGCGAGACCTACACCAAGTCCTTCGAAGTTCTTAAGGATGGCGGCACGATTGTTTCAATGCTGGAGCAGCCCAATGAAGAATTAGCTGGCAAGCACCAAATTAAGGCCATTCATCAGGCTACCGAAGTAAATAAAGAACGGCTTACAAAACTGACAGAACTGGTCGAGCAAGGAACAATTAAAGTCCAAGTCGATAAAGTGTTTCCGCTGGAAGAAACAGCCGAAGCTATGGAGTATCTAAAAGCCGGCAAACATCGCGGCAAAGTGGTTATAAAAATCGCATAAGAACGCAAGTTTTAAAGAATAACGCCCTATTTATTGACGCTAACAGCCGACTGACCTACATTAGCAGCGGCATCGTAGGCTTTGACGGTTATAGTGTGCGCGCCCTTGGCCAGTTTGCGTGTGTTTAGCTTATTAATCGTAATGCTTCCTGAAGTGCTTGAACCTCTCAGTACCCCATCTACGTACACTTCCATTGAAGTGACAGCGACATTGTCGTTAGCACTGGCAGAGATGGTTACGCTGTTGCCTATAGTTGTGCCGTTCGCAGGTGCGCTAATACTGACTGTTGGCGCTGTATGATCAACTGACACAGCAGAATTATTGACCGTGACCGTTATAGATGAACTTATGCCGACATTTCCGGCAGTATCATAGGCTTTGGCCGAAAAAATGTAGCTGCCGTTGGCCAAAGTGGAAGTATCCCAGTAAAAGCTATATGGACTAGATGAGGTTGAACCGACCAGGGCGCCATTGCGGAGTAGCTCAACTTTGCTAACGCTGACATTATCACTGGCATTCACTATGATAGAAATTTGACCGGAAACTGCTGCTCCACTAGCAGGGGCCGTGATGTTAACTGAGGGAGCCATGGTATCCGTTGGTGGAGTCGTCGTGCCGCCGGTTAGTGCCAGCATTGCTTTATAGGCATTGACCCTGCCGCCGCCGATTTTACCACCACAACAGGCATCTGTGTTGTTCAACAGTGCTTGTTCAATTTGATCGATAGTTGCCGTTGGCTTTGCAGATCGCAGTAAGCCAACAATACCTGAAACTTCAGGAGCTGTGGCCGAGGTGCCGCCGAAGGGAACGTAGCCCCACTGAGCTCCCGTTGAAGGATCGGTAAGTGAGGAAACGAGTGGTTGGTAAGTAGCTGAAATTTTTACCCAGCTACCATAGTTGGAATAACCTGCCAATGTGTCACCGTCATCGTAATAGGATGCAGCCACACCTATAACACCTGGTGTCGCTGCTGGATAGCTCGGTGTGCTGTTAGCGCTATTGCCTGCAGATGCCACCACGACTACTCCGTGCTGACGGGCATAGTTGACTGCACTAGTCATAGTGCTAGAAGAACTAGTGCCACCAAAACTCAAGTTCAACACCTTGGCGCCGTGGTCTACGGCCCACATCATGCCAGCTGCGCCGTCGCTCATGTAAAAGGTTCCGCTGTTTGTAGCCTTGATTGGCATGATTTTGCATGTAAAACAATAACCAACCGAGCCTACGGCATTATTGCCTACTTCGGCGGCTGCCCCCGCAACTTCTGTGCCATGACCAAGTGTATCGTTGGCATTAGTGCTGCCGTCCAATACATTATATCCAGGCCCCAGATTTGCAACCAGATCGGGATGAGCGGCCACGCCGCTATCTACAATAGCGATTGCTACACCCGCCGAGCCGGTTGTAGTGTCCCAAGCCTTAGGTAACTGCATTTTTGGAAAGCCAATCGAACCATTACGACAATAAGTAGGTTCAGCAAATATTGGATAGCACGGGTCGTTAGGTGTCGTATCTTTTGCTACTGCGATAAAGTCTTTCTCGGCAAACTGTACGGCGGGATTATGGCTCAGCGCTTGTTCTACAGCATCCAGAGCTTCCGGCGGCACCGTAATGGCTTTAACACCAAGCTGCGGAATGTTCTTTTTTGACTTGGCGCTGAAGCGCGCGAGCAGTTTGTCCTGAACGGCTTGGGGCACATTGTCTTTGAACTTTAATAAGATTGTGTCACTTGAGTAGTTCGGGTCAGGTTGCGAAAAATTCCAGGTCGGGTCTGGTGCCGCAGCGTGCGCGAAGAATAAATAAGTCGCACCAGCGGCAGCAAATACGGCAATGAACGAGGCAGCCCTTAAAAATTTTGGAGCACGGCGCCATCTATTAAATAAAGATGTTTTATTTCTAGAAGATTTAGATTTTTTTGCGAACATCGCCTTGCTCTTTGTTTTCTTGCGAGACATGGTGCTACGCCTTACTTACTAACCATAGGTTTAGCAGTTTAAGCGTAAGCAGTCAATAGTTTTAAGGTTTTGTCTAGCTTATATACAGGGGTGTGCGCTGCAGCTAATTCTTTAACGACCACGTCTCAGATGTCGTATTCCAAGCAAGACTAATATGGCCATCATAGTCGCACCAGTAAACATTGCAATTGCGGCGTACTGGGCAATTTGTCCGAATGTCCAATAGGCGTAGCCATCACCAAGCAGTAACCCGCGCAGTGTTTCACCCTGAAAAAGCGTAGTTTTTTGCTGCTGGAGTTTCTGATTGCCAGGGTCTTTTTGAGCTTCCGCGCTAACCTCAGAATATGTTTTACCCCCGGCAACTTTCTCCAGATGCTTACCGATAAAGTCATTGGCATATGCCTTGGCTTCAGGACCTGTGTCTACTAATTGCCCTGCGTACTTTTGAAGAGTCGGGAATTCGGCTGGATCTAGAGATGCACTGCCTTTGGGAGGGAAGTATATTTTCTGCTCGGCCAATTCTGTCTTCACACTGGTGGTCGCGAAATTATAGCCGTACCAGGCCAATGCTCCACCCACTATTAAAACAAGTGTTGCCACCATGCCTAGTAAAATGAAAACTCTATCTATTGTTTTTCTATCAGACTTTGCCATTTTTATCCTTAAGGTTACGAAGCTATTGCCTACATTAAAACATTAATGCTTATGCTTTATCAAAATAAGATTATTTACGCTGTCGGTTTTTTTTCTGAACCTGTTTCTTTTCGTGCTCCAGCTTTTTATCGCTTTGCTCTTCTGCCTCAATTAAATCTTTTTCAGTAATGCCTAGTTTTTCCAAAATGGCATCTTGTTTGATATTAAAGGCCAAATTGTCGCGGTTCTGGGTGTTTTGAATGATGAATACCATTAAAAAGGTGATTATGGTGGTGCTGGTGTTGATTATTAACTGCCACGTATCTGAAAAACCAAGTAGTGGCCCGCTAAACACCCACAAAATTAACACGCCAATAGCCGCTACGAATACCCATGGCCGACCAAGCATTTTTGATGTCGTACTGGTAAAACGCGTAAATATATCTTGCTTCTTAGATTTTTTCATGTCGTTAAGTAAAACCCAAAGTCTACGGTTAGTTCTGTTAGAAAATCCTCAACGGTTTAAGGTTTACGAACAATCATGACAATGAAACTAATCCCTAAGCTGCTCGCAAGTGTTCTCCACGTAGAGTTAAATGTTTTACATAAACTTTAGATGTCTGTTCCTTTTCAATATCTTTCACGTTATCACCCAGTGAACCAGCGTCATCATCAGGCTCAATAGGCACAGGAATTTCATCAATAATCGGTCCTTTGTCAACCTCTGCAGAAGCCAAATGCCAGGTCATTGCAGAGTGACGGATAATACCTGCGTGGTAGAGTTCCATTGCTTTTTGATGCGAGCCTTCGCCATGCGTGTCAGCCGTAAAGGGAAGAATAGACGGGTGATTGTTTCCAATTCGTGCATTTGGATGATAAATACCCTGTCTATAACCAAATTTGGGATCATTGGCGTATTCTGGCTTCCAGCCCCATGTTTCCACAAATTCACTTGTTAAAATTCTCATGAAGCCTAGCATTGCTACAAAATCAATGCCTCTCTCTTCCAGTACACGGCAAACGGCACTAGATTCATCACGCGTCTGCCCTCGCTCCAAACGACCGCCCGGGTGTGTACTAGGGCCTATAGTAACAACGTCAATTTTTGAATCACCTTTAAGCCCAAAGTCAGAATTTATCTTGTCGAATAATTCGTAGACTCCAACTGTCCCACGAGGGTTATTACAAATAACGACCCCAATATTCAAAGCTGCCTTACCCTCCAAAGCATCTCGCGCGACTCTATTTGCGGTACTGCCACCTTCACCAGACTCCCTATCTCCCGAAGCCAATATTCCAATTCGTGTTAGCTCACTCATGAGCTCGGATTATAATCACTCGCAGACTAATACCAAAGCATAAGCATAAAGGTAATAATGCTTATGCTTGCGTTTAAAAATCGGTGAATTCATACTTAGGAAATTCAGGAGGGAATATGGCCGAAATTGGAAAATTATTAGTGGTAGGAAGCGGCGGCAGAGAATTTGCCTTGATCGAAGAGGCGTTGCGCTCGGATGTCGGGCAGGTTTATTCAACCCGGGGGCATGATGCGGTTAACATTGGCATCGAAAATGTGGTTAATACTGGCGTTGGTGATAAAGACATTAAACGCATTGGTGAAATGGCTGTAGATGAAGGCATTAAGTTTGCAATTGTAGGTCCGGAAGCACCTTTAATTGCCGGTCTTGCCGATGTGCTAAGAGCCAATAATATTCGAACCTACGGGCCAGGTGCAAAAGGTGCGGTATTTGAAGATGATAAGCGGGTAACGCATGATTTTGTAAAAAGACAAGGTTTACCTAATCCCCCAAACTCTCACACTTTTTCGCCTAGCGAAAGAGAAGCAGCAAAAGGT
>CAZILM010000013.1:0-16208 GCA_964540115.1 uncultured Candidatus Saccharibacteria bacterium | reverse complement strand
GGTTTCTCATCGCGCCGGCAAAATGGAATACATTTTGGCGGGCTGCTCTTCCCAAGGTCGGGAAGCGCTAGCAGGTCACTAATATTGCCAAAACAGCTATTTTGTAGTAAGGTATCTCTAAGTAGGGAGAGATGCCATGGCTATCTGGCCGTTTAATCGTAAGAAAAAAGAAGAGACTGAGGCGGTTCCTGCCGAAGTTCAAGAGTATTATCAAGCCGAGAAGCGTGAGCGCATAGGTGTAGCGTGGGTTTTGGCTCTCGTAACCTTAGCAATCACAGTTGCTGTAGTATTAGGTCTGTTTTTTGGAGGCCGGGCGGTTTATCGCCAGGCTCACAAAGATAAAGACAATACCAGCCAAACGAAACCCGAAGAGAATCCAACACCTGCTACACAGAACCAGCCTGCCGGCACTCCACCATCATCCAGTTCATCCCAGGCATCAAATCAACCGGCGACACCAAGCCCAAGCACACCCGCTACGCCAAGCCAGGCTCCTTCTAGCGGTACTACTTCGACTACAACACTCACCAATACCGGCCCAGCCGATCTGTTGCCGGCTTTCGTCATAGCTTCAGTTGCTGGATTTGGTCTAAACGAACTTCGTCTGCGCAAAAAATTAAACTAGAGAGCCCTAGTCTTTCTGGTCGTCTGGGGTGTGGGTGAAGTAGTTAATTTCGTTTATGACATCTAGTAATGCCTGAGCTCGTGCTTTCTCGTCGCTTATATCTTTGGCAGCTTCGTAGGCGGTTTTTACTAACGTTTTGTCGTCAGCTGCCTGAATCATCATCATAGTCGTTTTGAATTTTTCCTCAGGTGATTGCTCTAAATGGCCAACCAGGGGAGACAATTGTTGCAAAGCCTCCTTCTTGATACCGATTAAGTCGCCATCGTCGCTGCTTACTGCTGCGCTTTGAGACGGTTGGGCATCATCAGTTTTTTGAGGAGTTTCCTCATAATCACCGGCACTATCCGTTACCACTGGCGCCCCAGTTTCGTCGCCCGAATTTTCTTGAGGTTGAGCAGCGGGACTTTGAGAGGCATCATTAGTAACTGTCGGGCTAGTGCTTAAATCACTGTCAGGCATTGGCGGCACAATTGTGGCATCCTCCTGTGGCTGGTCATTTTGTGGTTGATTTTGGTTGTCGTCTTGATCGTCGTTTCCGAACATTCCACCCCCTAGTTTGCTCCTGCGGAGCATTTATCATTTAGCAGTTTACGTTTAACAATAATTTATCACTTATCATTTTAAGGTACCAAAACGGTTTTGTTAAATGGTAAATGTAAAATTAATGTGAATTGCCAAATGTAAAATGTAAAATGTATGCATGCTTGATGATCAAAACGTAATTAAACAACGCGACCCGCAAGATGCCCTGAGCGTCGTTACTAAACAGTGGCAACAACTGCAGCATGAATTTAATGTAGAGTTCAGCCCCAGCTCAAATATTCAAAACATAGTACTCGCCGGCATGGGCGGATCTGGCTGGCCAATTGAATATCTACAAACCTGGCCCGGCCTTACTTTGCCGCTTGAAATCAATCGAACCTATTCAATTCCATCTTATGTTAATAAGAACACTCTGTTTATAGCATCCAGCTATTCGGGTAACACCGAAGAAGTCCTTTCAGCGCTGCAAGAAGCTCAGAATCGAGGTGCTCAGATTGTTGTAATGGCATCCGGCGGCAAGCTTCAACAAATTGCTACTGAAGCTAAATTACCGCTCTATTTATTGCCTACCGGCACTCAACCACGCATGTCGTCTTTCTATTTCATTGCGGCCATGATTGAGCTATTTGTGCCTCTGGGAATTGTTCCAAAAGAGAGCCTGTCATACCTCAAAACTCTTGCGCAATGGCTTAGCGGTCAATCATCCAACTGGGAACCCGCTGTACCTACCAGCCAGAACATTGCCAAAAAACTGGCACTGGAACTAGTCGGTAAGACTGTAATTGTCTACAGCGGTCCATTAATGGCACCACCGGCGCACAAATGGAAGATTTGTATGACTGAAAATGCCAAAAATCTGGCCTGGCATAATCAATACCCTGAGCTTAACCACAACGAGTTCACCGGCTGGAGTAGTCATCCAGTCCAAAAGCCTTTTAGTATTGTGGAGATACGTTCTAATTTAGAGCATCCGCGTGTCCAGAAGCGCTTTTTGGTAACTGAAAAACTTCTATCCGGTAAACGGCCAAAGCCGCAAGTGGTAGAACCGGTTGGCGAGAATGTTGCCCAACAACTATTCTGGACCAGCATGCTGGGAGACTTTGTAAGTATTTATCTGGCCATACTTAATGGGGTTAATCCCACACCGGTAGAGTTAGTAGAAAAATTTAAGGTCGAACTGGATAAGTAATGAAGGCTAAAGCGTTTTTTGAGCAATCACTTGCCAGCGGGGGGACCTGTTTTGGACATATAACTCCCGGACAATTTGCTAACTCTACTCCTTGCACAGAGTGGAATCTCAAACAGCTGATAAACCATATGATCTACGAACTTATGTGGCTGCCGGACATTGTGTCCGGCAAAACTATCCAAGAAGTAGGCGACGTCTATGATGGCGACCTGGTAGGCGATAATCCAATAGCAGCATGGGATGTCGCATCCACTAAAGCTCTGGCAGCAGTCAAGAAAGCCGATCTGAATGCGACGGCTCATTTATCTTATGGCGATGTACCTATGGAAAAATATATAACGGAGTGCGGCTGCGACATGTTAATCCACGGCTGGGATGCTGCCCAAGCTGTTAAATGTACTCTTCATATTAAGGACGAACTTGCTCAATCTGCGTACGAATATTATGCTCCGCTGGTTAAAAAGGAGGGCATCCCGGGTGTTTTTGGCGCCAGAGTGGAAACAGAAGATAACGCGAGTCTTCAAACCAGATTACTGGCATTGGTGGGCAGAAAGGCCTAAAAATGGCTGCCATTAAAACAGCTGATGATCTTAAAAAGCTGGGCACTATTTTATCAGTTTGGGCGCACCCTGATGACGAGACGTGGTGTGCGGCCGGCATTATGGCCGCCGCTGCCGCCAATGGCCAGCGGGTAGTTTGTCTGGTCGCAACCAAAGGGGAAGCGGGCATACAAGACGAAGAGCGTTGGCCAGCGAATAAATTAGGTGATATACGAACTAAGGAACTTGCAGTAGGTTTGGAGGCTCTGGGAATTAAAGATTATCACGTGCTTGATTACTATGACGGCAGCTGTAACAAGGTACCTTTAGAAGAAGGTTATAATACCGTTAAAGCCTTTATTGATACACATATGCCAGACACTATTTTGACGTTTGGCCCGGATGGAATTACCGGACATCCGGATCACAGGACAATCAATCACTGGGTTGAAAAAGCAGTGAAGGGGACTGGCATTTCCGTCTACCACGTAGTTGAAGATAGAGAGACTTATGAAAAATATATGAAACAGCTCGATAAAAAGTTCAATTTTTACTTCAATATCGATAAGCCACCTGTTCGGGAGTCATCTGACTGCGACATATGTTTTGACTTAAGCGAAGAACTTTGCCAAAAGAAATGCGCGGCTCTTAAAGCGATGCCCTCGCAGACTGAAGCAATGTTTAAGAATTCACCGGAAGGATTTTTGGAATCGGCGGTTGCCTGCGAATGTTATGTAAGGGCTAAATCGGTTTGGGAAGAGTAGCCCGAGCAAAAATGACATTTTTTTGCCCGGAGCGATGAGAAACCTTAGGCCAGAGGTTCCCTTTTACCTGTGTCACAGGCTCAAAGGGCCGCGCATGGGTGTCTCATTTTTCTAAATCGGACGTTTCTTAAGACCTATTGCGTAAGCGATTACTCCTGCCAGCAGGTGCACGAGGAACCACACGACAAAAATAATCCAGTAGCGGTAGTGCGGCATATCTATGACAAAAGAGCTAACTAAAAGACCGCCAACTATGTAGTCGATCTGGTCAAACGGGAACCAGGACTGACCATCCGGAACGCCAACCTGCCGCTTTAAAAAGCTGCCCACCGCATCGCCAATAAGCGCGCCTGCACCCAACATTGCACCAAGTGCCCCTACGTGGATAGCGGAGTAATTAAGATAGGTGATGTCTTGTAAAAAATCCGAGTGATTATAGCCGTAACGTTGGGCAATTGCAGTCAGACAACCAACTATTACACCGCTAATAAATCCCCGCCAGGTCTTGTTGTTGCCAAATATACGCTTGCCCCTGAACGTAAGGCCAAAATCCATTGGTGTTTGCCAGCGGTTCCACGCAGGAATCTTGTTTGCAAAAACCGGAGCGGCATTGGCAAGGCCGGCCGGCAAAAAAAACCATAACGAAAACAGTATTTCTTTAATCTCGAGCACCAATCCTTAGCTTATGACTCAAACTATACAGCTTTGGATAAAATAGACTGCGTAAATTCGGCCGGCGGGCCGTTAGATGAGCCTTTTGCATGAGTTTCAGCAGGGATTCACGGGTCGGGATCTCTTCCAGGCGTGTTATACCAGAACCCAGACCGCGCCAGCCATGTGCATCACTGCTCGCTGCGCGTAATTTATGGTGCATTTGTGCCCAGGCCACAGCATCAGGACCGCGGTTTTGTAACCAGGCCCGGCCGTTGTGGACTTCAACTATATCTACCTGTCCGGCAATTTCATCCAGTGTACTAGCATCCAGCCCATGCCTGACAGTCTCGAAAGGGTGGGGGATATAGACGATACCGTTCTGTTCCTTAATGGCTTTTATGGCTTGCGAAGGGCTAAGACCTCCAAGCACCGGTTTTTGTAAAAATAGACCGATGATCTCACCCATGGTAGTCATAATTTCTTCGCCTACTATTATTCGACTTTCGCCCAGCGCGCGCTGTAGACTTATGGCGTTATCTACACGGTTATGGTCTGTTACTGCCACACAATCCAGCAGCTTGAGCTTGAAAGCCTTGTCGTATTGAGCACGTGAAAGACCGCCGTCTGGCGAGGCCTGTGAATGCGTGTGGAAGTCAATCCTGTACATCTTCAAGGCTCCGGTTTATATAAACGAAGCGTTGCAAAGCAGTCAGTGAAGCCAGAAGAGTAATTGTTATCATGGCGAGAGTTAGCCGACCCGATAATAATCCCAGAACAAGAACAGCCATGCGAACCTCAAAGCCAGCAATGCCAACTCTGAATGCTTTATTAATCGTATGCGAACTAAGAGAATATTTAGCGACTACCGCTTCGCCCGAAGCATTAGCATAACTTACCAATAAGGAAGTACCGCAAGCAGCTACTGCCCAAACCGCTAAATAAGGTCTGCCGGTAACTGAGATAATGTTATAAGCGGAAGCAGTGTATAAAACGACCTCCTTTACCTTGTCACTGAAGGAATCTAAAAACATGCCTTTTGCGGATTCAGTTTTCTGCAATCGGGCTAGTTCGCCGTCAAGCGTATCAAAAAGCCCGAAAACTATAAGTAATACACCTGCAAGAGGCAGATAGTTCTTAAATATAAGCCAGGCGATTGGTATATGGGCTATCAGCCCAACAAGGGTAACGGTGTTTGGGGATAGTTTGCCGCCGGTCACACCATTCAACATCTTAGAAACACTGCGCACCACCCGTCGAACGATGTTTTGTACACCGCCAATAAATTCCATGCTCTTATTGTATAGAGGTTAGCCAGCGGGGCCAAATAGGCTAGAGGTACTATATAATATCTGATATGAAACTTACCGAGGTGCAGAAGCAATTTTTGCTTGCTTTGGCACTAGCCAGCCTGATAAGCACTGGCTTTTTAGTGGTGAGGGGTCTTGCTGGCCAAACTTTACGCTATTGGTTTTTACTCTGGAATCTTATGCTGGCATGGTTGCCGCTACTTTTTGCCTGGTTACTTCAAAGCAGCCTAAAGAAAAACCGCTGGTCCAGCCCGAAGCCAATCATTTTCTCAGCACTATGGCTGGGTTTCTTGCCCAACAGCTTCTATCTTGTCAGCGATTTGATTCATTTACACAGTACTGGGGAAGTAAGCCTGCTTTACGACGCCGTTATATTCACCTCATTCATTTTCAGCGGGCTAATGCTCGGTTTTACCAGTTTATTTATAGTACAGAAACAGCTCCATGACAGACTTCACGTGCGTAACGCCCATGGATTAATGCTGCTAGTGTTGTTTATCTGCAGTTTTGCCATTTATCTGGGCAGGAATTTTCGACTAAATTCTTGGGATGTGCTGATTAACCCGGCCGGCTTTTTGTTTGACGTATCAGATCAGTTTGTTAACCCTGCCCAGCATCCGCAGCTTGTCACCACTACACTGATGTTTTTCGCACTTTTGAGCGGAATGTATTTTGTATTCTGGCAAGTCATCAAAGTACTCCAGCAACCATCCTCAACGCGTTAGTGGCTCTGATATACTGGGGTAAATGAAGCGGGAAATTGAAAAAGCGGTCGCTGAGACTGTAAAGAAATTGTTCAATGTCGAGGCTAAAGTAGAATTAACTCGGCCGGATGAACAATTCGGCGATTACGCCACCAATGTTGCTCTGCAAATAAGCAAGCAAATTGGCAAAAACCCGCGAGAGGTGGCTGATGAAATTGCCAAAAACCTACCATCGCCAGATAAAGGGCTACTAAAAAGCGTTACGACTGCCGGTCCGGGCTTTATCAACTTGACGCTAAGTGATGAAGCCCTTTCTGAAGTGCTACAAAACGTTGATAAACATTACGGGCGGAATGATCTGCATAAAGACAAAGTGGTTGTGGCGGAATATTCTGACCCCAATCCATTTAAAGTACTACACGCCGGCCACCTATATACCAGTATAGTCGGCGACGCCATCGCTAAGCTGTTTGAAGCGGCCGGTGCAAAAGTTCACCGCGTAAACTTTGGCGGCGATGTCGGTTTGCATGTCGGCAAAACCATGTGGGCCATAATAAAAGAACTCGGAGGAGAGCACCCGCAAAAGCTGGAGAAAATTGCGAAAAACGACCGCCCCCAATGGATGACAGATGCCTACATAAAAGGCAATAACGCCTATGATGATGACGAACAAGCCAAACGCGAAATTACGCAGCTGAACAAGCAGATCTACCAGATTCATGCTGGGAAAGATCACAAATCGCCCCTAGCCCAGATATACTGGACAACCCGCGACTGGAGCTACGACTATTTTGATGCGTTTTATAGGCGCATAGGTTCCGGATTTGAAAAGTATTATCCGGAGAGTGAAGTAGCTGATTTGGGCCTGAAAACGGTTCAAGAGCAGCTAAAAAAAGGCGTTTTTGAAGAGTCAGACGGCGCAGTAGTTTTTGCCGGCGATAAGTACGATTTGCACACCAGAGTGTTCATTAACTCAGAAGGTCTACCGACGTATGAAGCCAAAGATACTGGTTTGATTTTGCAAAAAGCGGTAGATTACAAATTTGATCTGTCGGTTATCATAACGGCCAACGAGATTGCCCAATATATGCAGGTAGTTTTAAAAGCCCTTGAGCAATTCAAACCAGATTTGGTTAAAAAAACCATTCATTTAACGCACGGTATGGTCAAATTGCACGGAGGAGTGAAAATGAGCAGCCGCAAAGGCAACATCCTTAAAGCCGTGGATGTACTAGATGCCGCCGCCGGTGCAAACCACAAGTTATCCGGCAAGGAACAGCCGGCGGTGGTGCTGGGAGCTGTAAAATACGCCTTCCTAAAACAGGGAATGGGCGGGGATATCATTTACGATCCGGAAGAATCAGTCGCCATTCAAGGAAATTCCGGCCCATATCTGCAGTACGCGCACGCACGCGCAAGGAGCATCCTAAGTAAGAAAGCAGTAACTGGTAATCCGTCACTTGTAACGGAGCTAGAAGCCGGCGAGAGAAGTCTGGTGCGAAAAATCAGCGAATTTCCAGAGGTAGTGGAAAATGCTGTCAATGACTTAGCGCCGCACCACATCAGTACGTACTTGTATGAACTAGCACAAAACTTCAACAAATTTTACGAACACAACCGGGTGATAGGTGATAAGCGTGAGAATGTTCGCCTGCAACTCGTGAAAGCCTACGCTCAAGTTCTGGAAAACGGACTTAGCCTGCTCAATATCGAGGCTCCGGAAAAAATGTGAATCTGCTGATAGTGCCCGGTTATGGCGATAGTCGGGATTATATTGACCGACTGACTCGGAGATGGCCAGTACGTTTTGGTATCCAGCCTAAAGTTTTACCGTTCGGGACGCCAGGATCAGCCGAGAGTTACGACTCCAAGTGGCAGGCTTTTGAAGCGGAGCTAAAAAAGTTTGATCAAACCGCCGTAATTGGCATTAGTTTTGGCGCCAGTATAGCCCTGCGCGCTTTGCAAGATTACCCTAGTATCGTTAGTGGTGTGGTTATTATTTCCGGACCACATAGCTTAAAAGACATGGATCGAGCTGTAGTAGACAGAAAATACCCGTTGCTTAACGGGTCATTGCCTGCTTTTTCAGTAGAGAAATTACCAAAAGACAAAATCATGACCATACGACCGCTTCGCGACGGTGTTATTGCGCCCTCGAAAGTCTTTATTCCAGGTGCAACTAACGAGAGGATACCGGTCATGGGGCATGCCTTCGGTATCGCTTGGGCGCTGAAGTTCAAAGCTGCCAAAATTGCCGAATTTATCAAAAAAACTCACTAGCAGCGAGACAGGCGTTCAGCGTACAATGCAACGTGCATGTTGGAGACGGCACATACACTAATCAGGCAGGTAGGGGAGCGCCTGGGGCTAAACCAGGCGGATATTGACTATCTCCTGAAGACTGACGCTGAGCACGAATTTGAAATTGAACTGAGTAACGGCAACAAGCACAAAGCTTTTCGCGTCCAGCACAATAATGTTCTGGGGGCTTATAAAGGCGGTATTCGCTTTCATCCGGAAGTGAATCTAGACGAAGTTAAGGCACTGGCCACACTAATGTCGCTAAAGACCGCCGCCGTTGGTTTGCCCCTAGGCGGCGGCAAGGGCGGCGTTGCTATAAACCCCAAAGAGTTAAATCAGGCTGAGCTGGAGGAATTATCCCGAAAGTACGTCCGGTATTTGCACCCGCACATTGGCCCGGATAAGGACGTACCGGCACCGGACGTAAACACTAATGCCACAATAATTGATTGGATGGTTGACGAATACGAGCAGCAAACCGGAGATAAAAGCCACGCTAGTTTCACGGGTAAATCGGTTGGAAAAGGCGGCAGCCTGGGGCGCGACGCAGCGACCGGTCGCGGCGGCGTAATCGTGCTGCGCGAACTGCTAAAACTGATGAGCAAAGAGGAAAAAATTATAACTATGGGTGTTCAAGGGTTCGGTAACGTCGGCTCTTATTTTGGATTACTGGCCGAAGCCATGCAGCCCAACTGGCGTCTAGCGGCGGCCACGGATTCTAGCGGTGGACCACACAAACTCGGCGGTTTAGCAGCGGATGAGGTAGACAGTTTCAAGAAGCACACCGGACCGCTCAAAGATTACCAGACGGCCGATGCGAAGATAATAAATAATGACGAATTGGTAGGACTGGATGTTGATGTTCTGGTACTAGCAGCGCTTGGCGATGTGGTAACGGAAGAAAATATGAAGGACGTACGAGCCAAAATGGTGCTGGAGCTGGCTAACGGACCGCTTAGTGAAGAAGCTCACGAATACTTGATTAGACAAGGTGTAATTGTCATTCCGGACATTCTGGCTAACGCCGGCGGAGTAATCGTAAGCTACCTTGAATGGCTACAGAACAAAAACGACGAGCACTGGAGCGAAGCTAAAGTAAACCAGGAGCTCGAGAAGTATCTAGTAAAAGCAACTGAGGAAGTTTATAAATACGCCAATAAGGAAAAAGTTTCACTTAAAGAAGCCGCTTTTTCGATAGCCATCAATCGTATACTGCACGCCCGGAACGCTACAAGAGTTACGACGTGATACAATTCAATATTGTTAAGAGAGGAAAGTACTGATATGGCCGAAGAGAAAGAGCGTTTATCCAGGGTGGATCGTAGAGAAATAGTCGTTAGTTTACCCGTGGTAAAAGCGCCAAAATGGCTGCAGGGCTTTGTTGACTTTATTCGCACCCAAGGCGTTGTTGGTTTGGCAGTTGGTTTAGTGCTTGGTGTAGCTGCCAAAAGCGTTATTGATTCACTGGTTGTAAACATTTTTAATCCATTGATAGGGGTTCTGACAGGCGGGATTGATTTGAGTGATAAGTATATTTGTATCAAGCACGATGCCATGAACGCTTGTGTGAGCAAAGTCAGTTACGGTAAATTCATCAGCGACATAATAAGTTTCATCATAGTTGCAGCGGTGGTTTATTTTGTAATCAAAGGCCTTAAGCTCGATCGTATTGACAAGAAAGCCGACAAATAACCATAACTATTGCACCCTAGCTGCTTAGGAATATAATCAAAAGTAGATTAAACGGGAAAACTGCAATGGTAGTAGTCAAAATATTAAAGCGCAAAGACGCGTCCTCATTAATTGTGGGCGTTGTTATTGCCATGATTGTTGCCCAATTTTTGGGTACGGCAACGCTTGATTTAGCAAGCAAAGTTGCCAACTGGCAATGGCAAAATAACGGTGGCGGTTACGCCGGACCACCTAATAGTTTCCAGGTAATGTATTTGCAGCCATTTGTGGCTATGCTTCTAGAATTAGTATTTCTAGAAGTTCTGATCTGGGTCTATCTTGGGCTGCACCGCCTTGTCGCTAAAAAGAACTAGAGATAAATTTTATGGCTAATAGCACAGTCAACCCCAAGCTGAGCGACGAACAAAAAGATGTTCTGTTTAGTAAGGGTACTGAGGCGCCTTTTACGGGCAAGTTTCTGCACAATAAAGACAGTGGCATGTACACATGCGCCAATTGTGGTGCTGAGCTATTTGATAGCCACACTAAATTTGACTCCGGCTCTGGCTGGCCAAGCTTTTATGAGGTAGCAAGCAAAGGCTCAGTGAAATTGGTAGAGGATACCGCGCACGGTATGCACCGGGTCGAAGTAACTTGTTCAAAGTGCGGAGGCCATTTAGGCCACGTTTTCAATGATGCACCAGCTCAGCCAACCGGCATGAGGTTTTGTATCAATAGCTGTTCACTCGACTTTAAACCAGTGTCAAAAAAATAGTTCATATATAATAGTCTGCAATGGCTAAAGATGTAATTCCAACCAAGCTGCTTTGGGTAGATCTGGAAATGACTGGATTGGATCCGAAGAATGACGTAATTTTGGAAATAGCGGCTGAATTTACCGATTTTGATCTCAAGACGCTGGAATCTTACGAAACCTGTGTACACCAAAAACACGAGCTGGTAACAGCGCGTATGCAAGCCAACATCTGGTGGAAAGATTTCCCGGGTAACCGCGATGAATTTCTTAAAAGCATTGAGGCAGGTAAGCCACTCAAACAAGTGGAAGATGAAATGATCGCTCTTGTGGCCAAACATTTTGGTGACGAACCAGCTGTCTTAGCCGGCAACTCTATTTATAACGACCGCATGTTCATTCGCCAATGGATGCCGGCGCTGGATCTTAAATTGCACTATCGTATGCTGGATGTCAGTGCCTGGAAAGTGCTAATGCAGGGCAAATACAATGTGGCATACGAAAAAACAAACAACCACCGTGCTTTTGACGATATTCAGGCGTCTATAGCCGAACTCCAGTATTACTTGGACTGGTTCAAGCAACAATCTTAGAGTTCATCGTTCGGTACGCTTCTTAAACGTCCATTTTCTAACAGAAATGTCATTTCAATAGTTCTATAAACTCTTACCTGTTCAATATCAAAACCGGTCATGCTTAGGTTACCCAGCGCCCCCTTTAATTTATCAACACTGCCACGGGCGGCCGAAAATTCATCGATAGCACCAACTTCAAAACATACATCAAACGCGTTATGACGGGTTCTAAAAAAAGCCCGGTTATCCAGTTCTTCAGTCAATCTTTCATAAATAATAGGGTTTAGTCCAAGGTCTTCAGGATAAGTCACCCGGACATCTGCTGACCATATATGATTAGTCATAGGCCTGATTATTGAATAGGCAAGGCAGCCATGCAAGCAGTAGCGACTTGAGAAGGGCAGAGCATAACCGGCGTTGACAAATGGTCCAAACGGGATAAAGATACTTACCAGACAATAATTAAGCTTAAGTGGGAAAAAGGAAAAAATTATGGCTCGTTTAAACCATGTATCGGCTCTAAAGCCGGGCTTTGATGGTTATTTAAGCCGATCGGTTCATCGTAGCATGAGTGTTGCAGAGGCAGAAGCTGCCGATCTGACAACAGTGGACGATGTAGGTACAGAGTTAGAAGGATCTCATTATGGCCTAGACACGGCTCCAGCTATTGAAGCTGAGTGGCGTCTAGTGGTCGCAGAAAGAGGAAGATTTCTTGAAATAGGTGAAACAGTTATGGCGGTTAGTAGGAGTGGCGACCATGCCATTAACATCACTGATGAGCCGCCTTATGACGAACTTATCGATCTTACTGGCGATCAAGTTGCTCTAGATGGTCTGGGAATGCATATAGTGCCTGAACGAGAGATTGCACAAAGCATGGGGCGTATGTCCAGCACCGGTGCTGGCGTCTATTTATAGAAATGCTATGCTGGTTCTCATGAACCACAAAAAAGTAGAGGAATACATCTTAAGCATGCCAAACGCACGGCTGGATTATCCTTTTGGCGAAGGCGTTGCGGTTTATAAAGTTGAAGACAAAATGTTCGCGCTTATTGCTGAAGGTAAAGATCCGGTACGGCTCAGCTTGAAATGCGATCCAGTGTTGGCAAAATTGTTACGCGACAAATATGAAGAAGTGCAGGAAGGTTACCACCTGAATAAAAAACACTGGAACACCATTGTACTAACAGGCCAATTAAACTGGGAAGAAATTCAAGCGCTTATTCTCCATAGCTACAATCTAGTAACCCAAACCGACTCCGAAACACCTACATTTAATTAAGTTTTCTTGGTATTTACTTAGTGCTTAAAACTATCAGTGCTGCTTGTTTGGAGTCGTTATCATATATATTGCGCAAGGCCTGGTTGCTGCTGGCGTCATGAGCTGATCTGAGCAACTTCTGGTAATCGACCAGTTCAGACTGAATAGTTTGGGCAAAAACTTCGTCAAAACGATTGTTGGTGGAAGCCTGGCTTAATACCTCATCAGTTTTGCTGTTCTTTTTAGCAGCCAGCACTTTAGCGTTAGTTTTCTGCTTCTGTTTTTTAAGCTGTTCAAGAATAGTTTTCTGTTGGGACGTAATTGTTAATTCAGTATTTACAGCCAGAGCCTTAGCGCTGGAAGATGAGGCTTTTTGCCCGCCAAGTTGGCTGACCCGCATGAGTTCTGATTGAGTTTGAGCAATTTCCAGCAAAGCCGGTTCTTTCTTGCCGCCAAATAACAGAGACCACAAGAGGATTACGAGTAGTAGAAGTAAGGCGCCACCAACGGCAAAAACAAGGATACGCTGCTTTTTGGAGCCCCCCATGTTCTGCAAAATGGATCGCTTCGGGGCACTCTGGGAATTGAGGATAAAGTCGTACTGACCAGGCGACTCCGGGGCAGGGGTGTTTGGTTGCATAAGCATAAGGATAACGTATAAAGGATGTCGTATAAAGTATTAAGTATACATAAGAACTTTGACAAAAAAGCACAAGTATGATAAATTAGTAGAGATAATTCAAAACAAATATGCCAGAACAACTACTTTTAGATCATCCAGAAGCAACACAACCGAGCCAGATTGTTGAATTCGGCGGGCAAAGCTATGAGGGCCATTTCCCACCGGAGATTAACTTATTTGGAGCTGACCCTGAAAGAGGCAGACCAGTATTAATTCCTTCTGCTCTGGATTCTCTGACACCCGGCACCTATGGTCTGGTAGCAAAGCGAGAAGGCGGGGATGATGAGTTTGTGTCGTATTCTCCGCCCAGAGTTGTTGAGCTTCGGGAATCAGGAAGTGGCCTGGTAACCGGTGTTGAAGCATTTAAGGATAGATATTGGTACTTAGGTCCTGGTATGTCTGAAGTCATGGCAGGACTAGGATATATAATCGAAAATGAACAAATTGTGGGTGTACCCTCGCCCAGTACCCTTAAAGCGGCCGCCAAAAGGCTAGGAGTAGATGTCGCACTTTTAGATGGCGTTGGTGATATAAAAGCTCCCCTATATCTTGGGGCATTTGCAGAAGGTAAATACCCAGTTGCTACTGGGAACGAATCTGATTACAAACACGATATTGAAGATGATCACCTCACAGTAATGGTTTTGGGTGCTGAACCGCTGCGGGAAGCGCTACAGGACGTAGCGCGTAACGCCCTGACAGCTGGTGGCGAATTTGCAAGAGCTGTGACAAAGGGAATTGATACATTTACCGCTACTCTTCGCGCCGTTATATCAACACACAGAGATTTACTAGGTGAAGCCTATGGTAAGGAAGAAGGCCGCCGAACCTACCTGGAGACAGCCAAAGATATAGGTATTGATGAAGCAACCGCTGAGGGAATCTTACGAACTGCTCAAGAAAACGCTCGTGAGCTTCGTATTCCTGTCCAAGAACTGAACTAAATCTGACTATTTCTTACAATTCAGATTGTTACGATAAAGAGCCCATGCTTTAACCTGTAACCTAAAACCTGTAACCTATAACTATGGATGCCGTGGAGGATGTGAAAACCCGTTTATCTATTGAAGATGTCGTTGCTGAATATGTTGAACTAAAACGCTCGGGTCGTAACTTCAAGGGTTTGAGCCCGTTTACCAGCGAAAAAACACCTAGTCTAATGGTCAGTCCGGAAAAACAAATCTGGCACGACTTTTCATCGGGCAAGGGCGGCAACATGTTCAGTTTTGTTATGGAAATGGAAGGCTTGGAGTTTAAAGCGGCACTTGAGTTGCTGGCTCGTAAAGCCGGAGTTGACCTAAGCCAATACAGCCGGGGGGACAGCACACGCGGCAAGCAAAAAGAGCGGTTATATGAAGCGCTGGAAATGGCCACCAAGTTTTACCAGGTTCATTTCAGTAAAAGCCAGACGGCTCTGGAGTATGTCTTCAAAAAACGGGGCTATAACAAAGAAACTGCGCTTAAATTCAGGCTAGGTTATTCGCCAAACAGCGGCACCGGACTGACTATATTTCTAAAAAAGAACGGTTTTTCGGATACAGAAATTAAGCAATCGGGGTTGAGTACACAGCGCTACGGTCGGGCAGCCGATATGTTCCGCGAAAGGTTGATGATTCCGCTGATGGATCCAGTGGGCAGGGTTATTGGTTTTACGGCTCGAATTTTGGAAGACGATCCAAAAGCGCCGAAGTACATAAATACGCCACAAACCATCGTTTACGACAAAAGCCGTAATGTCTTTGGACTACATTTGGCCAAAGAGGGCATACGCAAAAATAATTATGCAGTATTAGTAGAAGGTAATTTGGATGTAATTGCCAGCCACCAAGCGGGCATAACGCAAACTGTAGCCACCGCCGGTACGGCGCTAAGTGAGGCACAGCTGAAAGGTTTGGCGCGCTTTACGGAAGATATAAGACTTTGCTTTGACGAAGATCAAGCCGGTATAGCCGCTACTGAAAGGGCTATTCCGATTGCCGCTAAAGTCGGCGTAAATTTGAGCATCATAACCGTTCCAAGCGGCAAAGATCCCGATGAACTAATTAGCCAGGACGCTTCACAGTGGGAGAAAATTATAACCAAACCAACCTATGTACTGGACTGGTTAATTGCACAGTATAAAGAGCGCTTGGACTTGAAAAGCGCGGTCGGCAAGCGCAGTTTTAGCGATATTCTTATTAAAACTATCCGCCAACTGCCGGATAGCGTGGAACAAGATCATTACCTCAGTGAAATCGCTAAAATTATTGATGTAAGCAAATCATCACTGGAAACAAAGCTTACCCGCAGCGAGCATAACATTAGTACTCAGCCGCGCCGCCGCGCAGACCCAGTCCAAACGACTAGGCAAGCAGCCGATCATATCAAAACGCAAAACCAGCTACTGGCTATTACTCTGGTAAAACATGATTTACGGAGCTACTTAAGTGATATAGAAGCTGGTATGTTAGTAGACGAGCCAGCTCAAGCACTCTGCGCTTATCTCATTGCTCACCCCGAGAGTGAAGGCGATTTCAAAACTGTAGCACAATTGCGTAAGCACAGTGATTATGTTAAAATGTTGGGAGTAATCTTTGAAGAACTCTATCAGGACCTCGAGATTTTAGAGCTTCGTTACGAAGCCGCTCGACTGAAGGCCC
>CAZILM010000012.1:11135-16542 GCA_964540115.1 uncultured Candidatus Saccharibacteria bacterium | reverse complement strand
TTGGGAAGAGCAGCCCGCCAAAATGTATTCCATTTTGCCGGCGCGATGAGAAACCTTAGGCCGGAGGTTCCCTTTTACCTGTGTCACAGGCGAAAAGGGCCGCGCATGGGTGTCTCATTTCCCTACATCCCCATCATTCCGCCCATGTCTGGAGCGGCTGGAGCTTCTTTCTTCTCTGGTACGTCAACAACAAGAGCGCCCATTGTCATACTGGTACCGGCAATCGATACTGCGTTCTGAATAGCTTCTTTAGTCACACGGGTCGGGTCTATTATCCCCTTAGCTTTCAGATCTACCAGTTTGGTTGGGTCATTCACGTCTACGCCAAGCCCGGCTTTACCGGCTTTAACTTTGGGTAGCCACTCATCTGCATTTAACCCGGCGTTCGCTAGCAGAATCCTAAACGGTTGCTCAAGCGCACTTCCCAAAATGTGGGCACCGGCAGTAACAGAATCAGTACCGGTTGCTTTAATAGTAGCTGCTAGATTAATCAGCGTAACGCCGCCACCGGCTACAATACCTTCATCCAGAGCTGCTTTAACAGCGGCCACGGCATCGTCAACACGGAATTTCTTTTCTTCAATTTCAGTCTCGGTAGCACCGCCAACCTTGATGACAGCCACTTTGCCCTCTAGCGCGGCGCGTCTTTTTTCCAGATTTTCGCGGTCGTATTCGCTGGTAGCACCGGCAATCTGCGCGTCAATCTGTTTAATTCGCGCCTTGATCTCAGACATTGATCCAGCACCCTCAATGATTGTTGTCTCATCTTTGGTGACAATGACTTTACGCGCACCGCCAACTACGTTTATATCTGCGTTTTCAAAGGTTATGCCGACTTCGTCGCTGATGACTTCAGCCCCGGTCAGTATGGCAATGTCATTGAGCATATCTTTACGTCGGTCGCCGAAGGCCGGTGCCTTTACGGCAACTGTATTGAACACGCCTTTGAGTTTGTTCAAAATCAGAGTGGCCAAAGCTTCGCCTTCTACGTCCTCGGTAATCAAAATTAAGTCCTTCTTGCCAGCTTGCGCTAGTTTCTCCAGCAGCGGCAAAAATTCCTGAATTGAGCTGATTTTTTTATCAGTTATAACAATGGCCGGCTTTTCAACAACTGCTTCCATGCGAGCGGCATCGGTAACCATGTAAGGGCTTTCGAAACCGCGGTCAAAGGTGTAGCCTTCTACTACTTCGCTTTCCAAAGCCAGGCCCTGGCCTTCCTCTACGGTAACCACGCCTTCTTTGCCGACTTTGTCGATAACATCAGCGATCAGGTTGCCAATTTCCGGGTCTCCGGCGCTGATGGTGGCAACTTCAGCTACTCGCTGTTTGTTGCTCTTAATGTTCTCGGAGAAACTGCCTAACTTGGCAATTACATCGTGCGCAGCCGCCTCTAAACCTTTTCTAAGCTGCATCGGGTTATGCCCGGCAGCTATCAAGCGGTTGGCTTCATTCAAAATGTGGTAAGTCAGAACTGTAACGGTGGTTGTACCATCACCAGCCACGTCGTTCATTTTGCTAGCAGCTTGTTTTATAAGTTCAGCACCGACTTTGTAGCCTAGCGTTTCATCGTCTTCATCTGCTAATTCCAAACTCTTAGCAACGGTTACACCGTCATGGGTGACAGTCGGGCTACCGTAGGACTTACTAATAACTACATTGCGCCCTTTGGGCCCCATGGTTGTTTTGACTGCGTCATATAATGCCTTAGCTCCACCTAGCACGCGGCGTCGCGCATCATCGTCATAAAATACTTTCTTTGCCATCTAGAATCTCCTATTTAACTGTTGCCAGTATGTCTTCTTCTTTAATAAGCAGGTATTCGTCACCACCAATTTTCACGTCAGTTGTACTGTAACTCTTGTAGATAATACGATCGCCAGCTTTAATTTCCTTTACGCCTTTGCCGACAACAACCACTTTGGCAGTCTTTGGCTTTTCTTGAGCGTCCTGGGGCAAATATAGTCCGCTGGCCGTCTTGGTGCTGGCTTCTTCGCTTACAGCAACGACAAAATCAGCTAGTGGTTGAATGTTTACAGCCATGAAGTCCTCCTTGTTTAGGTCAACTATTAGCACTTTAACTATGAGAGTGCTAATTTGCTCAGTAATAGTAGCCGATTTTTCTAATCAATTCAAGCAGGTAGTGAACGAATAAATGTTTTTGCTAGCGGCGCAAATGTGCAGCAAAAACTGCAATGCGAGCAGCCCCGCGCTGTGAGTGAACACTAATCTCACTACCATCTTCTGTAGCCACAGCCAACAGTAGATGTGTTGATGGCAGTATTCGCCCACCTTGGTTAATGGACAAGATGCCGTCAGTTGCCAAAGCAATTATTGGCCCGCCGTAAATCTGGTGTCTATGATTAGGATTTGAGTCAAGCTCTTCTATATACATACTGTCGGGCACCCAAACGCCATCGTGCCTTTTGAAGGCTTTACTCAGAGTATCCTCAACAGCGACAACAAATGTACCTAGAGAAGAGACGCTGCTAGATTTTCTGCCGGTAACTTCTGCAAGCAAGTCGGTGTAATTAGACGGATTTGGGACGTGGATGTCCTTGCCGACATTCTGCTTCAATGCCCCCGTAGCCTCACGATGCAAAAGTGGGACTAAAACCGGTTCTCCATATAGAGCCATTCTCACCAACTCCTTACGGTAATTTTCAATATGATAGCAATTATTTGAACAAATTGCAAAAAAGTTTGTTTTATGTTAACATTAGCGTTATGAAATACTCTGCAGGACATTCGGCACTCATAGCTGGCAGAGAAGCTGAACAGAAAGTTGCAGATCAACTCCTGTCAGCGGGTTGGGGAGCATATACCAGCCCAGAACTTGATTATGGCCGTAAAATTGATGTTATGGCTATTTGCCCTGAGGGCGTTGAAACAGCGGTGCAAGTAAGCATAAACGACAAGTCAAATAGAGCTAAAAAAGCGCTCGAAAAAAGAAATATACTGCCGGTTTACACCGCGAATAGTGTAAGTGTTGCCGGCCAGATATGTGCAAATTGCGTCGATGTTGTGTGCCCTGTTCGCGTACAATAGACAGCATGCCAAAAACTATTCTGATGTGCGCGCCGACCTTCTTTGACATTGAATACGAAATTAACCCGTGGATGGACACTGCCAATAAAGTTGATACTAAATTAGCCGGCAAGCAGTGGCAGAAACTGCAGCAAACCTACACTGAGACGCTTGGGTGGGACGTCCAGCTGATCGATCCGGTAAAAAACCTACCGGATATGGTTTTCACGGCAAACGGCGCATTGGTGATTGACGGCAAAGTAGCCCTACCCCGCTTCCGCTACCCAGAGCGTCAACCCGAAACCGATTATTTCCGAAAGTGGTTTGAAGCCGCTGGCTACCAGGAAATTCTGATGCCCCAGCACGACTTCGAAGGCGAAGGCGATGCTTTGGTGTGGAACGATGTAATATTTGGCGGTTACGGTTTCAGGAGCAACAAAGCCAGTCATGCCGAGTTGGCTGAATTTTTTGGTAAAAAAGTTGTCGATGTACATCTAGTCGACGAACGCTTTTACCACCTCGATACCTGTCTAACAATAGTCAGTCAGGACACAGTTAGTCTGTGGCCAAAAGCTTTTAGCGAAGAGTCTCTGAAGAAAATTCACGAAATAGTACCAAATGTTATTGAAGCCAGCGATGAAGATGCGCTTGTGTATGGCCTAAACGCCATGAGTGACGGCCAAAATATTGTAATCCCTGAGCGAGCAAGCGGGCTGATAAGAACTTATCGGGAGCGCGGCATGAGCGTCTTCCCTACCCCGATCAGCGAATTCCAGAAATCCGGCGGTGGGGTTAAATGCCTAACGCTGGAATTACGAACTTAGGCGATTTTTTAAAGCTGTGCGGGCAGCCTCAGTTTCGTTATATTCCCGTCTCATCGTATCTGTAGATTCGTTAAAAACATGCCCGGGGGATGGCGTGAAACCTGGCTTGTTTGTAATAATAATCGTCTCTTCGCCCTTGCCTAACAGCAGGACCAGATCACCGCTCTGGGCAAGGTCAACTGCTTTTTGGACGGCGTCTTCACGCTTGTGAATCAACAATAAATCTTTATCCCGAACTTTGCCGGCTTTTTGAGCTCCCACTGCGATATCCTCCATGATTTTCTGACCGTCCTGGTCGCGGTCGTCTTCTTCGGTCAAAATCACGATATCCGAATTACGTCCGGCTATCTCGCCTTGCAACGGCCGTTTCAGTTCATCGCGTCGTCCGGCTGAACCAAAAACACTGATAATTCTCTTCTTCGCCAGCGGCTTAACAGCGGCGTAAAGTTGAGTAAAGCTGTCCGGTGTGCAGGCGTAGTCTACAATCACGCCAAAATCCTGGCCTTCATCAATACTGTTCATGCGGCCTTCGACACTTTCCAGGCTGGCAATGCTTTGTTCAATCTGCTGTTGGCTTAATCCTGCCGCCCGGCCGACGCCAATGGCCGCTAGACAGTTATAGACGTTAAACTCACCGGGCAATGGGGACGTAATGCTGTACTCTTCATTCCCGATTGTCGCCTTAAAGTGACTTTCTTTGGCTGACAATTGTACGTCATAGGCTTTAAGCTCGCCTGACTTAAGCCCGTAAGTAACAGGGTGTTCAATGGCTTTGGCAAACAGCTCGCCGTTTGGATCATCTGCGTTTACTATGCCAGTGCGTAGGCCTTTTCGGTTACGGTTGCACTGTTTAAAGAGTCGGAGCTTAGCTGTGCGATATTCTTCGAAATTACGATGATAATCGGCCAGATCGTGGGTCAAATTAGTAAATGCGACAATCGTGTAAGGAATGGCCCAAACTCGATGTTGTGCCAAGGCACTACTGGTAGTTTCCAGCACGAGCCATTCCACTCCGTTGTTCCGCATCTTTTTGACGGCCTTGAGCAGTTTTAATGACCCGAGCGACGTCATGCGCGTATTGTTATGCTGGGCACCCCTGCCGTCACCATAATCTACGGCCACGGTTGTCATCATAGCTACCTTGTAGCCGTTTTCGCGCAGCATGTGAGTAATCAGCGTGCAAGTAGTGGTTTTGCCGGCTGTACCGGTTACACCAATTACTTTGAGTTTTCGGGCTGGAAAACCAAATAAAATATTCTCCAGAATTGCCTCAGCCCAGTGTCCATAAGGCTCAATCCTTCGGAACATTCCTTTGGGAATAAACTTCTTAACAATCGCTCGAAAGCCCATTCAGTAAAGTATACTTGTTCTGTCGTGAAAATACTCGGTATTGAAACCAGTTGTGACGAAACCGCTGCTGCGGTCGTGGAAGATGGCAACAAACTGCTGTCTAACATTGTGCTGTCCAGCATGGATTTACATAAGGCTTACGGCGGCGTTGTGCCGGAAATTGCCGCCAGGAGCCATATTGAAGCCATTATGCCCGTTATAGAACAAGC
>CAZILM010000012.1:0-11035 GCA_964540115.1 uncultured Candidatus Saccharibacteria bacterium | reverse complement strand
CGGAAATTGCCGCCAGGAGCCATATTGAAGCCATTATGCCCGTTATAGAACAAGCCCTCGGACAGGCGAAATGCGACTGGAATGATATTGACGGCATTGCTGTAACCTATGGTGCTGGACTTGGTGGCTCTCTGTTAATTGGTGTTTTAACTGCCCGCACCTTGGCGATTATCAAGAAAAAACCACTTTACGCCTGTAACCACGTAGAAGCCCACATATACGCCAATTTCATCAATAAAATTGGCTCAAAATTCAAAATTCAAAATCCAAATTTCAAATTGCCGATAGAACAGCCAAGATTTCCGATGTTGGGGCTGATTGTCTCGGGCAATCATTCGCAACTGGTACTTTGGAAAGATCATTTTAAGTACAAATTACTGGGGCAAACCCACGATGATGCCATTGGTGAAGCATTCGACAAAGTCGCTAAAATGACCGGCCTTCCCTACCCCGGAGGCCCAAGTATTGAAAAGGCAGCCGTGAAAGGTAATCCCAACGCATTCCATTTTCCGAAAGCAAAACTGGCAGGCAAATACGATTTCAGTTTCTCCGGCGTGAAAACTGCCGTTTTAAGGGCTGCACAGGCAGCAATTGGAGAAGATTTCACGTTTCCCTCTTTCCGGCTGCCAGAGCGCCTCTCTGAGGCTCAGAAGGCCGATTTGTGCGCCAGCTTCCAACGTATAGCCATTGAAACGATAGTTGATAAAACCGTTCTGGCAAACGCGGAGTTTCAGCCTAAAAGCATAGTTATAGGCGGTGGTGTCGCCAGCAGTAGCGCATTACGAGAAGAGTTATCCAAGCGAATTCCCTTCCCTATTGATTACACTGACCGCAAACTCTGCACCGACAACGGCGCCATGGTGGCAACATTAGGTTGCTATAAGGCAATGCTAAAACAGGCAGTTTCCGACCCTTACTCTCTAGAAATCGCCCCTAATTTATCAATGTAGGAACTTTACTACTATGAGATCTTCTGACGGTTGTTACCATTAACAACATAGTAGCCAGTGAATGTACCGTCTGAATTCTTTGTAAATTCTGTCACCCTTGTTGCAATACCTGTTTTTTCAAGCCATTTCCACATACCTACAGCATCTTCCGACTGATGAACGACATCGCTTCTAAAATCATAACCCATCTCCAAGGCCTGCTTAATCGCGTCTAGGTAAATCCTACGTCCATATCCCCTATCTTGCACCGCAGAAACCTGTTCGAAATAAGCTTGCTTCGTATCCGGATCCAGCTCTATCACCGAAGTACCTACTCTACTGTCGCGCGAGTCTTCGTCATCGTAATAGCTAGTTAGAACCGTTCGTAGCTCATCAGATTCCTTGATCTTGCCTCCAAAATGTCTAAGCTTGGGTATTTTGCGTCCCATGTCATCTGTTGATTCAAGAATTCCATCTATTGCTGCCAACGTATCGTCAGGACCCGTCAGCACAACCTCGTTCGAGTTGGTATCTACATCCTGGCTACCCGCATCTTGATTAGTGCGCCGACCCACACTACTTCGTACGCGACTTTTTGGCCGGCTATTCATATTATGTAACGCTCCAGAGGGCTCACCGGGTAATACTTCGACGGTGGGTGTTTCTGGTACCGGTATAATCAGGTCTCCAGAAGCTCCAACCGCTTCTTCCCCAAGATTTGTAACTACTACTGAAACCTCCCCACCCCTATCACTCTCAAATACAGGAACCAAAGGCTGTTCCATAGCCGCAATAGTCGCTTCGCTAAGCTCAATGCTCCCTGGAGGCGTTACTTCTGGTCGAGGTGTTGTTGAGGATAGTTCGTGGTCAGGCATATTTATTTTAGATTTAACATAATAATTATAGCAAGACTTAAGCATTTTGTCAATTCCCTACCCCTGTTGTGGTATAATGGTTATGCAAAAACAAACAGGTGGTGGTAATACTTGCAATTCCATGCAGGTCGCTCTTGAAACAAAACCAGATGTCTTTAATTTGAGCACTATATTGGAGGGTTTTCAGGTGAAAACTCTTGAGTTTATTGTTCAATTTCACATGAAATTTACCTCTGTTATAACCATAATGTTTTAGGACTTTCGCACTTGAGCTTAATATTCGATTTCTCCTCGAGGAACGGACTGAGGCGTACAAGTGGTACGTCGTAAGGAGTACCACAGAGGAAAATCGGGTAGTAAGCCAAGAACACCGGCGGCACAACGAGCTGGGCTCGTTGGCAGCCTGGTGTGGTGCGTAAGTTCTACAGAGGTGGTATGATAATCGCTATGCAGTTGCCAAAGGCCTACGACGCCAAACAATACGAAAACGATATCTATAATCTCTGGGAGAAATCAGGGGTATTTAAGGCACATCCTGAGACTAAAGCCGAGCGCTTTAGCATATCTATGCCGCCTCCTAATGCTACGGGCACACTACACCTTGGTCACTCCTTAGGAATTGCTCTGCAGGATATTATGGTTCGCTACGCTCGGATGCAGGGAAAAGATGTCTTATGGTTACCGGGAACAGATCACGCCGCTCTCGCAACAAATGCCATCATGGAGAAGCAGCTAACAGATGAAGGGACCAATAAACACGAAGTGGGCAGGGAAGTTTTTGTTCAACGCCTAAAAGGTTTCATCGAGAAGAGCAGGGGAACAATCCGCTCCCAGATGAGGGCCATGGGTGCCAGCGCTGACTGGGACAGGGAACGCTATACATTGGATGATGCTCTAAACCGTTGCGTAAACGAGACTTTTGTACGGATGTATAACGCCGGGCTTATCTACAGGGGTCATCGCATTGTTAACTGGGATCCAAATCTCGAAACTACAGTATCTGACGACGAGATAGTCCGCAACGAGGAAAAAGCCAACTTTTACACCTTCCAATACGGCCCGTTCCAGATAGGAACCGCCCGCCCGGAGACTAAATTTGGCGACAAGTACGTCGTTATGCATCCGGATGACAAGCGTTATGCCAAGTACAAACATGGCGATACGTTTGAAGCCGAGTGGATAAACGGCAAGGTTAAAGCGACAGTTATAAAGGATGAAGCGGTTGACCCCAAATTTGGTACAGGGGTAATGACCATAACACCATGGCACGATCACCTGGACTTCGAGATCGCAGAGCGGCACAACCTAGACAAAGAGCAAATCATCGATTTTGGTGGCAAACTACTTCCGATTGGGGGTGAATTTGCCGGCATGCCGATAGCTGAAGCTCGCCCCTTGATTGTTGAAAAACTAAAAGGGAAGGGGTTACTGGTCAAAACTGATGAAAATTACGAGCACAGCATAGCCCTAAACGACCGCGGTAAAGGAGTTATTGAGCCGCAAATCAAGCTGCAATGGTTTGTTGATGTAAACAAAAAAGTAGTGGACTGGAAAGGTAAGAAGCGTTCACTTAAAGAAGTTATGCGAGCCGTAATTGACGATAAAGACATAGAAATTTTCCCAGAATATGAAAAAAAGAAATATTTCCACTGGATAGACAATCTGCGCGATTGGTGCGTCAGCCGTCAGATCTGGTGGGGGCATCGCATTCCTGTCTGGTATCGCAAAGTCGGCAAAGGCAAGGATGAGATTTACGTAGGCACACAGCCGCCCAAAGATGAAGGCAAGAGCAAATGGGAACAAGATCCGGATACGCTGGATACGTGGTTTAGTTCAGCTTTGTGGACATGGAGCACATTGATTGACCCTAAGTTAGCGAACAATTATAAGCTGAGTCTGGAAGACATCTTAAAGAAAAGCCAGGACTATCAAACTTACCATCCCACCTCTGTTATGGAGACCGGTTGGGACATATTGTTTTTCTGGGTAGCACGTATGATTTTAGCTACTACGTACATGCTCGGCGAAGTGCCGTTTAAAACCGTTTATCTACATGGACTGGTGCGCGCTGAGGACGGGCAGAAGATGAGCAAATCCAAGCCAGAAACAATGATTGACCCGCTGGAAGTTATCCCGGAATACGGCACAGATGCCCTACGGCTAGCGTTAATTAGCGGCATAAGTGCGGGCAGCGATCAGCGGCTGGGCAGAACCAAAATTGCGGCTCAGCGTAACTTTGCTAATAAGCTTTGGAACGTAGCACGTTTTGTCGAGGACAAAATTGGCGATGATTTTGCGCCCAAGAATAAGCCCGAACCTATAACGACTGCTGATCACTGGATATTGACTAAATTACAACAGTCCACAGAGAAGATTACTAAGGATTTGGACAATTTCCGCTTCGCTGAAGCGTACGACACGCTCTATCATTTGGTGTGGGATGAGTTCGCGGATTGGTACATTGAGGCCTCTAAAACTTCAACCAATAATGGCGTGCTGGCTCACGGGCTGGAAACCATAATCAAGCTGGCTCACCCATTTGCACCGTTCGTAACTGAAACAATTTGGCAAACCCTGAAATGGGAAGGCGATAGCCTGCTGGCGACTGCTGACTGGCCGAAAACAGCCGATAAAGCGCAGGCCGAACAAGCTGCAATCTTTGAGGAAATCCGCTCCATAGTCACCGAAGTACGAACCATCAAAAGCATGCTGCATCTGCAAAGTTTGACGCTTTATTACACTGACGTACCCTTTCTGGCCGAAAACAGCCAGCTTATCAGTCAATTGGCTGGCCTTACCGGTGTGCACGAGGTCACGGCCGGGCAAGGACTGCACCTGACGCAAACCAAATACAACTGCTGGCTGGATATAGATTCTGAAACTGCAAGGCGATACATGGGTGAATTGGATAAGGAGCGTGCTGGCCAGGAACAGACTATAAAACAGCTCCAAGCACGGCTTGGCAACAAAAGCTATGTTAAACAGGCTCCAAAGCAGCTGGTGGAAGAATCCCAGGCTCAGCTAGCGGAAGCGCAGGGGCAACTGAAAAAGCTTAGCGATGTCTATGATCAATTTTCAGTAGTAGGGAAGGGTTAGTCTTCTGGCTCAAGAGAGCTGCGTACCTTCTCAGCGCTCTCGGCAGGCCGGTAATCATCAAACCAGAGCACATGCCAGCCCATATGTTCAGCAGCCATGAGGTTGGTTCTAGAATCGTCCACAAGCAAGATCTCACCAGCCTGACAGTTAGCGCGTTCCTGAGCAACTTCATAAATCCTGGCTTCAGGTTTGATGGCGCCTATTTGCGAAGAGTCAACAATTGTCAGATTAGGCAGGCTGGGGATTAGTTTTTTCTTTATCATCACCTCTATAAAACCGGGCATAATATTGCTAAGCAAGCCTACATGATAGTGCTCGCTGGCCCATTTAAGCAGCTTGTGCATCTCTGTAATAGGGTCAATGGCTTCAAGATAGTAGGCTTGCCAATCAAGTGCGTCCACCCCTAGCTTTTTCGCCAGCGCTTGATTAAATTGGCTTAAACTCATGTCCCCTCTGCAGACCGCATCGTTGTAGTGCCAAAAGGCGGATTCAACCATGTCGGCCGGAGCACCGGTATCTTTGGAAAGTTGAGTAAAGGCACGGTGGAAAAAACGCACCAAACAACCATTGATATCAAAATAGACAAAACGAACACCGCTTTTACTGCGCTTTTTGGGTTTGGAATCGGGCAGGGCAGGGGAGCCGGCAAGTGTCTCAAGTGAGGTGCCAAGCACCGCAGCAATCTGCCCTATCGTAAAAATTGAGGGGGATTTAATAGCACCGCGCTCAATTTTAGCTAACGTAGAGTAGCTTAACCCCGCTTGGTGGCAAAGCTCTTGCTGCGTAAGTTTTGCTGCTTGCCGTGCAGCTTGAATACGCTGACCCAACCCCTTCTCGTCCATAACCATATAGTACTAGTTTATAAGGTTAAAACCAAGAGATATAGTACTAAACGGCTAGCTAAGACATCCACACCGCGTCAGCCGGCCGTACAGGGTCTCTATGTATGAAAGATGACGCTGAGAAGCGTAATAGCTAGTAGAAAGGCAATAAAGCCGGAGATTGCGCCAACTAAAAGGGCACGCTGGGTTAAGCCGCCATTGGCGTGCATGGCTTTGCTGTACGTCCATCCGCCGACACCTAGCCCCAGGAATATACCGACCACAAAGTTTGAAAGCATATGCAGTATTGTAACCTAAAAGGCTAGTTTCTTGGCCAGCTCGGCTAAGGCAGCATGATCGGGCTCTTTTTGCATGCGTTCTGGATTTCCGTAAAATTCTTGAACAGTTTTACAGGGGTAGACATGTACATGGGCATGCGCTACATCGAAACCCTCCACTCGTATACAAACCCGAGCGGGATGGAAAGTGTCATTAATGCGCTTTGCAACCTTTTGTACCGTTGCAAATACAGCCTGATATTCCGGCTGATCCAAATCAAAGAATTGGTCCACCTGCACTTTAGGTACTACAAGAGTGTGCCCGGGTGTAAGTGGGTGAATGTCGAGAAAAGCCAGCGTGTACTCATCTTCATATACCTTCTCGCAGGGAATCTCGCCTTTTATAATCTTCGTAAAAATAGAATCTGTCATGGCTATATTGTACCGTGTTGTTCATGATAGATTTGCTTTTCCAGTGAACCGTAGCTTTAATAACCGTATGCAGTTTGCACGTAAGGCCATGATTGTTTTTGTTTCGACCATATTCATTTTTCTGCTGTTTGCTCTGCCGTCGCTTGTTAGCATTAATAAAACGATTGGCAATGCGGCAACTATAAAAGCCTGGCTGAAGGATAGTCAGATATACACTCACGTAGTTGACGCTGTAAGTGAGCAAGCTAATAAATCGCTTCAGAATAAGAGCGATCAGCCTGGTGAACAAAACCCGTTAAGCCATCCAGAAGTAAAAGCCGCCGCCCAAAGCGCTTTCTCGCCCGATTATCTGCAATCGCAAACTGAAAGCGTCATAGATGGTACGTTTGCTTGGCTCAAGGGCAAAACGCCCAAGCCCGAGTTCCAGATAAATATCACTGAGGCCAAGCAGAAATTTGCCGCGGCAATTAACAAATCGGCCAAGGAACGTTACGCAGCGCTACCGGTATGCACCTCAGGACAAGCTGCGCCGACCGACTTTGACCCGTTTGCCGTTACCTGCCAGACGCCGGGCTTTGACGCCAATGCCGAAATCGACAAGGCCACCAGCAAATTAGTGACCGATAAAGATGCGGTAAGTAAAGATGTAATCACGGCTGACGATATTAAATCTGACAAAGGCAACGACAAGCCTCTGCATCAAAAGCTTTCTATCTTGCCGGTACTTTATCGTTTGAACCAAGTTGGCATTGCCATCTTGATTGTTCTGATTCTAGGTCTGGGAACAGGCATGGTCTTCCTGTACCCTGATCGTCGGCAAGGCCTGAAGCGTGTAGCCAGAAAGTTCTTAACTGTCGGAGTAATAATTTTAGTTGGTGTGCTGGTCATGCATCTAGCTTTTAACGCTCTCCATAAACGTATCGATCCCAAGCCTGATAGTGACCAGATTGAGCTAAAAAAATCGGGCATCTATATTGCCGATCGTGCAGAGCAGGGGATTCAAAACGTGAATTTAGGTTTCGGCATCGTCTATCTTTTATTAGGTGCCGGCACCCTTGTAGCTTTCAAGTACGTGCTCAAACCAGAGGAGGTTACCGAACCAAAGCCGGAAAAAGCTTTGCCTAAGCCGATCAAATAGGGGGTCCCCCTCGAGCCTCCGGCACAGCTTGAGATTTCGGGGCCGCCTGTTGTGCAGAGGGGTGAAGTCGGTTATTTGGTATTATTGAACTATGGAATCTGACAAAAAAAGATTTGGGATCGCTAAGACGCTGCTAGTCATTCTTTCTATAGCCCTGCTTGGGCTACTGGGCTGGTATATTCTGCGACCCAAGAAAAATACCAATACAACGTATGAAACAGCATGTTCAACTACAACCCAAACTAACGGCAACGAATCCTTTCAGCCACCAGACGGCTGGAACTGGTATGACATTAATGATGCTGCGGTCAGGTATGCTTATCCGGCGAGTTGGCAATCACCAACAGACCAGACAAATAGCGGCGTAGAAAAATATGCGACAAGTTATACGCTTGGGTCCTCAGGTACTGAAACTACGGTGACATTGAGCCCAAGCTGTTCGGACTTCCAGCCTAATCTGTCAGCTATAAATGACGGCACATTTGATACCTCGGAATATACATCTACGAAAGCTATTAAGCAGGACCAGTCGTCTTACTCTTCAATAAGCCATTGGTCCAGTGATGCTGGTAACCAATACAAACTTACCACTTACAAGATAGTCAATGTCGGTAGCATAAAATCCGTAATAGCTGAATACAGCGTCATCGCCGGTTCCGAAGTCTGCCCGGAAGACAGTCTGGCCGGTAGCGACAAACCGAAGTGCATAACCCAAGCCAATAGCGACGAAGTCGATAAGGTTATCGAAAGTCTCCAAAAAACTCAGCCTTAGTAAATAAATCTAGTAATAAATAATATTCACTACAACTTCGTTGGTAGCAGGTGCCCCAACATTGCCATCACCCACGCCAGTAGTAGCGGCAATGCCGATGCCGCGAGAAAAAGCAATTCCGGAAGGTACGATAACATTGGCGGCGGCGCCACAAGGCAGCGGTATGGTCATGATAGGTGTGTCGGCACCCACCGAAGGAGCCCGGGCTTTGTTGTAGAGCTTTATATAACGCACCGTAGAGGCATTGTTGAACAGATACCAGCCATAGATTTGCCCTGGCGTTGACTTGATGTTCGCTCCATGCGCGACCAGATTAATATTTCTATAGACCGACAAACCGCCAGTACTAATCGGGACAATCTTGGTCTTCTGTGAGCCATCAATCTGGCTTTCTTTGAGCTTCTTAAGGGATTCTTCGGTTGCTAAATCACCAAATGCGTTACGCAGGGCCATTACACGCCTCCTTCGGAGGCAATTTTCAATTTACAATTTTCAATTTTCAATAATTTAACATTTGCCATTTTCCAGCTGTGAAATGATGGCTGTGAAATTGCTGTGAATTGTGAACTGTGAACTGTGAAATATTGAGCATTGAGCATTTTAAATTTACTCCTTTATATCCGTGTGTTCTTTATGGCGTCAACGCCTTTTTTGATTTTTTGGGCAGAACTACCAACTTCCTTGGCTATATCCTGTAGCGATTTATCGTTTTTACCATCAGTAAAGCTATCTTTGAAGGCACGGCCGGAATCGCCAATATCTTTAGATATTTTTGGCAAGTACTTTGTGCCGAAAAGCAAAAGCAGAACAAGAATTAGGATTATTAGTTCCGGTAGTCCTAAACCAAACATTTTTTCCCCGTTGTTAACTATTCTTTATTATACATTAACTTTTTGAGGTCTGGGCATCAGGCGGCTTCGTTGGTGGAATTGGAGGTGACGGCGGTGGAGGAGGGGGTGATGTGGGCAAGGGAGACGGTAAGGGCGGCTGGGGAGATGGCGTGGTTAAAGGTGGTGAAGGGGGCGGCACTGATGGTTGTGGCGGCGATGGCACCACCGGTGGTGAAGGTGTTGTCATTTGGGCTGACGGCAATTGGCTAGCGTCTTTAGGGGCGTTTTTTCGGTGACGGCGAATTAACAGTATCATTAGCACTATCGAAATTAGAATGAGGGCCCCAAAAATAAACAATCCATATCTACTTAAGAAACTTGATTGTGAGCAGTCAGTTTGGTAGCCACAGTCACCATAATCCCCTGATCCATAGGTGCTAGCTAGAACAACACGGGGTATGAAAAAGTAAAAGGACATCAGCGCGAAGAGTTTGGTGCGCAATCTTGCTTTCATAGAGCCACTAACAAATGGCTAACGCCCGTAGGCTCTACGGCCGTAACTGGCGGCAACTTGACGTTTCTTAACGGGGCGCTGGGGCGGCACTATTTCGTGGAGGTTTTTTATAAAGCCTATTACGCCGATGAACCCTAGTAGTGCAATCCCTATGAACTTAAGAAACTCAGCGCGGCTAATCTCGCGCTGCATCATAGCGTCCAATTGTTGTCTATACTGGTCGAACATAACTTTTTGTCTTTTTGTTTTTTGTTTTTTACTCTACAGGCTGATTTTATACCATTATAATCTTAATAACAATAGCAATATAATTGCCGTTCAAATTTACGTGCTATAATGGTTTCAGATTTAAAAAAATGGAGCAAAAATGGACCTCGGACCGCAAGAAATCATCATCATCATACTGTTAATAATTGTGCTGTTTGGTGCAGCTTGGGCAGTTAAAAACAAGCGTCTCATAAAGCGCCCCGGCGGCGGCAACAATACGCCTCCAAATCAAAACAATAGCCAGCCTCAATAACTCTTAGGCGTTCTATATCGGTTTAAGTGCAGCCTCGTATTCTATTGAGTGTCTGCGAAGATAAAAATTTAGCACTACGTCATAACCAGAACTTGCACGCGTAAGTTCTGGTTATTTTTTATGCCTATCCAGATTATGTCTTCTAATGTCTTCCGCGAATGTAGTTAGCTCTAAGTTAGACAAGCGGTTATCGGCATTGTTGCCATTGATGTGGTGGACTACTTCAGAACGGGTTAGCTTCCTACCTAGGTGGTCTTCCATTACTTTGCGGTGTTCCAGGACGCGCTCGTCTTTGGAAATCCACAAACTTATATACCCATCCTTAGTAATCTCTCTTCCACCTTTCCAGTTGGGGCTGTCCTTGCCTTTAAGCCAGCGGCGGTTCTTGGTAACAATGGCTCGCTTCTGTTTAGGCGTGTAGCGTTTTAGTAGGTACTGCCGTACGGTCTCACGGTTAGTACCTAGTTGGGTAACAATCTCAGAGATCATTGAGCCGCCCTCAAACAACTCATAGATCTTATTCACTTTGCTAGGGTCAAATGGTGTTTGTGCCATGTTAACCTCCTACCCCTAGCAAAGCTAGTAATGAAGTTGGTGGGCAGGATGGACTGGGAGAAGGACTGGCTGAAGTTTTGGTACTAGCCGACGGACTAACAGAAGATGATGGGCTGGTAGAGCCGTGGGTGGTAGCACTAGGTGAAACACTGGGTGAAATTGATGAACTTATTGAAGGAGATACTGAAGAACTGGAAGAGGTAGAAGAACTAGGTGAAGTTGAAGCACTTTGACTAGTGCTAGTACTACTACTTGGTGAGAGCGAAGCTGAAGTA
>CAZILM010000011.1:9121-20102 GCA_964540115.1 uncultured Candidatus Saccharibacteria bacterium | reverse complement strand
GTTGAGCGAATTGGAATGCCGGAGTGCCAATACAATTTGTTCCACTGCGCCCTGGTTCTGGCCAAATGTAAAAAATCGCGGGTGGTAGCCGACGCCATGTACAAAGCAGTCGGAGCCGCTAAAGAATTCCCCGAAGCGCCCGTGCCACTGCATCTGCGAAACGCGCCAACAAAGCTCATGAAAGATTTAGGCTACCAGAAAGGCACGAAATGGGAGGCCGGGTTTAAACACCCCAAAGGTTTTCTACCTGACGAACTTCAGGATTTTAGTGTATTTTGATGTTCTTTTCCAAAGAACCAAATACTTGTTACTTTCTTGTTCCATCAAGAAAGTAACCAAAGAAGTGGCCGGCAATTCGTCACACTTGATCCATCTGTTGATATAAATCGGGCTTGCTTCAACACGGTGAAGCAAAACATACCGCCGGTATGTTCCACCATCCACCTAGTTTCAGCACCCAAGGCCGCCTGATTGATACAACATCTAGTCAGGTGTGACTCAGGCCGGGGTTCAGGAACCTACAGGGCCGGGGTTCGGAACGAGATTGCCTCTAAAATGAGTGTAAAATCTTTTTGAGGTACAATAGTACTACGCGAAAGGAGGAAATTATGGCGCAATCTGACAAACCAAGCCTTATGCTAGGCAGCCCGGCTTTTGCCAACAACACCGCTATACCGGTCAAATACAGTTGCCGCGGCGATAGTATTAACCCTCCTTTAGTTATTACAAATATACCGGCCGGCACCAAGAGCTTAGTGCTGGTTGTGCACGATCCCGACGCGGTTGGTGAAGATTTTACACACTGGCTGCTATGGAATATTCCACCCGACACATCGCAAATTGCTGAAAATAGTACACCTACTGGAACCATTTCCGGCACTAATGGCAAAGGCAAGACCGGCTACGTTGCCCCTTGCCCACCCGCCGGCACCGGCACGCACCGTTATTTGTTTGAACTCTACGCCATTGACGCTACAATTCACTTGCCCGAGACCACCCAGCGACCGGTGCTGGAACAAATGATCGAGAAACACATCCTGGCCAAGTTCGTATTAACCGGATTGTTTTCGGCTGAAAGTTCCTGATTTTTGCCACTTGGGTAAGATTTTCTGCCAAAAATATCGTACTGCCAAGTAGGCGACAACTGCATACAGGCCGCCAATCAATTCATCTATCATGTAATGCTCGCCCTGGTAAACGGTACCAATATATATAAGCAACGGGTGCAAAAGTGCTAACAAACCCCACTTTTTGCCAAACAGACGCCACACGAAAATAAAAATGAGCGTTGCGTACGCCGCGTGCAAACTGGGGATGGCTGCTACCGGATTGGGCGAAATTTTGTTATAGACACTTGGGAAATCTTTGATGCCGATAGCATAAAAAACATTAGAAGAAATACGGGTAATCGGTTCAATTACTCCCTTTTGGCTGGCCATCCAGGGCGGCGCGGCCGGGAATGCCAGAAAAGTCATAAAACCCATAAACGAAACTACCAAAAAGGTAGTAACGTAGCGCCAATAAAACTTTTCGCGGTATTTCCAGATAAGTAGTGCCAAACCTATAGGCAATACAAAGTGCATCATATATGCACCGTAAAATACAAAGTCATACCACTGGATATGGCCGTGCCACCACCAGTTTTGAAACGTTATAGTCGGCAATTTACCAAAGAGTAGTCTGTCCATATGCGGCATCCACGTATAGTTAACGTGATTATTCAAATGAGGCACCAACCCCCGGAATTGTTCGTAAACCAACAAAAGACCAACGAACGGCACCATACGTTTGAGTAGTTCTTTAGCCAGGCCGAATGTCATAAAGACAAATGTTAAAAATACCAGTATTTTATCCGGTGTCGGAAAACTAGGATGAAGTGCAAAGATTGCCAGGCAGGCAACTGTGCCGAGAGCACCAACTAGACGCCATAGATTAAATTTCACTAACCTATTGTAATCTACGTACGTGGTGATTCGATGAATCCTCGGTAGAACTCATCTATTTGCTCGAGCTGCTTGGCGTCCGTTACATGGAGCGGCCGCTTAGTAAGCCCGCGCAAGGAACGTCGCATATACTTGACTCTCAAATGCGCACGTTTTCTTTTTACGAATGTAGCACTGTCTCTCATAATGCTACCCCCCTTTGTTACATCTATTATTATGATGCTGCTTACGGTTCACACCATGCTTATAGTCACTTACTAGCTGTGATATTCGTCACATTAGTTAATAGGGTTAACTAAGTTTGATTTAAGCCATTGACTTTAGCTCCATCCGTAAGATACTGAAGCATGTATGGCAAGTACTAACAAACCTATATCTTATGTACGAAATCCTATTTACGTATTCTTCGCGCTAGGCGCGGCTGTTCTACTACTCGTCATTTCCATCTTTGTTTCACGAAGTGAAGCAGGCGGACTGGAACTTGCTTTATTTAACGTTCTCTATTCCCTGCCCGGCTTTTTAACGCCTGTTTTTATTACTATTACATTTTTCGGCTCACTGCTAGCAGCATTGCTAATAAGTTTACTAATTACACTAAAGCGGCGGGATATTGCCCTGCGGGTTGCGGCAGCCGGCATAGCAGCTTACGCCATTTCATATTTGCTCAAGAATACGATAGAAAGAGGCCGTCCGGCTGATTTAGTTAGCAATATTGTACCGAGAATTAATGTTTCAGGTTTTGGCTTCCCTTCTGCCTATGCTGCCGTTTCTGCTGCGGTTGGTCTAACACTGGCTATTTATACACCCAGGACTTACAGGAAGTGGCTTGTGTTTGCGGTTTTTCTGGTCGCCACATCACGTCTTTACTTGGGCGTAAATATGCCGTGGGATATCATTGGCGGCTGGGCGGTAGGAATAATCTGCTACAGCCTGATTGCGCTGGCTTTGGGTTCAAAGTACGAAGCCGTTGACGCTCGAAAACTTGCCAGAAAGCTACAAGCAGCCGGGCTGGCTGAAGTAACGCTAAAGCCGGCGGCAGTTGATGCCCGCGGTTCAGTGCCATTTTTCGGGGAATATAAAAAAGGTAAGATCTTTGTAAAAGTCTTTAACCGCGACAATAATGCGGCTGATTGGTTATTTAAATTGATCCGCCGTATACAATACCGCCGTCTTGAAGACGAAGTGCCTTCGCTGACCCCAAAACGCGCTATTGAGCACGAGGCATACCTGACCATGCTTGCCAAACAAGCAGCCGGCGTTCGCGTACCGGAAGTACTGGGCATCTACAAAGTGGCTGCCAATTCTTATGCTCTAGCTATGCTGCGTATTAATGCTACAGGACTGGACAAACTGGAAGTCGAGAAAATCACTGACAAAATGCTGGATGGCGTGTGGGGACAAATAATAAACCTGCACGCCAGTAACATTATTCATAAAGACCTGCGGGCAGCGAACGTCATGATAGAAAATGAGACGAACCTCCCCTGGCTGATTGATTTCGGGTTTTCGGAGTGCGCTGTCAACCCGCGCGCTTTTTATAAAGACAATGTAGAGTTTATTGCTTCGTCTGCTACCAAAGTCGGGCCAAAACGAGCCGTGATGGCCGCCTTCCGGGCGCTGGGACGAAAGGATATAGAAAAGGCCCTGCCGTATATGCAGTATTCGGCTCTTTCCGGCGCGACTACAACTGCCTTGAAGGAAAAAAAGGGATTGATTGACGAAATCATTAAAGAAATGCTGGCCGCTACCAAACTGGAGCCAGAGCAATTCCAAAAAGCCAAAATGACACGCCTACCAGAGCTGCATAGGACTAAATAAACACTCTACTGGCTAGCGTTCGAGTTTTTGATTTGGTCTAACTGATTTTCCAGATCGGCAATCTTTTTGTTTTGATCACTGATTGTCTGCTTAAGCGCTGCGTTTTCGCTTTGAAGCGACTCCACCGTTTGCTGTCCTTCTGCCAAATCTTGCTGACCTTCTTGCACTTCGTTACCCACAGCTGCTTTAGCTTTGCCAAGATCAGATTCAAGGGATGATATTTTTTGATTGAGAGCCTTCTCGGTGTCAGCTTTCGCCGTATTTCTGCCATAGGCGTATCCGGCGAGCCCGCCGCCAACTAGGGCGATGACAACTAATAAGATACAGACCGTTCGACTTACTACTTTTTTGGCCTGGCTTTTTGTTTTTTTTGGCTCATTTTCTTCTGCCATAACATACTCCCCAAAAAATTAACTATCTTAAGTAATATTAGCACGCCCGCCTAATGTGCCGTGGGTTGGTTTGGCAAATTACATCTGTAAATGTATAATCGAGCGGTCTGCGAGATTATATGCCGAGCCCAAGAAAGCCACTCCTTACTTGAAAGCTTTCATGGCGCGAAGCTATATAATCGAGCGGTATTAATGGGGAGTGGCCAAGTGGTAAGGCACCAGGTTCTGGTCCTGGCATTCGGGGGTTCGAATCCCTCCTCCCCAGCCACGTCCGAACTAATATCAACCCCACCTTAAATTTTGGTAATCAAGTAACCAAAATTTGGTGGGGTCTTGTATTGTTCCTCCTCTTCCGTTTTGCGAATCCTCTCGCAAAACGGGTAAGAAAAGAGGTCGAATCCCCCCCAGGATTTGGACAAAGCGTTATTATAGAACTATGGAATGCCCTATTTGTAAGAAACCAATGAAAAAAGTTCGGTGGCACATTAGCTATAACTTCAATGAAAACAATAAAGAATACGACCATACTACTTACCAATGTATCGATGATGATGTTTGGGTTACTACCGAAATTCCAAAAAGCGAATCGAGCGAGTAGAACAACTAGCAACTTGTACTATATTGCTTGACACGAGCAGTAAGGCATGGAGTAGAGTTAGGTTGTAGTGAAGCGTAGGACATGGTTACTTTTGGGTGTGTTACTCCTCCTGGTAATAGCAGGTGGTGCCGCTTATTACTTTACTAACCAAAATTCCAGCTCCGAGCAAACTACCACCCAGCCAGCCCAACACGCCGCAGTTACACCTGATACGCCTTGCGGGTGGCTAACGCAACCACCGAAACCTTATAAACATGTTGTCTGGATCTGGGAAGAAAACAAGAGTGAATCTGATGTTGTGGGCAAAGCCCCTTATATCGATAGCCTATCCCAAAAATGTGCGTCGGCCACCAACATTCTAGATAATGGCACGACCGCGGCTTTACTCTCTGAACCACAATATGCGGCAGCAACTTCCGGTAGCAATTGCAACCAAGGCATTAGTTCTGCCAGCGGACCTGGCACTGGCTGTATTTTAGATGACGGTGAGTTCGGACCGGCTAATTCCCTAACTACCCAGAGTATTTTCCAGCTTGCCAAAAACAGCGGCGGTTCGTGGAAAAGCTATCAGGAATCTATGCCCAGTAACTGTGCTTTAAAGAACAGCGGACTCTATCAGTTCAAACACAACCCGGCAGCATTTTATACCCAGATTGCCAGCGACTGCGCAAGCAATGACGTACCATTTCCGGCCATAACCTGCCCAACCACCGGAAGTGCTGACTGTACTGCTCCAAACGGATTATTGGCTGATGATATTGCCAGAGGAAACTTACCGACATTTACGTTTATTACACCTAATCAAGCTAATGATATGCACGATGGTACCGTCGCTCAGGGCGATAATTGGCTTAAAACTTATCTACCGTTATTTATCAATGGACCGAATTACCAAGCCGGAGATACAGCCATATTCATAATGTGGGACGAAGGTTCATCCAGCACCGGCACACCGATTATTCCCAGCCTCGTTATTGCTCCTTCAGTCAAACCAGGAACAGCAGTGACCAAAGCCTCAAATAACATAGGTCTCCTCAAAACTACCCAGGACGCTTTGGGTCTGATGCCGTATCTCGGCTGCGCCTCTGGAACACCACCCGGAAGTACTGGCACTTGCAGCCCGGAAAGCAGCGTCAGCCTACTCCAAGACCTTAATCTGTAACTGTTTCCTACGACGGTGTTTGGCCAGATATACTATTTTACGAAAAGCCACCAATAGCCAAATACGTAAGCCGCGCTGGCAAAGAATATGCCACCGAACATCCATTTTTTATAAATTTGTTTGTCCAGATCTAATATATAAACCGCTGCTGTCGACAATAAGACCCCGGGAAATATCGGGCATAAAAATGAAAATATTCTTAGGCCATGCTTGTCTATGAAAAAGCGCGCCTTAACGACTTTTTGATTGTCTTCACCTTCGTCAAATACAGTTACAACTTTTCTGCCCATTCGGCGCTTGCTGATCTTCTTTTTGAATTTGCTGCTAGTTATCCGTTCACTTAAATAAACAACCACTATGGCTGAAATAAGCGAACCAAGAGCATTGCCGATCCACACAACTACGGGCGAGCTATGTATCTGAAAGCTTAACGGTATGGAAGCACCACCTAGCACTACGCACAAAATAGCTATTTTAAGAATGCTTCCTAACATATGGCCAAGTATGGGCAAAACAATTGATAAACTCAACTTGAAGCGGGCTTTAAAAGATGCTGAGGTATTTCTTGCTGCGCTATGAAAACGAACCGTGTAAAGTGTTATTACCTTAATTGGAGGTTATTTTATGAGCCATAACGACGCAGCATCAATACCTAAACTGCCTCCTTCTGTCAGCGGAGTTACCGACCCTGAGAAACGTAAAGTTGCTAAGGAGCTAGTTAGCACCATCGGTGATTCTCACGACGTACTGTTCAGGGCTCGGACCGTTTTTCCGATGTCGCTCTTTCCAGATACCCTGAGTATAGACCGCACAAAGATTACCGTCACTCACCGTGATTTTCTAAAATCCGGGGAAGTACTCAGCATAAGTATTGAAGATATTTTAAATGTAACGGCAACGGTTGGACCACTTTTTGGATCGATAAAAATTGCTACCCGCTTTTTTGATCCCGATAAACCATATGAGATTGATCACTTCTGGCGAGCCGATGCTTTGAAGATTAAGCGCATAGCACAGGGTTATATGATAGCCAGGCAAAAGGAAATTGATTGTTCTGTTCTTTCTACCAAAGAACTTGTCAAAATGCTTGATGAACTAGGTAAGGTTGAAGCGCCAGATAAGGTCTAGTAGAAGTACAAATATCCCACTTATGGTATTGTTTAAACATGGAAGAAAATACGCAAACTCCTCTGGAGACACCGACTGAGCCAGAAAGCACACCTGTTGAAAAGCCGACTACAGAAAAAACAAAGTCTAAGAATAAAAAAATATCCCTTATTGCTCTTGTTCTTTTGTTGATTTTAGGAGGTGGCCTTGGCTACTGGATAATTAGTAAAAATAAAGCGCAACCGAAAACTAATTCGACTCAAACTACCAATCCCCAGTCATCAACAACGACGGAGGAAAAACCACTAACACCGTTCGCTATCGCTTACGCCCACGGCGACGCCAGTAAAGGCCCAGTTTCACTCTTTTGGCGACCATTTAGCGGCGGAGACAAAACGGCTGCTGGCGATATAGGCAAGAATAGCTACATTTCATACCGCGATGTAAGTGGCAGCAAAGTGATGTTTACGACTAGTGAATCTGTAGAAAGCAACAGCGGGACGTCTATTTGGTACAGCAAAGACGCCGGAAAATCATACACTAAGATATTTACAGCGGATCCGCCTAAATCCCAGAGTGACTATAGCCAGATTACAAGTGCAAAGTTTTCAAGTGATGGCACAACAATTGTCTTCGCTCTACTGCCCAAAGCCGGCGGCAAAAATACTATTAAAGAAATCGATCCGGAAACCAAAAAGGCTACCGACCTCTTTAGTGTCGAACAAGCTGGCGTCTTTATTGAGGGATATAATCGGCCGAAGAAACAACTATATTACGAAAAGGGCTGCTTCAACTGTGATGGCAACAGCTTCTCTACACTGCTTTTGCATGATGTAAGCAATAATTCAGACACTACTATCTATAATGAAACCGGCAAATATATTCACCCGGTTCTTAGCAAGGATTTCACAAAAGTTTTGCGATCTGTAGCTTCGGGGGCTGGAGAATTCATAGGAGGCGGCAAGCCTTACGTAGTTGATGAGTACGACATCGCCAAAAAATCAGCAACCACAATTGCAACCGTTAATGACGACCCTGCGCCGCAGATTGGTTACCGCGCTAACGATGGTGCTGTTTACTACACAACCGGAAAAAGCCTCTACATAGTAAATTCGGGTAAGGCTTCTGTGACCTTCGAAGCTACCCAGCCACTAATGAATGTTTATTATGTAGAAAGTAATAATATAGTTCTAAGTACTGGCAAATTCGATGACTTTACACTAAATAACTACACCATAGCAAGCAAGCAGTCTGCAACAATCCTAAGCGGCGATGCCAATACAGATATATTCGGTATAACCTTTAACTAAGACATCATGGTTTATGTCGCATTGCTGCGCGGAATTAATGTCGGTGGCAAAAACAAGGTAGAAATGGCAAAGCTAAAAATCAGCTTTGAGCATATTGGTTTACGAAACGTAAAGACTTATATAAATTCCGGCAATGTTATATTTCAATCAGACTCGTCTGATAAATCAAACTTGGTAAAACGTATTGAAACAGAGATCAAAAAAGACTTTGGATTTAACGTAAGCGTACTGATCCGAAGTCTTCCCCAAATAAAGACGCTACTAAGTGAACTGCCCGAAAGCTGGGTGAATAATCAAAACATGAAATGTGATGTCATGTTTCTGCAGCCGGAAATTGATAAACCAGCCATTTTGAAGCAAATCCCATACAACCCGGAAATTGAGGATGTTCGCTACTATCCTGGCACTGTGGTCTGGCGAATAGATCGTAATAATGTTAACAGAGGCAAAGTTATAAGAATTATCGGTAGTGACACATATAAAAGACTAACAATCCGTAACGCGAATAGTGTTCGCAAACTCCACGAAATTATGAAAGCAAAACTATCAGACGAGAGTTAGATCAGCTTTGGTTGTAGGCTTTTTCTAGTTCGGCGATATCAAATTTTTTCATTTGCATAAAGCAGGCGGTTACTCGCTCGACTTTTGCTTGATCGGAGTCCGTAAGCATTTTACTCAATACAGCGGGCACGATTTGCCAGGTAATACCAAATTTGTCTTTGCACCAGCCGCACTGCTCGGCTTCGGGTACAGCTGAAAGCTTACTCCAGTAATCATCTATTTCTGTCTGATTATCACAACTCACATAGAACGAAATCGCAGAGGTGAAATCAAATCCCGGTATCTTTCCACCATTCAAAGCCGTGAAAGGTACTCCGTCTAATTCAAACTCTACCACCATAACTGAACCAGCTGGTCTACCAGAAACTTCTTCGGCTGATTTTGGATAACGAGTAACAGTTTTTATCTTAGAATTCTTAAATACTGAAACATAATAATTAGCAGCTTCTTCGGCTTTATCTACGAACCATAAGAATGACGTAATTTTTGGCATAAGTAACCCTCCTCTACCTTTTATGATAGCACTCATGCATAAAAGATTGCTTTAGCTAGGCTGGAGCTGCGACATCGTCCTGAGTGTCTACATCGCCAGGCTCACGAGTACCGGGTTCTTCTACTTCAGCTGCGCCATCAATGCCTTCGTCATAAACTTCGTGGTCATCCATATTGCTGTCCGTCGCTGGATGATCATCTGGCAACGAAGTGCTTTGATCGTCAGCCGGAGTAAACGGGTTAGTGGCGGAATTGGAATCATCATTATCCATACTAAAATCTCCTTTGTACTCAATTAAGCCAGACGAACAGAATGAATGCAGTAAGAATTCTTACCATTATTAATTTCACTTCTTCCAGGCAATCTTTATACTGTCTAGCATGAAGCGTGAGGCATTTGGACTATATAAAAAGAAGGGCCAGTTACCGGCCATACTGCCCGACTTCGTGGCTGACAATTTCCTGAAGGTGGATTTTAAGGAGTTGAAGCAATTGGGCATAAAGCATATACTGCTGGACCTGGATTTAACCATTAGACGAGTCGGCGCTAGAGAATTAGAAAAGGATGTTCTGGAATTTTTTAGAAAACTGCAGGATAATCGCCAGTTTAAATCAGTTAATCTGGTAACTAATAATCGACGAGCCAAACGCTTCGCAGATACCCTGAACATCCAGGCATTTATGCCATATTGGGAACATGCCCGTCCGATTCGTAAACCAAATATTAAGTTTTTTCAGCGCGTGCTTTCGGCTTTAAATGCCCAGCCCGGACAAGCCGCTATGATAGGTGATAAAGTTCATGCCGATATAGTTGGCGCCAATAACGTGGGTATGACCACCATACTAGTTCATCCACGGGGACGCGATTACTGGTTTGATATGCTAATGCTAACGCGTTTTCGCGAACGTTATTCAATCAAAAAAGCCCGCCATAATATTAAGAATTTTCGTAAGCCCTCTAACTAAACTTGCCGGTTTTATTGTTCTACAGAAAAGTGGCCGTTAACTGTCGGGTCCTGGTGGTCATGAAACGAATAATCACCTAGCTGATTAAGCGTAAAGGTCTGTGGATAGCCTTTGCGAACGTCTTCTTCCTCTTCGCCGCCATAAAACTCATGATTGGGATGCGTCCCAAAAGCCATCTCGCGAGTGCCATTATCGTGATTAACAAATGTTAGCGTGTCACATAAGTGTGCCTGGGTGTGAATCGGGTCAACCTTGCCGTTGGTAATCGCGACTATGTGGTTGTCTTTAACGCCCTGACAAGCGCCGGTTTGTTTGCCGCCAACCTGTGATATTCCTTCATCCTGCGCCAGTTTTTTGGTGGCGACATCAGGCGACATATTCTTATACAGATTGCTCATAATAAACAATGAGCCGCCGACCGCAATAATGATTATGCCGACAGTGCCGGCAAAGAAAACCACATTGTAAAAAGGCTTCGGACCACGACCCAGGTGTAAGAAAAAGAATATCTGCACAAACATTTGTACGACCGCAATCGCCAGAATTGTAGCCATCAAAGCATTGCCGGTTCTGGTTTTATTCACCACCATATAATATGGAATGATCGTGAACATTAGTGACAAAACAAAGCC
>CAZILM010000011.1:7322-9021 GCA_964540115.1 uncultured Candidatus Saccharibacteria bacterium | reverse complement strand
AGCATAGAGAGCTTGCGAACATTAGATTTGGTCAAGCCGCGTTTATTAACAAACCACATCGTGATGGCTATCCACAATAAGCCGGAGATAATATGCAGTCCGTGTGTACCAACCAACACAAAGAATGAAGACAGAAAGGCGTTTGACTGCAGGGTGTGGCCTTCGCTATACAAATGATGAAATTCACTGATTTCCAAGGCCAGAAAAGTGGCGCCCAGCACGAAAGTTACGAAAAACCACATCAGCGTTTGGCTTTTTTGGCGGGTACGGGCGGCAATCATTGCCATGCCGCAGGTAAAGCTGCTGGTTAACAAAATTACAGTTTCACAAAGAGCCAGCGGTAAACTAAAAAGGTCGCTCCCCGAAGGTCCGCCAAGCGTGTTGTCGCGCAGCACAGCATAGACCGCAAACAACACCGAGAACATCAATAAGTCGGTCATCAAATAAACCCAGAAGCCAAACATGGTTCTATCATTAGCAGCTTCTTCGTGATCAATTTCCGTAGTTATTTTGGCGTGCGTCATCGTTTACCCTTTAATAAGCCCAGAGCCCAAGTTAGGACTGTTTTAACAAACTCAATCAGGCCCATGTCTTCTTCATCAACAGCTTCACTTTGCATTGCTCTGACTTTATCGGCTCTGGTTTTCTCCATCTTCTCGACTGTTGCAGCCGTGATTGTATATTCGGTGTCCTCATTGAATGTCCGTACTATAAGACAAATAATGATAGCTATGATTGATACAACAGACAGCCAAACAATATGCCAGACGAAACCAAATCCGGCCAGAAATGCAAAGATGGAGATATAAATCCCTGCAGCAGTATTCCTAGGCATATGGATGTCTTGATATTGCGGCTTTGGCAATCCCCGTTGTTTCATTTCCCAAAACTCATCCCTGTTGTGAACAGTAGGAATGACTGCAAAATTGTAAGCCGGCGCCGGCGAAGCAACTGACCACTCCAGCGTGCGGGAATCCCAAGGATCCCCGGTGGGATCAAGCAAGTGTCGTCTTTGCATAACGCTGGCGACAATTTGAACAATCTGCAAAACAACACCGGCCATGATAATCAGACCGCCGATGAACGCCATTATGAAAAGCGGCTGCCAGCCGGTCGAGGCGTCATAGTGATCAAGGCGCCGTGTGGCCCCCATAAGCCCCAGGATATAAAGCGGCGTAAAGGCCACTAAGAAGCCGATAATCCAGCACCACACTGTGTAGCGACCAATCCGCTCATTCAGCCTAAAGCCGGCAATTTTCGGGAACCAGTAATTTAAGCCGGCAAATATACCGAATAGTACGCCGCCAATTACAGTGCTGTGAAAGTGCGCCACCAAAAACAGGCTATTATGGAGCTGGAAGTCAACCGGCGGTATAGCCAGAAGCACGCCGGATATTCCACCCAATGCAAAAATTCCAATGAAGCCCAAGAACCAGAGCATAGGCACCGTGAACCTGATACGGCCTTTGTACATGGTGGCAATCCAGCTGAACACCAGCACAGTTGTGGGAATGGCAATTACCATTGTGGCAATTCCGAATATTGAATTTACGTCTGCGCCAGCCCCCATTGTGAAGAAGTGGTGTAGCCAAACCAACATAGAGACGCTGGCGACACCGAACATACCGAAGACTATGGACTTATAATGAGCGCTTGGCTTTCGGCTAAAGCTGGAAACTACCTCTGAATATATGCCAAA